>CAYYHR010000156.1:0-8072 GCA_964471705.1 uncultured Chromatiaceae bacterium
CCTCGTGAGGCTACGCCGTGATCGTCCGTGCGCGAAGTGAGGGTTTGAGGAACGTTATCGCCAGCAAATCGACTCCGTCCCTGTCGACGGACCAGTCCTTCTGTGGCCCTGCCGTTCCCGCCACCCTTCCAGCTTGCCTATCACTCTGTTCGGGGGTACCGGCGGGAATTTCTGCTTTCAGCGAAAGGGAGTTTGGCGAATAGAGGCATTCGTGGGCGATGCCCACCCTACGCGTCTTTCGTTGCGGCGGTTGGCTCAGTCTCCAGAACGAGGCTCACCTCCCGTTGCCCGATCTCCCGCCGCCGCCAAACCAGGTAGATGGCCGGGATGACGAACAGGGACAGCAGGGGCGCGGTGATCATGCCGCCCACCATGGGAGCAGCAATGCGTCGCATGACCTCGGAGCCGGTACCGTGTCCGATCATGATGGGCAGCAGGCCGGCGAAGATGACGGCGACCGTCATGGCCTTGGGACGCACGCGCATGACCGCTCCCTCCATGATGGCGGCCTTGAGGTCGGAGATGTTGTGCAGCCGGTCTTCCTCCTCGAATCCCTTCAAGGCATTGTCCAGGTAGACCAGCATCACCACGCCGAACTCGGCCGCTACCCCGGCCAGGGCGATGAAGCCGACGGCCACTGCAACCGAGAGATTGTAGCCCAGCAGGTAGATGAGCCAGAAGCCGCCGACCAGGGCGAAGGGCAGGGAGAGCATGACCAGCAGGGCCTCGCCGCTGCTGCGGAAGGTGAGGTAGAGCAGGCTGAAAATGATGATCAGGGTGAAGGGAACGACCTGGGCCAGCCGCTCCTTCGCCCTGAGCATGTACTCGTACTGGCCGGACCAGGTGATCGAGTAACCGGGCGGGAGCCGCACCTGGTCGCGTACCGCCGGCTGGGCCTGGCGGACGTAGGTGCCTACGTCCACTCCGCGGATGTCGACGAAGGTCCAACCGTTGAGGCGGGCGTTCTCGCTCTTGAGCATGGGCGGCCCGTCGACGATCTTCACCTCGGCGATCTGCCCGAGTGGTACCTGGGCGCCGGTGGGGGTCACCAGGGGCAGCTCACGCAGCTTTACCAGATTGTTGCGCCTCTCCCGCGGGAAGCGCAGGTTGACCGGGTAGCGCTCCAGCCCCTCCACCGTCTGGGTGATGTTGATCCCTCCGACCGCGGCGGCCACGACCTGGTTGATGTCCTCGATATTGAGCCCGACCCGGGCCGCCTCGATACGGTCGGGACGGATCTCCACGTAGCGCCCGCCCGCGACCCGCTCGGAGAAGGCGGACGCGGTCCCCGGCACACCGCGCAGCGTGCGCTCGATGTCCTTGCCGATGCGCTCGATCTCCTTCAGGTCCGGTCCGGCGACCTTGACGCCGACCGGGGTCTTGATCCCGGTGGCCAGCATGTCGATGCGGGTCTTGATCGGCATCACCCAGGCGTTGGTGACCCCCGGGAAAGCGACGGTCCGATCCAGCTCGGCGATCAGCTTGTCGATGGTCATGCCCGTGCGCCACTCGGACTCGGGCTTCAGCTGGATCAGGGTCTCGATCATGGTCAGGGGTGCCGGATCGGTCGCGGAGTCGGCCCGGCCGACCTTGCCGAAGACCCGGTGCACCTCGGGCAGGGTGGCGATCAGCCGGTCGGTCTGCTGCAGCAACTCCCGGGCCTTGCCGATGGAGATCCCGGGCAGGGTGGTGGGCATGTACATGAGGTCGCCTTCGTAGAGCTCGGGCATGAACTCCGAGCCCAGACCCGAGCCCATTTTTTCCAGCAGGGGAATCCCGCGGGTCGCCTGCCGCCAGCGCTTCACGAGCGACGCCTGCCAGCCCTCGATGGCCGCGACTGCGCGCTGTGGCGGACCCTCGGGGCGCACCAGCCCGATCGCTTCGAATGGCCACTTCAGGGGCTCCAGAAGACCGCCGATTCCGTAGATGGGGATCAGCAGGCTGAGAAGGACCAGGACGGACACCAGGATGGTGGCCCGCGGCGCACCCAGCACGCGCCGCAGAAGCGGGCGGTAGATCCAGATCAGAAAGCGGCTCAGCGGGTTGGTCTCTTCCCGCGGAATGCGTCCGCGGATGAAGTAGCCCATGAGCACGGGCACCAGGGTCACGGCCAGACCGGCGGAGGCGGCCATGGCATAGGTCTTGGTGTAGGCGAGGGGGGCAAACAGTCGCCCCTCCTGGGCCTCGAGGGTAAACACGGGCAGGAAGCTCAGGGTGATGATGAGCAGGGAGAAGAAGAGGGCGGGACCCACCTCGGAGGCGGCCGCGGCGATTACCACCCAGTGCTCCTTGCCCTTGGGCGCGTGCCCGTAGGACCGGCGGTAGCGCTCCAGGTGCTTGTGGGCGTTCTCGATCATGACGATGGCCGCATCCACCATGGCGCCGATGGCGATGGCGATGCCGCCCAGGGACATGATGTTGGCGTTGATGCCCTGGTGATGCATGATCACGAAGGCGGTCAGCAACCCGAGGGGCAGGGTGACGATGGCCACGAATGCCGAGCGCAGGTGGAACAGGAAGACCAGGCACACCAGGGCCACGACGATGAACTCCTCGACGAGCTTCTCCTCGAGGTTGTCCACCGCATTCAGGATCAGCTCGGAGCGGTCGTAGGTCTCGACGATCTTCACCCCCTCCGGCAGGCCCTTCTGCAGCTCTTCGAGCTTGCGCTTGACGCCCGCGATGGTGCTGAGCGCGTTCTCGCCGTAGCGCATGACCACTATGCCGCCGGTGATCTCCCCCTCGCCGTCCAGGTCCGAGACCACCCGGCGCATCTCCGGGCCGATCTGCACCGTCGCCAGGTCCCGCAGCAGGATGGGGGTGCCGCGGGCATCGACGTCCACCGGGATGGTCTCGATGTCCTGAACGCCGCGGATGTAGCCGCGGGTGCGGATCATGTACTCGGCCTCCGCCATCTCCACTACCGAGCCCCCTACCTCCTGGTTGGCGGCGCGGACCGCGGCGGTCAGCTTCGCGAGCGGAATGCCGTAGGCGCGCAGCTTCTCCGGGTCCGCGACGATCTGGTACTGGCGCACCATGCCGCCCACCGTGGCCACCTCGGCCACGCCGGGGACGGTCTGCAGCTCCAGCTTCAGGAACCAATCCTGGAGGCTGCGCAGCTGGGCCAGGTCGTGCTTCCCTGTGGGGTCGACTAGGGCGTAGCTGTAGACCCAGCCCACGCCGGTGGCGTCGGGCCCGAGCCGCGGCTGGACCCCGGCCGGCAGGCTGGACGCGGCCTGATTCAGGTATTCCAGGACCCGGGACCGTGCCCAGTAGAGGTCGGTGCCGTCGGCGAAGATGACGTAGACGTAGGAGTCCCCGAAGAAGGAGTAGCCGCGTACCGTCTGCGCCCCCGGCACCGCCAGCATGGTGGTGGTGATGGGATAGGTGACCTGTTCCTCGACGACCCGCGGCGACTGCCCCGGGAAGCTCGTGCGGATGATGACCTGGACGTCCGAGAGGTCCGGGATGGCGTCCAGGGGCGTCTGCTTGATCGAGATGATGCCCCACCCCGTGAGCATAAGAGTGGCGAGCAGGACCAGGAATCGGTTTTTTATCGACCAGCGGATGACTTGTTCCATAGCTTACTCGCGCATTCATAGAGGCGATTGAAAGACAAGTAAAAGTTTGACAGGCCGTCGAAAGCCCCAAATACTTCTCTTGTCATCGATCTATTTGTTACCGGGGGGCGCAATGACTGCCAAAATGGATAACTTGGTGCTGGAGCACTTGCGTGCCATTCGCGCGGACATCGCCGATTTGAAGCGAGAGACCCTGGCGACCAACCTGCAATTGGCAGCGATGGGTCAGCAGCTTGGAGGGCTGACGTCGGCCGTCTATGCCGGAAAGTTGGAAAGTCGGACTTCGATGACCTCCAGCGACGCATCGAGCGGATAGAACGTCGGCTGGATTTGGGAGATGCCCCCTGACAAACCTAGGATGAGGCCGAATGATGTAGAGAGCGAAGGGAAACTCCTCTTCCACGATCGATGCGGTTCGTTCCTCACCACATCCTACGGACCCTGGTCTTCTGGAATGGAAAATACGTCGCCGGATCATCTGTAGAGCCCCCTTAGTGTCCGGAATGCATTTGGCTATCCGGAGGTGATGAATCCGGAGCATTTTCTGCTTCCGACATGCGCATGAAGCTCGCCTGCAGGCTGGACTCGGAATCGATGAGGAACTCCCCAGAGACGACGATCTCGTCGCCCTCTTTCAGCCCGGAGAGGATCTCCACCTCGCCGCCTTCCTGCATTCCGGTCACCACGTCCACGGGCCGAAACCGGCCCCCGCCGAGGGCGGTGACCACGCTCTCGCGCTCGCCGGTGACGATGAGCGCCTCGCCCGGTATTTTGAGCACCTCCTTCTTGGGGCCGCCGTAGATCACCACGTCCGCGAACATGTTCGGCTTCAGGACCAGGTCCGGGTTGGGAAAGGCCAGACGCACGCGCAGGGTGCGGGTCTTGGGGTCCAGATCGGGATAGAGGTAGTCCACCACCCCCTTCCACTTCTTGCCGGGATAGGCGGGGACGCTGATCTCGGCCTCGATTCCGGGCTTCAGCCAGGCGATCTGGTGCTCGAAGACGTCCACCATGACCCACACCCGGCTCAGGTCGGCGATGGTGAACATCTCCGTGGCCTTGGTCACGTACATGCCGTCGCGGGCCATCATCTTGGTCACGATGCCGTCGGTGGGGGCGAGCACCGGGATTCGGTTCCTGGTCTGCCGGGTGCGCTCGATCTCGGTGATGACGGTGTCCGGGACGTCGAGCAGACGCAGCAGGTTGCGCGCATTTTCGGCCTTGACGCCTGCAACGCCCCGTTCTCGGGGCTCGAGGGCGAGCAGAAAGTCAACCTGGGCCGACAGGATCTCGGGTGCATAGAGCTCGGCCAGCCGCTGCCCCTTTTTCACCGGCTCGCCCTCTGCACGCAAGCTCAGGCCCTCGATCCAGCCCTCGGCCCTGGGGTGGATATGGGCCAGACTCGTCTCGTCGTACTCCACCCGGCCCAGGGTGCGGATGTACTTCCAGAGGGTACCGCGCTCCACCTTCGCAGTGCGGACGCTCATGTTCTGGATCACGGCATCGCTCAGCCTGACCTCCGGACGCTTGCCCTCATCCGGGTCCATGAGCTTTTTCACCAGATTCATTCCGCAGATGGGACAGTTCCCGGGCTCGTCCTTGACGATCTGCGGGTGCATGGGGCAGACGTATTTCGGATCCAGGTGCTTGGCGGCGTGCTCCAGGGCGCTGTCGTCCATGGCAGCGGCGAGGGGCTCGCTCGGGGTCGGGGTCTCGTCGCTGCAAGCGGTCGATAGAAAGACCAGCAGACAGGCAGCCGACAGGTGTCCCGCCATTCGGCGCGAAGGTGAATCGGACATGGTTGTCTCCAAGTGCCGGCACCACAGGCCGAGAGCCCGGATGTCAGGCTCCGGGACGCCTCGGTCGCGGTAGAGAAAAGGGCGACCTCGAGGGTCGCGGGATCTCTGGGCTAGCCCTGAAGGGAGATGGGAGGCCGGATCGACCGGTCGGGGACGAAGTGGTAGAAGTGGTCCGGACCCCTGGCCGACTTGACGTGGGAGATGGGCGCAGGGCTCGGCAAATAGACGGAAACCAGCTGGTGGCAGCAACCGAGGAAGACGCCGAGGGCGCACTTCTGGCAATCGAGTAGGGAATCGACCTTATCTGTGCCCGTCGCGGCGGAAGCTCCCATATGGAGGGGGCAGGTAAGGGTGGCACCGCCCGTGCGGGCATGCTTGCAGACCAACGTGGAGGACGCGAGAAGCTGTGCCTGCAGCGTGAAGAGGCACAGTAGGATCAAAACCCTGGCGGAAGTACGATGAAAGCGCGGGCGTAGCACTGGTCGAAACGAGATAGGCCATGGAAAGTCAACAAGTCCGTGCACGACATTATCACCGGAGTTACCGGGTGGTCTACTGTTTCTTGCATGATGGCTCCCAACGCCGAGCCACAGGCTCGCTCTCTCAAAGCCGATCAGTCGGTGAAATCGATCGTATGATGAGTGCCGTCACAAAATGGCTTGTTTTCCGAATGTCCGCATCGGCATAGCGTCATCCGGTTGCGAATCTCAATCGGCTGCCCGTCGGAGCGCTCGACAAGGACGCCGCCCGTCACCCACAGTGGGCCATCCGTCACTACTGCGATCGCTGCAGGCAAGTCGGGCTCGTATGCCAGGTCCTCAACGCAAGTATCCTTGCCAGTTTCGACCTCGTAGGTAAGTGTGCCGGACGGACACCGCTCCACCATTGCAATTACCTGGCTTCGTATCCGCACATCGCTTGCCGAGCGCATCATGTCATTCACGTTGCCGAAGTGGTTATAACAAAAACCGGCATGTGCGCACAGGCTGAGATCGCTTTTCACGCGAATATTGGTCCCGTCCTCGATGTCTTCACCTTCGATGACTTTCAGGCGCTCGGCTGTGGGCTTGGTATCCGCCGTTTCCATTCCGTCAAAGGGGATTCTGGTGTGGGTCCCGTCGCAGAACGGTTTATTCTTCGACTCGCCACACCGACACAATGCATAGTCGGCCGGTACTGCAATCGCATTTACTTTTCGCCAGGTCAGCGGCTCATTCATTTCAGATTTGATAACTTCCTTTCTGCTCAGGGCGATGCCGCCCTGTATTCGATAGGGTCCATTCTTGCTGATGGAAATTTTTGCTCTTGAAGTGTCGCCGGACGCTCGATGCTCAGGCGCTATGTACTCGAAGCTCGGCCCGGCGTAGCTCTGACCGTTTCCCATGGGCAACTGCATCAAGTCGACTGCGAGGTTCTTGAGCTCCATCATTGCACCGATGGAGGCAACAAGCCTCTCGGGCGCCCCGTTGAGGGCCTGCTGCATGCCGCCCAGGATCTCGCTGTAAGCTATGTTGAACCGTGACATCGCAAGTTGGACGTCACTTCCTGCCGGATAGGCGCCCGAGCGCGGATTGGGCTGCATGTCGTAAACCGCGTCCCAGTCCACCTTGAAGGTTTTGCCTGTGGGTCCGCTCTGTGGCGTATCACCCTGCTGGTAGTAGCGTCCTTCGAAAATCTGGCTCAATCGATAATAATGGCCGATCTCTTCCCGCTCATGGTGAAACATGTTGCGATCGCCATCCCAGATCGAGCCGTAATCCATTCCTTCGCCCTGCTCGATGATTTCCTCCAAGGCTTCGAGCGCGGAGCCCAGGTCAGTGACCGCGATAATCCTGCCGCTCCCACCATAGCTGAAACTGTGATCATGAATCTGCCTGCCCGGGTCACCGCAGAATAAACGCTCCTGTCCGATCTCCCTGGATAGTCGTATCAACCCGTCTTCAATCGATGCATAAAACTGGGCAAGCGTCTCGTAACGGTCGTCTTCAGGTGGTGCACCTGCAGGTTCGGGCTTTTCAGCCTTCATCAGCGTCTCGATGGCAGGCCTGGAGAATTTCTGCAGGGCCATCTCGAAGCTGCGGTTGCTATGAGGAAGATAGGCAGGATAAGTGGCAGTGAAACCCGGCATATCCAATTGCGGGCTGCCGCCGACTGCATTGAGGATATTTGCCGCACAAAGTCATGTGCAGCATCTCCTCGAGAAATATGCTGCGCAGGATTTCGGTTGCTTCCTGGTTATGTCCGTCTTTGATCGAATAAAGTGCACAAAGATAGGGGGGAATGGTGGTGCTCTCGACCTGGATGGCCCATTGAAGGTGTGTGTGCAGGCTTTCGATAGAACTCACTGTCATAGCTGCTACCTCGCCGACTCGCACGTCGGTTCTGCCAGGCTACGTCGACAATCTCGAGACGCCCGTCCCATCCGGCGTAAACGACATGGATTTTCGGGATCAGGGCACGCTTGGCCCATCACCGAATCTGTATTGGCGCGCCTGGAGGGATTCGAACCCCCGACCGTCGGCTTCGAAGGCCGATGCTCTATCCATCTGAGCTACAGGCGCCTGTGGTTGTTGCGATCGAAAGTCTGCTCGGGCGATGACTGTGGATGACATATCGCCTCAGCCATAGAATTTTACAGTCTTCACCGCACTTTCCGCAGTATGCATGATCTCCAAGGGATGGCCGTAGAGCT
>CAYYHR010000157.1:0-8045 GCA_964471705.1 uncultured Chromatiaceae bacterium
TGCGAGGACAGCCGTGCCATGCTTTACATAGATGGCAACTTTACATAGGGGTCGGGAACAGACAGTAAAGCCTCCGCGAGCGAATGTCCGCTAACCAAAACAGCGCCCCGTGGAGGAACGAGTTCTAGCCGGCGTAAGTTACTGCTCTGCAGCCTGTGCTCAGTCAGGGCTACCACCCAGGGAGTCACATCTTACAAGCCCGAGGCAGTTTAGTCCGTCCGCAGCCGCGCATAGCGCCCATCAAGTACCGTGATCACTCACACCAGGAGCTAGCTGCAAAGCTCTCGTATGCTGACCTCCAGGTTCCCTGTTCTCAGCCCTGCCTTCCGGGCTCTAAGTTCTTAGTTCAAGGCTCTATATCGCACGGCTCTTCTAATTTTGGCTAGTTCGCCAAGGGTTAGCGGGTTGGTGGATAGGTCTGAAATCGACCGAAACCTGCGGGTCTGGCTGGGGATTTTGGTGGCACCTGATCAGTTGAGACCTAATGCACCGACGCGATCAACACTGTGCAAGTGGCTGCGACATCGTGGCGAGCACTCGGATCCACTGCTGAAGACCACGGCACATAGACCGCCCACTGCCTCCGATGGCCGTAAAATCATCGCTGGGTTAGGGTGGGCTACCCCGGCCAAGGAACTTCACCAACTCCGGGAGCTGTATCAGTAGCAACGCAATGACACCGACAATGATTGCCAGCGTCACGCCACCTATCGCGTTCACCAGCATATCCCTCCGCCAGCGGCTAGACGCCATCGCGTAGGCCAAATCGGGCAGCTTGACGACCCCTAAAAACCGCTGCCCCCGGTACACGAGCACTCGTTGGCTCAGACGCGCTTGCATCTTCATTACCGCTTTCCGGCAACTAGTATCGTGGTCCACGCGGATTAGATCACGGGAGCAGACATCGCCCAGGCTCAACTCGGACGGATTATGCCCTTCGGCTACGACACGCGTGAGTAGATCGCGTTCGGTGAACAGTCCAACCACCTGCCCGTCTCGGGTGACAACGCAGGATCCCAGGTTCCGCGTGGCCATCAACCGCGCCGCGTCCCGAACGGTCGCCGCCTCCTCAAGGGATGGTACCTCACCACGAATTAGCTCTTCGACCTTACAGCTCACGATTATGCCCCGAGTATCAAAACGGCTTCATTGTCGACGTAAGGTATGGTGCCCGGATTGCTTTTTCCACCGGCGGGCAGCGAGAGACGCGCGTGGCGCAACCTTTTAATTTAAGCACGCTGTTCCGGAACCTAACCGACTTGTCGTTGGTTCTTCAGATCCTGTCAGCCGTTCTCAGGCATCTGCTCAGTCAGGCAGAGGGTCTGCTTTCGCGGCAAAGCGGACCTTCGGCGGGGTTGCCGCGAATGACGGCTTTTGGTCGAAAGCAGCCTCCGACTCACATCTGTTCGGCGAACCGCTCGCAAACTCCGGCGAGACGGCGGATGCCTTGGGCACTCGGCCGAAGGTTGAAGCCGAATGGGTCGTCGCTGTGCGCCGTTCGTATAGGCCGACGAAACCGGGTGGCAGCCCTGATGCGAGTGGCAGGCAGGATCGCCGCGGTGCTCTCGTTGATGGGACGATGGTTTGACGAAGGCTACCCGAAAGGGCGGAAGCAAGATCCAGTGAGCGGGCTCAGACGCCGGGTGGAAGTCCCGACAGTAATGCTAGGATTTCGTTTGTGGGCAGAAAAAAGGGGGTGGGAACCAAGTGTCCCGTCACTCATCGGACAGTTCCGTTGTGCCGGACAGGCTCGGTCTCGGTTCCAGCCGCGACCTGCCCTTGCGCCCCGTGCGCCACTCGTGGATCCGTTGGCAGACGACGAAGAAGGAGGGCACGAAGAGCACCGCGATGCAGGTCGAGGCCAGCATGCCGCTGAAGACCGTGATCCCGATGGACTTTCGGCTGTTGGCGCCGGCGCCGGTGGCGAGCACCAGGGGCAGGACGCCGAGGATGAAGGCGAAGGAGGTCATGAGGATGGGGCGGAAGCGCAGGCGCGATGCCTCAGTGGCTGCCTCCAACAGATCCCTGCCCTGTTTCTCGTGCAGGTCGCGGGCGTACTCTACGATGAGGATCGCGTTCTTTCCCGAGAGCGCGATCAAGAGCACGATGCCGATCTGGACATAGAGGTTGTTCGCAACGTGCAGCCCGGTCAGCAAGCCGACGGTGCCCAGAAGCGCAAGGGGCACCGCAAAGACCACCGCAAGGGGGGTTACCCAGTTCTCGTACTGGCCGGCCAGGACCAGGTAGACCAGCACCAAGGCCATGACGAAGATGAAGTAGGACTGGCTCCCCACGAGATTTTCCTGGTACGACATCCCGGTCCATTCGTACCCCATGCCGGCGGGAAGCTTCTCCTCGGCAATCTGGCCAAGCAATGAGATCGCTTGGCCGGAGCTGAAGAAGAGGTCGGGCATGCCGATGACGGCGGCGCTCGGATGCAGGTTGTAGAGGCCGATCAGCGATGCCCCGGGCACGTAGCGGACGTCGGCGAGCGTAGCGATGGGGACCATGCCCCCGCTCGCATTGCGCACGTAAAAGCGGCCGATGTCCGACGGCTCGAGACGGTATTGGTGCTCGGCCTGTACATAGACCTGGAAGGTGCGCCCGAACTTGTTGAATTGATTGACGTAGGCAGACCCCAAATAACCCTGCAGGGTGTTGAGCACGTCACTCACCTCTACACCGAGCTGACGGGCCTTGACCCGGTCCACGTCGACCAGGATCTGGGGTACCTTCGCGCTGAAGGTGGAAAGAACGCGCAAGATGCCCGACTGGGTAGCCGCGTCGGCGACGATTGCCTCCGTCACCCGCTGCAGCTTCAGATAGTCGCGGCTGTTGTCACGCAGCTCGACCTGCATCTGGAAGCCGCTGGAGTTTCCGATGCCCTGAATGGGTGGCGGGATGATCACGGACGCGATGGCACCGCGAATCTTGGAGATCGCACCCTGGAGGTGCTCGAGGACCGGGCGCAGGCCCTCCTTGGTGCCGCGAACGCCCCAGGGCTTCAGGACCACGTAGACGACGCCGGCATTGGCCAGCGTCGCCGAGTTGTCCAGCACCGAGATGCCGCCGATGGAGATGGCATGCTCCACGCCCGGGACCTTCCTGACGGCGGCCTCCACCTGCGCCATTGCCCGGTTGGTGCGCTCCAGGGAGGCGCCGTCCGGGAGCTTGACGTTCACCAGGAGATAACCCTGGTCCTCGATCGGGATGAAGGAGGTCGGCAGGCGGGTCAGGCCCCAGATCGAAACCGCCGCCAAGGTCAGGGCGAGCAGTGTCATGAGGATGCTGTGATGGACCATGCGGGCGATCAGCCGGGTGTAACCCTGCTCCAGGGCGCCGTAGATCCTGTTGAATCCCCGGTAGAAGAAGTTCTTCTCCCCGCTCTGGGGGCGCATCCACAAGGCGCATTGCGTCGGCTTCAGGGTGAGCGCGTTGACGGCGCTGATCAGGGCGGTCGCGGCGATGACCAGGGCGAACTGGCGGTACATCTCTCCCGTGATTCCAGGCAGGAAGGCGGCCGGCAGGAACACCGACATGAGCATCAGGGTGATCCCGATGATCGGCCCGAACAGGTCGACCATGGCGGCGATGGCCGCCTCCTTGGGTGGCTTTCCCTGCTCGATGTGGTGGGCGCTGCCCTCGACGATCACGATGGCGTCGTCCACCACGATGCCGATGGCCAGCACGATGGCGAAGAGGGTGAGGAGGTTGACGGTGAAGCCCATGGCCGCCATGGCGGCGAAGGCGCCGATGATGGTGATCGGCACTGTCGTGGCCGGTACCAGCATGGCTCGCCAGTCCTGGACGAAGACCAGGATGACGATCAGCACCAGGATCGCGGCCTCGAAGAGGGTCTTGTAGACCTCCTGGATCGATGCCTTGACAAACAGAGTGGTGTCGAAGGGGATTGTGTATTGGAGCCCTTTGGGAAACCGCTTGGCGAGCTCCGCCATTTTGGCGGTTACCTCCTGGGCGACCTCGAGCGCGTTCGCTCCGGGGAGCTGGAAGATCGCGATTCCGGCGGCTTGCTTGCCGTCCTCGCGAAAGAACTGACTGTAGGTCTGGGCGCCCAGCTCGATGCGCGCCACGTCGCGCACCCGGGTGATGCGGGTGCTGGTGCCGGCGTCCCCCGGCTCCGTCTTCACGATGATGTCCCCGAACGCCTGGGCGTCGGCGAGGCGGCCCGGCACATCGACCGTGATCTGGAAGTCCTGGTTGCTCGGGGCGGGCGGTGCCCCCACCTGTCCTGCCGCGACCTGTTGGCTCTGGCCGCGGATGGCGCGGATCACGTCGTCCGGCGTAAGGCTGCGCGCGGCAAGCTGATCCGGGTCGAGCCACACACGCATGCTATACTCTCCGGCCCCGAAGATCGTGACGCCGCCGACCCCGGGGAGTCGTGCGAGCGCGTCCTGCAGGTCGATGGTCGCGTAGTTGGCGAGAAAGAGGCTGTCGTAGCGCCCGTCGGGAGACCCCAGGGTGATGATCTGCAGAATGGACGTCGACTTCTTGCGCGTGGTGACTCCCTGGGTCTGGACCGGCTGCGGCAGTCCGGAGAGCGCCTGGGCCACGCGGTTCTGGACCAACGTCTGCGCGAAGTCCAGATCCGTGCCTACATCGAAGGTGACGTTGAGGGTGTAGGTGCCGTCCGCCGCGCTGGTGGACTGCATGTAGATCATGTCCTCGACGCCGTTCACCTGCTCCTCGATGGGGTTGGCCACGGTCTCGGCGATGGTTTGGGCGCTGGCCCCGGGGTAGCGGGTCTGCACCTGTACGATGGGCGGGGTGATCTCGGGATATTGGGATACGGGCAGTCCATAGAGGGCCACCGCGCCGATCACCAGGATGAGGATCGCGATGACGTTCGATAGGACGGGCCGCTCGATGAAGAATTTCGAGAACACCTGCCTGGCCTAGTCAGCGGCGGTTCCGGGCTTGGTCTGCGACCCAGACTCATCCGGGGACGCGCTCTCACCGGCCGTCTGACTTGCCGGGGCGGACTTCTCCTCCTTTTGACGTGTCACGCTGACCTTGGTCCCGGGCGCGGCGCGCTGGATGCCTTCGACCACCACCCAGTCGTCGGCCTGCAGGCCCTTGGTGATCACTCGATTGCCGTCGACCAGGGCGCCGATCTCGACCGTCCGTTGCTCCACTACATCTTGGGTGTTTACCACCAGCAGGTATGTCCCGGTCTGGTCGACGGCGAGCAAGCGGTTGCTCACCAGCAGCGAGTCCTTGTCGCGCTCCACAGGCACGTGCACGCGCACGAACATGCCGGGGAGGATCGCCCGGTCGTCATTGGGGAGCAGGGCGCGCACCTGGAGTGTCCCGGTGGAGGTATCGATGCCGGTCGCCACGAAGTCGAGCTTGCCCTCATGGGGATAGCCATCCTCGTTCTGCAGGCCCACGTAGACCGGGACCTTGTCGATATCGGAGGGACCCAGGCCGCGCGCGCGCATGGCTGCGCGGATGCGCAGGACGGTCGACTCGTCCAGGTTGAAATAGACGTAGATGGGCTGGATCTCGTCGATTACGGCCAACGAGGTCGGCGTCGGTGAGCCGACCAGGTTTCCCGCGTCCACCAGGTGGCGTCCGATGCGTCCCCGGAAGGGTGCCTTGACCTCCGTGTAGCCGAGGTTGATCTGGGCGATCTCGATGTTCGCCTTGGCCTCGTCGACGGCGGCAGCCGCGGAGTTGCGCTCCGCGAGCCATTTCTCGACGTTGGCCTGGGACCCGGCGCTCTGCTTTACCAGGCGCAGCTGCCGGTCGTATTCCTCACCGGCGCGGGTCAGCTGTGCCTGCTGTTGCGCCAGGGTCGCCTCGGCCAAATCCAGATTGGCCTTGTACGGAGCTTGCTCGATCACGAACAGCAATTTGCCCTTGTCGACCATGCTCCCGTCCGTGAAGCTCATGGACTGCAGATAGCCGGGTACCCGGGCGACCAGAGTGACGCTTGCCACGGCGCTGGCTGTTCCGGTCTGTTTCAGATAGTCGGTTACCGGTTGGCGCAACGGATGGGCGATGGTTACCTGCGGGGGAGGGGGCGGTACATAGGTGTTCTTCCCCTGGTCGCAGGCGGAGAGGGCCAGCAGGAGCAAAAGTGGTCCGGCCAGGACCGAGCGGCGGCAGGGGATCGGTTGGTTTCGTGTCTTCATGAGCCGCCGTCACCATTCCGGTTTGCGGATGAGCTTCTTGTCCTGCGCCCCTGTCGGCGGGGCCTGGGTCCCGGTGTCGAGCAGGCGTCCCCAATTCGTTCGCTTGCGCATCTCCTCCTTGATCTTGTCGGGAACGAAGTCATGCCCTTTCCGGATCTGCCAGCCGCCGCCGAGGGCTTGGTAGACGGAGATGAGACTCTGCGGCACGTTGCCGCGGGCGATGGTCAACTGGTCTTGTTGGCGCAGCAGGCTCTGCTCCGCCAGGAGCACGGTGGTGTAATCCGTGGCGCCCTGCTTGTATTGGATGGTCGAGAGCTCGAGACTGCGCTTTGCAGCTGCAACCGCCTTTTCGAGATGGCGCACCGTTTCCATAGCCTTGACGTAGGCGATCAGCCCGTTTTCTACCTCCTGCTGGGCCTGCAGCACCGTGTTTTGATAGGCGAGAAGGGCGGCCTGGAACTGGGCGTCCTGGGCCCGCACCTGGTTGGTGATCTGCCCGTAATTGAACAGATTCCACTGGAATGCCGGGCCGATGCGTATTGCATGGTTGTTCCAGTCGAACGCGTTGCCGAGACTGCGCTTGCCGATGTCGGACGAGCTGAAACCGAAGGTGCCGCTCGGAGAAAAGGCCGGATAGAGATCGGCCTCGGTCGCGCCGATCAGCGCCGACTGGGACGCTGCGACCTGCTCGGCCTGCCGCACGTCCGGGCGCTCGCGCAGCAAATCCCGGGGGATGCCGGCGGCGACCTTGGCGGGCGCCTTGGGAATGCGCCCGTTCTTGGTCAGCTCGGCCCCGATCCGCGCGGGGGTGATGCCCAGGAGCACGGCAAGGGAATTACGGTCCTGCGCCAGGCTCGCTTCGAGCGGCGGAATCTGCGCCCGGGTCTCTGCCAGCTGCGAGGTCGCCTGACTGACGTCCAGCTCGCTGGTCTCGCCGTTCTCGAACCGCGCCCGGGCGATCGCGAGACTCTTCTCCTGTACCGCGACGTTTCGGCGCAGCACCCGGATGCGCTCCGCGGTAGTGCGCAGCGCCACATAGGTCGTCCCCACGGTGGCCGTCAGGCTGACGAGCGCGGCGTCGTAGTTGCTGATCGACGCCAGGAAGCTCTCGTCCGCCGCTTCGACGGCGCGCCGGAATTTCCCCCAGAAATCGATCTCCCAGGTTGCCGTCAACCCGTATTGCAGCCTGCTGAAGGAGCGATCGTTGGAGCCGAAGGGTAGGGAGCTCACGTCGTCGCCGCCACGGTCTTCGTATTGATACAGCCCGAAGGCTTGCTGTTGCTGGGGATACTCGCTCCCGATGGTCGCGGCCAGTTGGGCTCGCGCCTGCAGGACCGCTACACCGGCTTGCTGGAGCCCCAGGTTCTGTTTATAGGCGAGGTCGATCAGGCGGTCGAGGGTCGGGTCGCCGAAGGCCTTCCACCAAGCGGCGTCTTCAGGACGGCCAGCGCCGATGTGTGGGCTGTTCCCCGTGCTCCAATTGTCGGCGACTTGTGTCTTGGGGGTCACGAAATTCGGGCCCACCATGCTGCAGGCCCCCAGCATGGCGACGAGGGCAGCCGTTACCGTGAAAGTGCGCACCGAAGGTGCTCCGATTCTCCCTCTCCCTTTATGGGGGAGGGTCGGGGTGAGGGCAGGATCAGTGGCGAGGCGACCTTTCATTCTGCGGGGTGGCTCGACTCGCCCCATGATCGTTAGCGCAGCAAGATTGTGACGCGCCGGGCCTTGGCCCTTCCGCTTAGCAGTCACTCCACCCCACACGTGCCGGAGACGAATCATGGTCGATAAATAGCACCCCCACCGACGTACGGCGAGAAAGATGCTTGTCGGGCCGGGAGTCTATCACGCCCGGTTTGCGAAATCCGACGAAACGCACCCGTTCCAGGAGAG
>CAYYHR010000158.1:0-8022 GCA_964471705.1 uncultured Chromatiaceae bacterium
CCAACGATTCGCCGCATATCGGCCGCGGGAAATATGTTTGTGCGTCGTCAGTGATGCCTGGCCACCATTGTTGACGATCGCATTCCACAAGCGGTCGGTTTCGGCCTGATCGTCGGTCGCGATCTGGAACGAGAACGCCTCGTTGTGCTTGACCTGGGGCCCGCCGTTGAGCCCAACCCCAACGCAGGGGATGCCGGCCACGGTGAAGTCGACTGTCAGCACATCACCCTCCGTGCCGTCGGGATAGTCGCCCGGCGCGCGCATCACCGCGCCCACCGCGCTGTCCGGGAAAGTTTCGGCATAGAAACACGCGGCGTCGAGGGCGGCACCGTCGTTCCACAGACAGATTGTGTTTTTGTTGGCCATTTTGTTTCTCCTATACGATTCAGAAACATCCACTGACACCAGGCGGCGAGATCAGGAGAGCATCAAAACCCGGTGCACACTTGTCGCAACCCAGCGAAAATACCTGTTGTAATTCTGCGAGTTGGGGTAGAACTACGCCAGGAATCCTGGGAGAGATCTGCAATCACTGGGCAGCGATCGGCTTCTATCCACCGGGTTTGTTACTGCTCTCCATTTTGGTCATAACGTGGCCCGCCGTTCCCGAGCTCGCGGCAGCTCCGCAAACCTCACGAGGACGTGCTCGCCGGCGCCCTCCAGAGCACGGCCACGCCGGCGACAGAGGAGAGCAGTGAGGCGGCGAGCACCGCGACCTTGGCGGCCGCGAAATCGCCAGCAATGGGAAACGCCTGTCCGGCGATAAAGAGGGACATCGTGAACCCGATGCCTGCCAAGGCACCGGCACCCGCGATTTGTCGCCACGAATAGGCGTGTGGCTTGCTCGCGAGCCCGAGGCGGACCGCCAAGCCACAGAAGAGCACAAACCCCAGCGGCTTACCCACGATCAATCCGACGAGGATCGCGAGCACGAGCGGCTCATACCCCCTGAAGACATCGGGCGTGACGGCAACGCCGGCGTTGGCCAAGGCAAAGATCGGCAACACCAGGTAGCTCGAGCGCGGGGCGGCATTCCGCAGCATGCGGTCCGCTGGCGATTCCAGGCGATCGTGGATCGCGTCCAAGGCCTCCAGCGCAGGGATCGAGGGGCCGCGTCGGAACTGCTCGCCGCTGTGCTGCGCCTCCGCTGTCAGAATGGTTTCGGCCTGCATCGCGAGGGTCTTGAAATTCGGTGGAGGCCGAGTTGGAATAAGAGCGGCCAGGAGGACCCCCGCCAAGGTGCCGTGCAGTCCACCCGCGAAGACAAATGCCCAGAGGGCAACACCGGTCAGGATGTAGGGCGACACCCGATAGACGCCTGATCGGTTGAGGAGCACAAGCATTGCGGTGATTCCGGCGGCAGCGGCCAGATACTCCCAGCGTAGGTCGCCGGAATAGAAGACCGCCACGACCACGATGGAGCCGATGTCGTCGACGATGGCAGCGGCGGTGAGGAAGATGCGCAGCTCCACCGGCACGCGCGCTCCCATCATGGCGACTAAAGCCACCGCAAAGGCGGTGTCGGTCGACATCGGCACGCCCCAGCCGACCGCCGGGGCTCCAAAGGGGACGAGCGCCAGATACAGCATGGCTGGGGCCACCATGCCGCCTAGCGCCGCGGCAATCGGTAACACGGCGGCCCGCCGAGTGGCGAGATGTCCGACGGTGACCTCCCGTTTGATCTCGAGACCCACGACGAGAAAGAAGACCGTGAGGAGGGCGTCGTTGACCCACTCCACCAGCGGGAGACGGAACCCGGCTTCACCGAGCGCAACGCCGAGCTCGGCGTGCCAGAAGCGCTGAAAGGCCGTGCCGAGTGGCGAGTTGGTGAGGGCGAGAGCAACGAGCGCGGCGAGCAGCAACAGCACGCCGGCTGACGGGGCCCAGGCGGCGAAGGTCAAGGCAGCGGTGCGCACCCGATGCCCCAGGGTGCCGAGCATCGCGTCGGCAAAGGAGCTCTCATCCCAGGGTCCGTCGTAGCGGCGTCCATTGATGAAGAAGGTCGGCGTATAGTGCACACCGCTGGCGCGTGCGCTCTCGATGTCGAGGTCCACCCGCCGCCTGGCCTGCTCCCTGACCTCCCCTGCCCGCGCAGCGTTCAGCCGCGCGAGCCCGAGCGTCTCGGCGACGACCTGCAGATCGGCCTCGGCGAGGGTCTCAGAGCGCGCCATCAGGGTGACATGCGCGTTCCAGAACTGCTCGTGATCGGCAGCGGACTCGGCGAGTTCCGCCGCCGGTCGCGCCAGCTCGCTCCCGATCAAGGGCCGGTGCCGGAACACATAACGCAGGCGATCGCCGAGCTGACCGCGGACCTCGGTAATATGCTCGTTGGCCGCACGGCAGTACGGGCAAGCGTAGCTGCCGTATTCCACCAGGGTGATGGGCGCATCGCTCGGTCCCAGGAGATGATCCAGGACGACGTCCACCGGCCGGTCGAGACGATTGGTAACGGCCGCCGGGGCCGGGATCTCGGTCCCCCGGTCATCGGCAAGCGGAAGTGTCCTCTTCTCATCGGGCAGGGGACACACGGGGCCAGTTTCGTTCATGGCGCGTTGCTGGGCCTCTCGATTGGCTCAGTAGGATGCGACGGCGTCGTGGGGATAACAGTAGAGCCAGCGCTCCCCGGGCTCGGCCGAGGCGATCACCGGATGGCCGCTCGCATGGGCGTGCTTGCTTGCGTGACGATGGGGTGAGCTGTCACAGCAGAGCGTCGCGCCGCAGGTCTGGCAGGTGCGCAGATGGACCCAAGTGCTGCCGATTTTCACGCACTCCTCACACTCGTGCCGTTTCGCTGGCTTGACGCTACTGATCGCATCGAGATGGGAACAAATGGCTTCGGACATGATCGCTTGCCCTCACTCGGTCAGAGCCTGATGAACAAAGGCGATTGCTATGGAGCCCTCACCGACAGCGGAGGCCACCCGTTTGATGCTGCCAGAACGGACATCGCCGACGGCGAACACACCCGGAACGCTGGTCTCGAGCAAACGCGGGGGGCGCTGGAGCGGCCAGTGCGCAATCCTGAGCTCGTCGGCGGTGAGATCGGAACCGGTCTTGATGAATCCCTTCGCGTCGCGTGCGACACAGCCGTCGAGCCAACCTGTATTGGGGTCAGCGCCGGTCATGAGGAAGCAGTGCCGGATCGCGTACGTCTCGGTGCTTCCCGTGCGAACCTCACGCCAGGAAACCCGTTCGAGATGGCCATCTCCTGCGAGGTTCGTCAGCTGCGTATGCGTATGCAGCACGATCGCCGGGTGTTCTTCGATACGCCGGATCAAGTAGCGCGACATGCTTCTCGCGAGCCCATCGGAGCGGATGAGCACGTGCACGCGCGCGGCGCTCTGGGCGAGGAAGACCGCCGCCTGACCGGCGGAGTTTCCGCCCCCGACCACGACGACCTCCTCACCGTGGCACAACTGCGTCTCCATGAAGGTGGCGGCGTAGTAGATGCCCGCGCCCTCAAATCGGGCCAGATTCTCGATCGGCAGTTGTCGATAGGCAGCACCGGTCGCGAGGATGAGCGCACGCGTGGACACGCGTCGACCACCACTGATCTCGATACCGTAGGGCTCGCGGTCGCAGGTGAGGCGGGAGGCACCCTGGGCGATCATCACTTGAGCCCCGAACTTCTGCGCCTGCGCGTAGGCCCGCGCGGTCAGCTCCTGCCCCGAGACGCCGGTTGGGAAGCCGAGATAATTCTCGATCCGCGAGCTCGATCCGGCCTGCCCTCCGGGCGCGTTGGACTCCAGCACCAGGACATCGAGCCCTTCGGAGGCGGCGTACACGGCCGCCGCGAGCCCCGCTGGTCCGGCACCGGCGATGACCAGGTCGCGCACCTGCGTCGCATCGATTGCGGCGTTGAAGCCCAGGCAGTCGGCGATCTCCTGATTGGTGGGTCGGCGTAGGACCAGCTCGCCGCGACAGATGAGCACGGGCACGTCCGCCGCAGTGATGTGAAAGCGATCGAGCAGGCGCTGGACGTCAGCGTCGCGGTCGAGGTCGATGTAGGCGTACGGGTGTCCGTTGCGGGTCAGAAACGCCTTGACCCGCAACGTTGCCGCGCAGTGATTCGAGCCGAGAAGCACGGCGTCGCCCCGCCCCTGTGCGATCAGCTCCACCCGGCGCAGAATGAAGGCACGCAGGATGATCTCGCCGAGCTCCGCGTCCGTCTGCACCATCGCCAGCAGATGCTCGCGATCGAGCTCGATCACTTCACCCGCCTGGGTGACGCGAGCCCTTGCCAGCGCGCGCCGACCAGAGAGCAGATTGACTTCCCCCGTGAATTGCCCCGCTTCCAGGACAGCGAAGACGAGATCGCCCCCGTCGGATGGCTGATCGACCTCGATCTGACCTGCCGTAATCACGAAGAAAGGCACGACCTGCGTACCGGGCACGAAGAGCACCTCCCCCCGCCTTGTCGCGCGCACGTGGCCGCGCGCCGCGATGCGCGCGACCTGCGCCTGCGTCAGCTTCGGAAACAGTCGCTCGGGGGTCGAGGCGACAGGAATGACCGTCTGGCTCATCGCGAATGTCCCAGGTTAGCGAACGCGCGTGGGCAGGGCGGACGACCTCCTGCCCCTAACCCCACGCCGCCGGTGGGGCACCGCCCGACCGTGCCGCTCAGCGCTGTCCGGGATCTGTTCAGGGCGGCTCGCCTCAAACAGAAACCAGACCCGCTGCTCGGCCGCGTCGATCCAGGTCTCCATGAGGATCGCGGTTGCAACATCCCCGTGCTCGTCACAGACACTGTACCCTCGCGCAGCTCCGCCTGCATGTCGAGCGGCGTCACATAATCGGCGTCGTTATCGCGCGTGTGTTGCAGATGTCCGATATAGCCGATCGCGCGCAGGGTCGTCGATCTGACCCTCCGCACGCGCTCGGCGATTGGGACCGTCATCGCGAACAACTTCCCACTCTGTTTATCGACAAGCAAGCGATAGTCGTGAAAGTGTGGACCCGAGACGTGCCAGTGGACGTTCTTGGTCTTGAGATACGGGGGGCGAACACGTCCGCCAGCCGGCCGATGCGCGTACCCGCGATGTCGCGGATGGCCTCCGGTTGCAGGTCGGGCGGTGTGTGCAGCGGCGCTGCGCGCCGCACCTTGGCTTCCTTGACACTCACACTGCCACCTCGCTCTGGTGAGTGATCCGACCATTGGCATTGCGCCCACATAGGCTTTCATCCACTGCTCTGGTCGCAGCGAAGTGTACGCTCGATCGCCGTGATTACCCGCCGAAGCCGACCCTTAGGCTTCGATGAAGGTTAGCAGATCGGCGTTGATCCCCTCCTTATGGGTGGTGCACAGGCCGTGTGGGGCGCCCTCGTAGACCTTGAGCGTGGCGTTTCTGACAAGCTCGACCGAGCGTCTGGCTGATGCCGCGATCGGCACAATCTGATCGTCGTCGCCGTGCAGGATGAGGGTCGGCACATCCATGCGCTTGAGGTCCTCCGTGAGATCGGTCTCGGAGAACGCCTTGATGCAGAAGTAGGCGGCCGGGAAGCCGGCCCGCATGCCCTGCAGCCAGAAGGACTCACGCACCCCGTCCGACACCTTGGCTCCAGGGCGGTTGTAGCCGTAAAACGGTAGCGTGAGGTCTTTGAAGAACTGCGAGCGGTCGGCCAGTACGTTGGCGCGGATCTCATCGAAGGCATCGATCGGCGTGCCGTCGGGGTTGTCGGCAGTCCTGAGCATCAGCGGGGTCACCGCGGCAATGAGCACCGCCTTAGCGACGCGGGCGGTCCCGTGACGCCCGATGTAGCGGGCGACCTCGCCACCACCGGTGGAGTGACCGACATGAATGGCATCCCTGAGGTCGAGCGTCTCCGCCAGTGCCGCAAGATCATCGGCGTAGGTGTCCATGTCGTTGCCGGTCCACGGCTGGCTCGAGCGGCCGTGCCCGCGTCGGTCATGGGCGATACAGCGGTAGCCGCGGGAGGCGAGGAAGAACATCTGGTCCTCGAAGGCATCCGCCGACAGCGGCCAGCCGTGGCTGAATACGACCGGCTGTCCGGCGCCCCAGTCCTTGTAGTAGAGCTCGGTACGGTCGTTAGTGGTGATTGTTGGCATGGTGGGCTCCTTTGCGTTAGAGGGGCGAAGAACAGGGTCGCGCCCGGGCGTCGCTCCACGCCGTCGTGCGCTTCAAACGCCGATGCCATCTGCCCCGACGTAGCCGTCCGGCGTCGAGCGCTTGATACCCGGCAAAGGCGCGCCGGGCGAAGAGACCGAAACAACCCAGTGCGTTAAAAAATATATAGTCTCTCGGACGGCAAATATTTGGCGCAGGCACGCGCCAAGACCAGGCGGTTTTTAGGCATTTGTGGGCTGCCGCCCCGGATGTCCCCTCAGGCGCCTGCCGGCCGCGACTCGGTTGCGGGCCTGGGCACGACCGGAGCACGCGGGCTCCGCGCGAGTGGACTTCTCCGGGCTACTGCATTCGAATGCGCAATCTCACGGTCGCATTGGCGGCGGATTGGCCACGGTAGCCACCCCGCAGCGCACGTTCGCCCGTGTGCGTGGTCACAATGCGAGACCCATGCGCTCTGACGAGGACGGTGCTGCGCCTTCATCGGCGTCACGGTCGCTGCCTTTGCCGAGATGCTCCCTTGATGGCGAGGCGGCTCAATCCGCGTAAGTCGGCACCACCACGGATTCCAGGGTCTCGCTGGCCCGCAGGAGCTTAAGCCGGAGGGCTTCCCCCGCCGACCAGCCCGCAAGTAAACGATGCAGGTCGTCGACGCTCGCCACCGCCTGGTCGTTCGCGCTGAGGATCAGGTCTCCCACGCGCACACCCGCTTGTGCGGCAGGACCCTTCGGATCCAGGTCTGCCACCTCGACCACCTGCGGCTGCGCGAGCGCGAGGACCCGTACCTGCTGCCGCGTGAGCGGCCGCGCCGCGCCGGTAACGCCGAGGTAGCCGCGGCGAACCTTGCCGTGGCGCAGCAGCTCCACCAGCACCCAACGCGCGGTGGCGGCGGGGATGGCGAAGCCGATCCCCTGGGCATGAGCAATGATGGCGGTGTTGATGCCGACGATGTGGCCACGGGCGTCGAGCAGGGGGCCACCGGAGTTGCCCGGGTTGAGGGGAGCGGTGTGCTGAATGAGGCTCTCGATGAGCCGCCCATCTCCCCCGCGCAAACTGCGACCGAGGGCGCTCACCACTCCGGTGGAAACGCTGGAGGAGAATCCAAAGGGATTGCCCATGGCGATCACCAGCTGCCCGGCGCGCAGCCCCTCCAAGGCGCCGAAGCCCGTATAGGGGAGTCCTGCGCCGGGCGCGCGAATCAGCGCCAGATCGCTCGCGGGATCATCGCCCACCGGGTCCGCATCGCACTGACGACCGTCGATGAAGCTCACCCGAACGGCGCGGGCGCCATGCAGGACGTGACTGTTGGTCAAAATATAGCCGTCGGGGGCAATCACCACTCCAGAGCCGCTGCCCATGGATACCACTCCCGGCTGGGTAGTGCGGCCGGTACGAAGGCCGACTACGGCGGGCCCTACGGCCTCGACCACCGCCGTGACGGCGCGTGAGTACGCGTCGAGGAGCTCAGCGTCATCGGCGCCGCTTCCCTTGACCTCGCAGCGTCCGGGCACATCCACCTCCGGCCCCTCGATGAAGGTGAAGAGATCCGTTGCGGGTATTGCCATTGTCGTCGCCTCGTTGCTCGCTGTGATCGGCAAAAGGTGAGGACGACCGACGAGGTCGGCAAGAGAGCACCTCGATTTGCCCGTGCGACCAACTATTCTACGTGACTTTGCTGGCAAGGGGTCGACAAGGCCAGCTACCGGCCAAACAGAGCGCAGGACAACCCGGGGTAACTGCAGACCGCTGGGCTGATCTCGCGCAGCGTGATGCGACGCTGGTGGACCTCGGGTGTGGCGTTATCTTCGGCCATGATAGAAACGTCGCCTTCTCAAAGGGCAACACCAACATCGCCACCGGCGCACCAGTTGCCCCCGGTTTGTCCTGCGTGTGCAGCCCATACGGCTGCGTTTCCAGCAGGTGGAAGTCCTGCCCTGGG
>CAYYHR010000159.1:0-7988 GCA_964471705.1 uncultured Chromatiaceae bacterium
GGCAAATTGGTCGATCTTCTTTCGAAAATTCGAATAAACCGTTAGACTCTTGCGGTCTTGCAGTAAACCTCCGATTCGACGAATCGCCACATCGGATCACTCGCTGCTTCGCCGGCCTGCGAGTGTCTGCGAATCATCACGCGGTCAGACTGATTCGACTGCAGGGGAGACGGGGGGCCGGCCTTGCCGGACCCCTGGCTGAAATTCGGTCTCGGCTGCAAAGCCCATCCGAGTGACCGGGAGGATTCGATCCATGAAGCACCTGATTCTCGCAGCGGTGGACGGCTCTCAAAACTCCTTGCTCGCCGCCGGCGTCGCCGCGCGCCTTTCCGCAATGAGCGGTGCACGTTTGGGACTGGTCCACGTGCTCGACGAGCCCGTCCTGGGCTATTGGGGCGGGTTGCATGAGCGCATGGCCGAAGAGGTTCGCAACGAGGCGGAGACGACGCTCGCCGATGTGGCACTTCGGATGCAGAAGGTGTGTGGCACCACCCCCGTGATCTTCGTCGAGACCGGGCTTCCGGAAGAGGCCATCCTTCGAGTCGCCGCCGCGGAGCCGGCGCTTTCCATGGTGGCCGTGGGCCGCTTCGGACTGGAAGGGGAGCACCGCACGCGCCCGCTCAAACCGCGTATGGGCCATGTCACTGCCTTCCTGGCCAACCGCTTGTCCGTGCCGGTCCTTTGTGTACCGCCCGATATCGACGCCTCACAAGTCTGCGACGCCATCGCAGAGCTGCGCTCGAGCACCTGAGGCAAACACCCGAGGAGGCTCCGGTCCACCATGGACATCTTTCTGCCCATCGCCCACATGGACGTCAACCTGCTGTTGATCCTCATGTTCGGAGGTGTGGTCGGCTTCCTCTCCGGCCTGGTGGGTGTCGGCGGCGGCTTTCTCATCACGCCTTTGCTGATCTTCATCGGGGTGCCGCCTCTGACCGCGGTGGCCACGGGCTCGGCCCAGATCGTCGGTACCTCCGCCGCCGGCAGCTACGCACACTGGCGCCTGGGCAACGTGGACATGCGCATGGCCTTCGTGTTGCTCCTGGGCAGCTGGTCGGGTGGTGCCCTCGGGGTGCAGGTCGCCAAGACCCTGGAAGAAGGAGGCCATTTCGGCACCATCGTCACCTTCCTCTATGTGGGCCTGCTCGGCATCGTGGGTGTCAGCATGCTGATGGAATCCATGGGGGCCATGTGCGGAGCCCACTCCAAGGAAGGCGCAAAGGCGAGTCGACCGCGGGGCGAGAGCTGGATGGCACGCATTCCTCCGCGGATGAATTTTCCGGTCTCCCGCCTGCAGCTGTCGCCCATCGTGCCCTTGATCATCGGTTTCGGCGTCGGCATCCTGACCTCGCTGATGGGGGTGGGCGGCGGCTTCATCATGGTGCCGGTGATGATCTACATGCTGCACATGCCCACGAAGGTGGTGGTGGGCACCTCGCTGTTTCAGCTGCTGTTCACTACCGCCGAGGTGAGCATCCTGCAGGCGGGCGTGAATCAGGCGGTGGATCCCTTTCTGGCCCTCTTGCTGGTTCTCGGGTCGGCGCTCGGCACCCGCTGGGGAACACGTCTGGGGGCCCGCCTGCCCGGTGCCCAACTGCGATTGATCCTGGCGCTGGTGGTGGTAGCCGTCGCGGTCAAGATGCTGGTCGGCATCCTGATCGAGCCCAAAGACATCTACAGCCTGGTGCTCGCGCGATGAAACGGCTGCCGCTACTGCTCCTGGCCATCCTGCCCGCTCTCGCCTGGGCCCGGTCCGACTCTCTGGTGAGCGAGCTGACCAGCGACCACGTGGACATCTCCGCCCGCTACACAGGGGACAAGATCACCCTGTTCGGCGCCCTCTCCGCCGGGGGCCAGATCATCGTCAAGCTGCGCTCCCCGGACCAGCCCGTTTCTCTGGACGGGAAGGGCAAGGTCGGGCCGTTTTGGCTCAGCCAGGAAAGATATCAGGTGTCCGGTGCGCCCGGACTCTACTACCTGCTGTCGTCGGCACCCATCGACAAGCTCCTGCCGGTGGACGAGCGTCGCAGATACGGTCTCGATCTCATCGATGCCCTGGCGGACATACGCCTCGACCCATCCCCGCCGAAGGCGGAGGGCGATGACGCCCTGAAGGCCGCCATGTTGCGGCTCAAGGAGGCTCATCACGACTATGTGCTGGACACCGGGGCCGTCGAGATCCTCGGCCAGCGTCTCTACTCGACCCTGATCCAGCTGCCGGCGCAGCTGCCGCTGGGTAAATACCGGGTGGACATCTACCTCGTCCGCAATAATCGAGTGACCGCCTCGGAGCATCAACATATCCAGGTCGAGCAGGTGCGTCTGGAGCATTGGGTCTCCGCCGTTGCCGTCCGCTACCCGTGGATATTCGGGGTGGTCTTCACCTCCGGCGTGATGCTGCTGGGGCTCGTCCTGGGCATGCTTCTGGATCGCGGCAAGAAGGCCTGAGATGCGCAAGCTCGCCCTCGCCTCGCTCCTGGGCCTGTTCTGGCTGCCCGCATCTGCGGAGCCGATACATGTCGCAGTCAGTATCCTCCCGCAGAAATTCTTCGCCGAAGCCATCGGGGGCGAGCACCTGAGGGTGCAGGTCATGGTCCGGCCCGGCTTCGAGCCGGCCACCTACGATCCCACGCCGCGACAGCTCGCCGAGCTGGCCCAGGCCGAGCTGTACTTTGCCATCGGCGTTCCCTTCGAGCGGACCTGGCTGCCGCGATTTCAGGCTGCGAGCCCCCATATGCGTGTCGTGCAGACGCAGCGAGGCATCCGGCGCCGGGCGATGGGCGTCGGGCTCGGTACCGATGCGGATGCTTCCAATGAATCACCCGACCCGCATATCTGGCTGTCGCCGCCGCTAGTGCGCATCCAGGCGATGAACATGCTCGAGGCGCTGGTCGCCGCGGATCCTGGGCATGCGGCCGACTACCGCCGCGGTTATGCAGGCCTGGCACGGACCATCAACCACGTCGACGACGCCATCCTCGGGACGCTTACGACCGTCGATCTCGAGCACGTCCGCTTCATGGTCTTCCACCCGGCCTTCGGCTACTTCGCTGCTGCTTACGGCCTCACCCAGATACCGATCGAGGTCGAGGGCAAGAAACCCGGCCCGAAGCAACTTGCCGTATTGATCCAGACCGCCCGTAAAGATGGCATCAAGGTCGTCTTCGTCGAGCCCCAGTTCTCCCAAAAGGCCGCGCGGACCATCGCCGATGCCATCGGCGGCGCAGTAACGCCGATCGATCCCCTCGCCGAGGACTGGCCCAAAGGCATGGGGGCGATCGCCCAGGCACTGCACGATACGCTGGCGCGCTGAGGCTGCCGACAACCACCCCCACGAGGAAACTGGGCCGCGGATGTTCCCGGCAATGCATACATGAGCTCTCCGGTGATCGAGATCGAAGGACTGAGCTTCGGCTACGAGTCGGGACCGGTCCTCAGTGACGTGGACCTGCATATCCGCCGGGGCGATTTCATCGCCATCGTCGGCCCGAACGGCGGCGGCAAGACGACGCTGCTGCGCCTCGTCCTGGGTCTTCTCGAGCCACAGAGGGGGCGGGCTCGTGTCTTCGGCAAGGCACCGGGCAAAGAGCCGGCGCGCGTCGGCTACGTACCGCAGCACGGCAATCTGGCACCGGGCTTTCCCGCCACGGCGCAGGAGGTAGTGCTCATGGGTCTGCCGCACGGGCGCCGCCACGGCCCGAGCTTCTGGCGCGACGAGCGCGCGTGGGCGAGCGAGGCGATGCGGCGTACGGGAATCGAGGACCTCGCCGGCAAGCGCCTGCCCGAGCTCTCGGGCGGCCAGCGCCAACGCGTGCTCATCGCGCGCGCCCTCATCACCCGTCCGGAGCTGCTGCTGCTGGACGAGCCACTCTCCAATATCGACCCCTACGGGCGTCAATGCATCGTCGAGACCTTGACCGGCCTGGGCCGTGAGACAACCGTCGTCATGGTCAGTCACGACTTGGGCATCACTGCCAACGCCATCACCGGCATCGCCGCCGTCAACCGCTATCTGGTGCAGGCAGACAGCCCACAGCTGACCCCCGCAATGCTGGAGCTGATGTACGGCGTGCACGAGGCCGGCTGCCCGGTGCATGAGCATATGCACAACCTCGCCGAAACGGTGCCCAGCGGCGAGGCGCACCCTTGAGCCCCGGCGAGCTGCTCGCCCAGACCTTCGTACAGCACGCACTGCTGGCCGCGCTGCTGGTCAGCGTCGCCTGCGGGATGATCGGCGCGCTGGTAGTGGTCAATCGCCTGGTGTTCATGGCTGGCGGCATCGCCCACTCGGCCTACGGCGGTGTGGGACTCGCCTTCTATATCGGCCTGCCTGTGTTGCCGACCACCGGCGCCTTCACCGCCGGCGCCGCCCTGCTGCTGGGGCTCGTCACGCGTCGACGACGCGAGCGCACCGATACCCTGATCGGCGTCATCTGGGCCGGAGGCATGGCCTTCGGCATCATCTTGCTGAATCTCACGCCGGGCTACAATACGGACCTGATGAGCTACCTGTTCGGCAGCATCCTCACCGTGCCGGCACGGGATCTTTGGCTGATGCTCGGCGCCGATGCCCTCATCCTGGCACTCGTGCTGTACTACTTCCGCGACCTCCTGTCGTTCTCCTTCGATCCCGACTTCGCGCGCTCTCGGGGCATTCCGGTCGACGGCCTGCACCTCATGCTGCTGGTGCTGGTGGCGGAAACCGTCGTGATGATGCTGCAGGTCGTCGGCTTGATTCTGGTCATCGCCCTACTCACCATCCCACCCTATCTCGCCGAGCGCCACACCCGCAGTCTGGCGGGCATGATGCTTGCCGCCGGTTTCTGGAGCCTGGTGTCTTGCGTTGCCGGGCTGGCAGCCGCCTACCTGTTCGACATCAGCTCAGGAGCGAGCATCGTCGCTACCGCCTGCGTGATCTACCTCGTCTTCTTTATGCTCCAAACCGCTTGGCGCTGGTTGAGCCGGCGTGGTACCCGGGAAACTCCCCGAATCGTCGATTGAATCGGACCCGGTAAACCGATGACCGCGCATCAGCGGCTGAGGGATTTGTCGTGGGGCCTTGCAGCAATTCTGGTGGCAGGCTGCGCAGTCGTCCCCGTGGCAGGGCCTCGATGGCCGGACGAAGCTCCCGAGCAAGCCTACTTCGCGCGGGCCTACGACGAGGATCCTGCGAACAAGGAGGTGCAGACGCGCGATGCATATAACGACTGGGTAAAGCAGTTCTACTCGGGATCGGTTCTCTATCCTTACGGCTGGCTGGAGCTGCAACACTGGCTTCTGCGAGCAACCGTGGCGTCCTCGCGGGAAGAAACGGCCGACAAGGTACGCCGGCTCGGGCAGGAGATTGCAGCGGAATGGGCCAAGGACAACCGATTGCGCCGCATCAGCAGCGCCATGCTCGTTCTTTGGTCTGAGGTTATCCAGAAGGCGGTCGAGACCGGCTCTCAGCTGGCGGCGATCGACAGGATCGAGGCAGACGTGATTGCGATTCTGGACAGGCGCTTGCCGCCCGAAGCGATCAACGCGAAACGCTATGCACCTTTGGGCGCTGAGATCCCGGAGCCGATCTGATACGCTGCGCTCGCTCCTGACTTGCACCCTCTGGCCGCTGGCGGTGGGAACTGTGCACAGACGCCGTTAGAATCGGCTCATGGTTTGTCTCCGTCACCCAAAGGCATGTCCGCTCACACCGGTCGTCTCCTGCTGAGCCCGGAGGACCCCTTCCTGGCCCCGGACCGAGCCCTGC
This sequence comes from uncultured Chromatiaceae bacterium, assembly GCA_964471705.1. Classification (GTDB taxonomy): domain Bacteria; phylum Pseudomonadota; class Gammaproteobacteria; order Chromatiales; family Chromatiaceae; genus Thiosymbion. The sequence continues at coordinate 5,747 of CAYYHR010000159.1, forward strand.
TCACGGCCACGCTGAGCGATGCCGGTTTTCTGGGGGAAGCTCTGTCGGGCCAAATCGGCGCCTTCTCGATCGGCGAACGATTCCTGCAGCTCCTGACCTTCACCGGATGCTCGGTCAATGTCGCGCAAGCACCGGACGGCGACGTCCCGTTCTGTCACATCCGGTTCACCGGGCCGTTCGAGCGACCTCGATTCCAAAGCGGACGCAATACGCGGCCACCACGATGCCCGAGCTGCAGAAACCAGTTGGTGAATTGGAAGATGCGACTGGCCAACGGGAAGGAAGCCGATTCTGCAGCGATCACCTGCCCGACCTGCGGTGAGACGAGCCCGCCCTGGGCCTACGACTGGAAGCAGAAGGCAGGATTTGGACGCCTCCTCATCCGGATCGAGGAGGTCTTCCCCGGAGAGGCCGTACCCACGCCCGAGCTTATGGACCTGCTCCAGAGCTCCGCCGGCTGCAGCTGGCGCTACTTTTATCTCCAGGACGATGGACCTCTCTAGGTCGCCAGCTCCACCCCCGGGGGAAGCTCCACCCGCATGCTCAGGGGCAGATGGTCCGAAAGGGGATAGTTCAGGACCCGCGCCTCCAAAATCCGCAGCTTCTCGGAGACGAGGATGTGATCCAGGTTGCGGCGCGGACGCCAGCTCGGAAAGGTCTTGAGCTCACAATCGAGCCCCCGCAAGTTCGTATCAGCCACGAGGTGCTTGAGCGCACCCGAGCCACAGTCGCAATTGAAGTCCCCCATGAGAACCAGATAGGGGTAGTGAGCGGCCAGCTCTCGAATGTAGGCGAGCTGGCGCTTCCTGGACCTCCAGCCGAGCGCCAGGTGCAGAATGCAAACGGCCAGGACGGACCCGCCCGTGGTCTCCAGCTCCACCATCACCGCACCGCGCCCGGGCAGCCCAGGAAGCTTGTAGTCGGTGATCTCGTACGGGCGCACCCGGCTGAGCACGCCATTACTGTGCTGTGCGAGGCTCCCCAGATTGCGGTTGACCTGCTTGTACCAATAAGGGAAGTGGGCGTGATAAGCCAGGTATTCGGTCTGATCGACGAAGCCACTGCGCAGGCTGCCGGCGTCTACCTCCTGGAGGCCGACGAAGTCGAACTCCCGCAGCATGGATGCAATGCGGCTCAGGTTGTGCAGGCGTTCGCGGTGCGGGAGCAGGTGCTTCCAGCTCTTGGTCACATACTCGCTGTACTGGCTGGTGTCGACACCAGCCTGGATGTTGTAGCTGAGCAGATGCAGCTGCTGCATGATGGCGGGCAGGCTGGAGCCGGCTCGGAAAGGGGCCGCACGGGGCCGAGATAGAGGCAGCATACCGCGAAATCCGACCATTCCCAATGGCGGAGAAAAGCGGGTGGCGCAAGCTCGCCTGGTGTCCTTCCGGATTTGTCGAGAACGGCAACAAAAAGGGCGGCCTCATGCCGCCCCCTCGAGGCTCGGATAAACGGAATCGCTTATGGGTTGAGACCCTGAACATATTGGGAGACGGCGGCGATCTCCTGGTCGCTCATCCGTCCGGCAATATCGCGCATCATGCTGTTAGGATCGTTCGCGCGCGTCCCGGCACGGAAGGCCTTGAGCGTCGTTTCGATGTATTGAGCATGCTGGCCAGCAATACGGGGAAATTTGGCTACATTCTGGCCCATGCCCGTCGGGCCGTGACAACCGGTGCAGGCGGGGACACCCGTGGCCGCGTTGCCGCTGCGGAAGATGCGCTTTCCGGGCTTCGCCAGCTCAGAGCCCGCGGCTCCGGGCGCCTCTTCTTGTGTGGAGAAATAGGCGGCGATGTCTTGAAAGTCCTGCTCGTTGACAAGGGCTGCCTGTGGACTCATCTGGTCGTTCTTCCGGTTTCCGCTCTTGAAGTCCGCCAGCTCCTTGACGATGTACTCGGGGCGCTGGCCGGCGAGCTTGGGAAAGGTCGGAACCACGGAGTTGCCATTTGGGCCGTGACAGGCCTGGCAGACCGCCACCTTGCCCGCACCTGCCTTTGCATCACCAGGGGCCGCCTGGACACCGCTCGATGTCAACGCAACCGCGACCGAAAAGGAAATCATCCAAGTCTTCATGGTGTGTATCGCCCGCCTTTTTGGTTTGAGAGCCTGTCACGGCAACGCGGGGTCGCCCGACGCGAAAAATTCCATCATGTATATCAGAATATCCGCATATTCGTCAAACCAAGGGCATTCGAGCGACTGCGGTACTGGCCCCGTTCTCCATGTTGCGCTCGGCTCGGGC
>CAYYHR010000160.1:0-7987 GCA_964471705.1 uncultured Chromatiaceae bacterium
TGCGATTCGGGCCTGTCGGGGGCAAAAGCAAAAACGGGGTTTATCGCCCAAACCGTCAGAAATCTGCAGTAGGCATTAAGCGTCTTGGCCCTTCTTGGGAAGAATGGTTACAAGAAACTCCCAAGTTATCCGATGGTTGTCGTTGCCTTGGCCGACGGTACGGCTGTCGGTGACCGCGTTGATACGCCATAATGAGCGCCGCAGATGCGGCTTGCGTCGGCCTCACATCGGCTCACGAGACGGGTGTGCAGACGCAGTATGCGCTGCGAACCAGCCGGTAACCATCTGATTTATTGTGATGGGTGCGACGCGTTGACCCGTCGCCTCCCTTAGTGCAGGAAATTGCCGGTTTGGGCGAAAACCCCCAATGTCACGTGCCGGCGATTTCGCAGTTTACACCTGAAGCGATAAGAGTCGGGCAGGCATGCATATATTCAACCCAGACTATCTCATCGATATCGCGAATGTGCTGATCTTGGTGGCGTTCATAGTGCGGGATGTGCTGCTGCTCAGATTGCTGTTCCTGGTCGGCAGCGTCTTTGCCATCGGATTCTATTTTTTGCAGTCACCGCCCCAGTGGCACCCCATCGCCTGGACGGTTCTGTATTGCGCAATTCATGGCTACTGGATTGTGCGCATTTTGATAGAACGACGTCCGGTGGTGCTGACGCCGGATGAAGAAACCTTGTACCGGCTCGCGTTCGGGTCATTGGACAGACGGAAATTCGCCCGGCTCGCGGGCTTCGGGCGATGGCGAGACGCGGATAGGGGACAGACGTTGTCCAGACAAGGTGAGCGGGTGAATGAAGTTCTGACCTTGATTTCCGGAACAATCGCAGCCCGCGTTGGCAACAAGACCGTTGGCATTATGGAGCCTGGCCACATAGTTGGCACGGCAGGTGTCCTGTACAACAACATCCAGCTATGTGACTTTGTCGTCGAGACCCCCGGTCGCTACATTGTGTGGCCGCTTGCGGAGGAGCAGCAATTCCTGGAAAAGGATCCGGAGTTCAGGTCTCAGGTCAGAAACATCGTGAATACGGATCTTGCAACGAAGATTCACACGATCACTCCCAGGAATCAGCCGACCTCAGTCCCTTCTCAATCTGGAGCATCCGGACACGACGGTACATAACGGCACATTAGTACGAAAAGACTTTGCGGCAATGTCCTGCAAGAATGACTTCGGCGGCTGAATCTCACGTCCGTTCAGGGTCGCAAAGGGACAATGGCTATCTTTTCTGCAAAGCACATGGGTCAGTAACCAGATTCGAGCGTAAGGGTGTGGCCCCAATCGTCGGCACCGGCTGATCGGTTAAAGTCGACCCATGAGCCACGACCAGAACTTCAAGAAGGGGCTTTTGGCCCAAGTCGGCATGAACCTAGATGACCGCGTGGCTGCTCACGGCTGAATCTGGAGAACGATCGCGGGGGAGCTCCGTGGAATAGGATGCGAGCACACACCTATGCACGAAAAGAGGTTAATGAGCCGCCATCCACGAATGTCCAGTCCCTTGGCCGCTGAATGCTGAATCCATGACTCAAATGAAGTCTTGAACGAGATCGAGTACAAGCAATGAACCGGACGCGATAAAAGCGCCTCTCCGCTTATGCGGGCGCGCCCGTCAACGGGCGCGCCTACGACAAGATGACTTGGCCAAAAGCCCTTCACGGAAATTTGGCATTCAAGCGCCGAGGTAATCGCTCTGTGCACACGGTATCAACTCAAGCGTTGTTCGAGTTCATTTTCCTCAACGCCTTGAGCGAAAGGTGTCATTTCAAGCGTCTGTTCGAGAGCCGTTTCCTCAACACCCTGTGCGAAAGGTATCATTTCAAGCGTCTGTTCGAGTGCTGCCTCCACAATGACTTCACGTTTAGTTGTCATAACAGACCTCCCACTCAGACTTTGCCTACTATTAAGTCTAGTCGAACAAAACCAAATTTAAGGTCTATCTGGGCAACTTCCTTGCAAGAACAATGCGGTTACATGTCCTTACGGCTTCGAAATTCTGCTGGAGCAGGCCTGCCCCACAGCCGACTTCCATGATTCCATCTTCGCCCAGACGCAGGGCTGCGAAACCCAGGTCGACGAGGCCGAGGTCGCTCTGTCGGGCGGTCACGCCCACCGCTTTGCAGTCCCCAGGGCGCTGCTGAAAGACGCCCCGATTCTCGTCCTCGACGTGCCGACCGATGGCCTGGACAGTCCCACGGCCACAGCCCTCAGGAAAACATCGCTGCGGATCGCGAGGGCGAGTAGAGCGACGTGGAGTGGAAATTGGTCGAACGCAGGCTGGCTTTCGCGATGCGATCCAAAGACGGCGTCGGGACGACGCCGCCAAAGGTGCTCGGCACGCCGAACCCGCTATCGTCGGTCATGATAAGCAAGACATTAGTCCCTGGCCGAGATGGCGGTGATCGAGGAAAGTCTCCACAAAGCAGACGCTGCCGTACCACGCTTTGCGGGCAGCTCCACGCAGGAAGCGGAAAGTCTGCGTTGCTTGGGCGAGTGACAAGTCACCACCGAGAGTTACTAACCTAGTCGTTTGCGCACATGGCGGCAGGTGGGCCCGAAGTGAGCGTTTGGCCGCAGTAGCAAGGAAGGCTGACTCCGCGCGACTACGCGGCGCTGACGCCCCTGATCTGGGAGCAGGTCAACCCGTACGGTTGGTTCGCGCTGGACATGAGCACCAGACTAGCGTTGCTTTGGGCGAAATGGCAGCTGGTGACACGGTTGGTCCAACGCCCGTACAGGTTGGCCGTTGGCTTTGCCTATGGTCAAACCCGCCCTTCGCGGCATGATACAGTGACCGCACAGGCCAGGGTCGAAGAATCGACCGGCAAGGGGACAGGCTCGCGATCCGAGCCATTCCGAGGCGTATCCGGGAGCCATCGACCCAGCCACCGGGGCAGGCCATGCACGAGCCCCGCCTCCTAATCTCGGCCGCCGCCCGTTCGCTGACCGTGTGGGAGATCTTCCGGCTCGGCGGCGAGCGAGCCTTCGATCTGTTCCGGGATACTCAGTGGGGCCGTAACCGCTAGCCGGTCTGTCTCGCCTGAGGAGCGCCCGCGCCCCGCAAGCTGGTGCGCGCCGGGTACGCCGTTCGATCCCCGATACCATCAAGTTATGATTTCCCACTTTGCTATTGCGACGAGGTTGCGCGCATGAAACGCTGGGTCTTGACGCGACTGTCGCGGCTGGGCTCAGCGGTTTTCCAACCGGTTGTAATCGAACCAGCCCGCTTCGACCGGATCGGAGCCTTCGTATGCCTGGTGCATGGCGTCGCTGAAGGCCCAGAATTCCGGATTGCTACGGCGCATGCCAAACCGGTCCAGCAGTGAGCGGTAGTCCGACTCCGATTTCAGCCCCTGAATCTGCTCGGCGAGCTCCTGCAGGAGGGACCGTTCCACCTGCATCAGGACGCTGGGATAGGCGCCTACAAAACCCGAGGCCAGCGTCAGGGTGTCTTCCTCGGGCAGGCGTCGGTCGGCTTCCCCGAAGAACTGGGAGATGTTGGTGTAGGCATTGTTGTGCAGCAGCGTGTAATAGTGGGTGGCGCTGCTGTCCGAATCCTCCACGGCGATGAAGGTCGTCTGGGGTAGGATCGATGCGGCCTCGCCTTGCACCCGGTCGATCGTTCCGAATGCTTCGAGTGTGGCGGCATCGTCGAAGCCATGATCGAGGGCGTGCTCGGTATTCAGAACCGGCTGCAAACGGGTCTCGAGCTTGGCGTAGAGCTCGGTGAGGTGGTCCTCGGTCTGGTAGTGGACCGCGCTTTCTCCGTCGAACTCGTTGCCACGGGTGTAGACATATTCCTTCACCGGATCCACCGAGCCGCGGTACCACTGTTCGCGCACCGTGTCCCTGTCCGTGCGCGGCAGCAGCGACAGGAAGTTGAATTCCCCCTCCATGCGCAGGAAGTCCATGTAGATCCGGCTGTTGAGCTGATGCCCCACGTTGCCGTACACGTCAAAGCCTGCCACCAGGAGATAATGAATCCGCTCCAGCAGCGGATAGCCGATCAGCCAGGCAGTCTGCGGCCGCTTCCCCTGCAGGCCCTTGATCACGGTGGCGCTGTCGAAATGGCGGAAGATCATGAGTGCGGCGTTGTCGTTGCTGCCGTCGCCATCCCACGCCAGATTCAGGTCCAAAGGCATGCGCTGGCCGAGCTGATCCCGCATGAACCCCGACTTGGCCTTCAGATAGTCCTTTTCCTCAGCGGCATACTTCAGCCAGCGCAGCGGATCGGTATTGCTTTCGGCCTCCGCGGGCAGTGAGATCTTGCTCAATGCCTGTGCGAAGAAGCGGGCGGACCTCGTGGTCAGGGTCTTTTCCGGATCCAGAAAGGCCACCCAGAAATAGTCGTTGATCACATCGAGGGCGACCTGGCCGCGGCAAACCGGCCCCTTGATGAAGCCCATGATCGTGAATCGGGCCTCCTCCAGCATGAACCGGTAGCGGGCAATTGCCGGCAATTGCTCGAAGGTGATGAAGGGATTGGACGCGTCCTCGGGATCATAGGAGGGTAGTTTCGTCACCGGATACTCCGGGGTCAGAAACAGGCCGCGCCAGCGCTCCATGCGCTGTGGATCAAGCTTGTAGGGCATGTGAGTCTTGGCGACGATGGTCTCCGGTTCCGGAATCAGCCGGTAATACACACGCTTGACACCGGGATCATCGAACGGACGGCGGGTGGAGATGCGTTGCAGCGGTTGGCCGGGTGGCGTGGCGGAACGGACCAACTGGAAAAAGATCGGGTGGCTACCGGCTTCAAAATAGAGATGAGCCAGGAACAGATGCTCGTACATGTAGCGGCTCATGAGCTGCGCCTTCAGCGAATCCTGGTTGAAGAATGCCTCCCAGGATCGGATGTCGCCCTCCAAGCGGTCGGGAATGGGCGCTGGGCCGCTGTCGGGCGCGCCTTCCCCGATCCAGCGCAGCAGGGTCAGACGTTCGGTTGTCGACAGCGCCGGTAACCCATAGGGCATGCCCCAGAGCGGAAAGCGCTCGCGGAAGGCTTGAAAGCCCTCCGAGGTGGTGCACCGCTGGTTGCGGTCGATGCTGAGATCGAAGCTTGCCGGCAGGATGGCGGCGTGCGGCAACGGATGATCTGCCTTCAGCAACAGCATCTGGGCCATGACGCTGCTGTCGATATTGGCGCCCGGGGTGTCGCCATCTTCATTCAACACCGGGAAAAACCCCTTCTGGCGCCACTGCGCATCGGTGTGTGCGTCTTCGAACAGGTGTGTCAGATTGGCTGCCAGCAGGCGGCCGCCGTCGTATACCTCGTCTTTGCTGGCGCCACGGGTGATGCCCTGGTAGGCGGTCAACTTCAGCTGGCAGGGGGCATCGTAGCACGCGTGGCAGACGACGCAGCGCTTGTCCAGAATCGGTTTCACGTCCCGCGCGAAATCAATTGTGCTGCTGGTACTGGTGGGATTGTCGGGCGCGGGATCGCCATCGCCACGATACCGATCCAGTTGTTGTGACCCAAGCGTGGTGGAGCTGCTGAACAATGCAATCAGCAGCATCCGCAGGATTGGACGCATGGAGACTCCGTTGTAAGAAATTCAGGGTTTAATCGATCGTCTGCGCAACGACGATGACGAGTTGATCAAGAAGGCCTACGACAACGTCGGGGCCGGCGCTGCGCCCCCTCGAGAACCGGGGGTCGAGCGAGTCGGTGCTCCGAGTCCAGCACCCAGGATCGCCGGAAGCGCGCGGATCTGGTCGAGACAGACCCGGAGGGATTGGCGCTCGATCTCCGGCATGCTCGCGACATCGATCACGTTTGCAGGGGCTCGACCAGACTCCAAGTCGTCGCATTGTCGACGCAGGAGCCAGCCTTTCAGGCGAGACTGCACCCCGTCGAGGCGGTCGCGCGCAGCGGCGGTGATGGCACCGGCCGAGCATGCGACAGCGAGACGCTCCGGTGTCGAGGTCTCCGCAATCCCGAGATGGAGTGCCAAGGCGCGCGCGGCGCAGCTCACCGGCAACAGTCCGTAACGTTTCAGGTCCAGGCGATCCTCGGCGTCCGGCGGAATCGCCGGGGCAAGCGCCGGCTTCGCAAACACCCTGGCGAGCGCGCGGTTGCCGTCGGCGTCCTCCCCCAGGGCAACACGAAACTCCGCGTCCAGGTCGGCGTCGCCATAGGCGAGATGCCCGTCGAAGATCAGATCCGCCTGCTCGTCGAGCGCCCGATCCGGATGCCCTCTCCAATCGCGCAGGCGACCGCGCCACCGTTTTAGACTGCCACGCCAGGCGGGATTGGTGGCCATCACTCCCCCCGGGCTGTAGCTGATACCGCTCGCATCGACGATTCGGGCAAGGTGCTCGCTGAAGCGGGAGAACCACGCATCGATGGCCCCCGTCGAATCGTCGCTCTCGTAGACCAGGGCATGGTCCTGCTCCGCCACCAACAAACTCTCTCCGCGCCCCCCCGAGCCGAGCACGAGAATCGCGTAGGGCACCGGCGGCCGGCCGGCCCCCGCCTCTTCCATTTTCCATTCCGCGAGGACGGCCGATCGACCCACCAGCTCGCGCAGCTCGTAGCTCAGCACCTGGGCGATCTCGACGGCATCGACGCCGTTGGCGAGAAGCTCGCGTGCCACCACCGGCAACCGTGCGCGGGCATGGGCCAGGTCGGCAGGACGGGTGGCCTCGGAGACCTCGTCGCCGAGTAGAATGGCCTGGTTCGCCCGCTCGCGCAGGAAGATCTTGGCCGACACGGTGCCGACGGCCCGGTTCGCCGGGTCGGTGACGACGAGGTGGCGAATTCCGGCGCGCTGCATCCGGGCCAACCCCCGATAAAGGAAGGCGTCCTGGGGGAGGGAAACGACGGCCTCGGTCATGACGCCCTCGATCCGGCGCTCTGCGCAGGTGCCACCCTCGCGAGCCAGGGCCAGCAACAGGTCGCGCTCGGTCACTATCCCCCAGACCTGCCCGGTCGCGGCATCGCCGACGAGGACGACGCTGCGTTGCTCGCTCTCCATCCGCCGGGCCGCTTCGTGGACGGTCGCATGGGGCGGCAGAAACAGCACCGGCGCCCGCATCAGGTGGCGGAGTCGGTGACGGTAGAGGAACGGATCGAGTGGTGCCAGCGCCTCCCGGTCGCGGCCATCGACCCAGGCCTCCTCGGGGCGAACCGCTGTCGCGTCATACCAGCCGTCGCGGGCCTGACGCTCGAGGATTCGTATCTGGGCGTTGGAATGGGCCTCCGCCTCCCCCAGGGTGCGAATCCCCTTTGCTGCAAGCATCGGGATCAGGCGCGTGAAGACCTCGGCCGTCGCGCGCGCATCATCCAGGGCCGTATGGCGGTGTCCGACGACAATGCCCAGCGTGGCCACCAGATCGTCGAGGGTGTGCTCGCTGGCGTCACCCATCAACGCGGCGTAGAGCAATTTGGTGTCGAGGAAATGCGGTGGGCGCCAGCGGGCTGCGACACGCCGCGTTTCGCGCAACAGTCGAGAAGGTCTCGCTCGGCTGGACCCGCCCCTGCTCCACGCGCACGGCGCCGATTTGGACGATCCGGTCATGGGAGACGTCGAGGCCGGTCGTCTCGGTGTCGAGGACGACGGCAGACAGCTCGGCAAGGGGCGTGTAGCGATTGGTTCGGGGCACCTCGTCGTCTTCCGTGCTATAGAGTCAGAGCTTTTGCATTGCCGTTCTTTGAAGCTCTGCGTCGTGCCCGGTGTCGCGTCCGATTCAGAGCAGCAGGTTTGCCTCACGCCATTGCTGAAGGCCGGCGTTGATCAGGGCGACGCCGAGCACCATGCCAAGCAGAATCGAAGAGCCGAAGGCCCCCGTCACAACAAGCAGCACCCCGAGCACGATGCTCACCCATAATGCGACCTTTCGAAGTACGGGTGGATTGACCACCCCTGCGTCACGCAGAGCCGTCAGTCCGGTGATGCCGCTCAGAATGAGGCCCCCGCCCAAGAGCACGGCGACCAGCCACAAGGCCAGCTCCGGCCAGACCAGGATCACGAG
>CAYYHR010000161.1:0-7856 GCA_964471705.1 uncultured Chromatiaceae bacterium
TAGGGGAACTGGGCCAGGGCGAGAGCTACTGGTACATCCCGGGCAAGTTCCGCTTTTGCATCAATTGCGGGCAGGTGCACGAGGCAGTGGGGAAGGACATTAACCGACTGTCGAGCTTGTCGGGTGAGGGGCGGTCGTCTGCGACCACGATGCTCACCCTCAGTGCCCTGCGCTATCTGTTCAACGAGACCGAGGCCAGTGAAGCCCTACCTGATCCACGCAAGCTGTTGGGGTTTGTCGACAACCGCCAAGATGCTGCTTTGCAGGCGGGGCACTTCAACGACTTCATTTTCCTCCTGACCCTCAGATCAGGACTGATCGGCGCGCTACAGGACAATGGCGGTGAGCTCATCGAAGAGGACCTCGCCGACACCGTGTTCAAGGCATTGCGGTTCAATCGCACGGACATTTCCACGCTGCTCGAATATCTCAAGACCCCCAAGCTTATTGGCCTTGCTCGGCAAGAGGCGCAACGTACCCTCCGCTTCATCATCGGCTACCGTCTGATCCGCGATCTGCGCCGCGGGTGGCGGTTCAACAACCCGAACCTCGATCAACTCGGGCTGCTGAAGATCGACTATCGCGGACTCGACGAATTCAGCGCTGAGGATGGCCTGTTCTCCGATCATGCAGTCCTGGATATCCTTCGCCCGCTGAGCCGCGCCTTGCTGTGCGTGGTGATCTTCGACGAGATGCGCCGCGGCTTGTGTCTGCAATCGCGCTATCTCGATGCGGTCGAGCAAGACAAAGCCAGGACCAATGCCTATCAGCACCTTAATGAACGATGGGCCTTCGCCGCCGATGAAAACCTCGAGACCTCCCGCTCGCTGATCCTCGGAAAGCTCCCCGAGCACAAAGGCAAGCCGCGAAGTGACCTTGTTAGCGGCGGTCCCAGATCGCGGTTGCTCAAACGGGTAAAGTCCGCTGACTTTTGGAAGGAGACCGACTTCGCGAATCAAATCAACACCTGGAAAGATCAGGCATTGGTCGATTTGGTGCAGGCCGTTCTCGATCGCGCCGAGAACTACGGCTACGTGCAACGCCAATCGGTCACGGCAGACATGGCGGGCTGGCGTCTGAACGCCTCGGCAATGGTCTGGAGACTGATCGATGAAAGCGACAAGGTGAACCGCTTTTTCCGCGAGCTCTACCTAAATGTGGCCGAGCTGCTGCGGCAGGATGACCACCCGCTCTACGACTTCGAGGCGCAGGAGCATACCGCGCAAGTGGACTCTGACCGTAGACAGCTTCTGGAGCAACGATTCCGGTATACAGAAAAGGATCGTCAGGATTGGGAATTAGGCCCGGGGCATGACACCCCGCTCGAACGCCTACCTGTCATGTTTTGCTCGCCGACCATGGAGTTGGGCGTCGACATCTCAGCCCTCAACACCGTATACCTGCGCAACGTACCGCCAACCCCGGCGAACTATGCCCAGCGCAGCGGTCGAGCAGGCCGCTCCGGGCAACAGGCGCTGGTGATCACCTATTGCGCGGCCCTCAGTCCCCACGACCAATGGTTCTTCCACCATGCAAATGCCATGGTGCACGGCGTGGTCAAGGCGCCGACGCTGGACCTGGCCAATCGCGACCTGGTCGAGAGCCACCTCCACGCGGTTTGGCTGGCCTGCGCCCAGGTGCAGCTGGATAGTAGCATCGCGCCGATGCTCGACCTCGAAGAGGACGGCAAGCCGCTGCAACAAGAGCTCTGGGACCGTTTGTCGGACACTGCGGTCATCGATCGAGCCCAACAGTCCGCCGAGGCCGTCATCAGCCAGCTCACCGACGACCTCGGGAAGAGCGACTGGTTTTCTGACGCCTACGTGACGGACGTGATCAAGGCGTCGCCTGCGGCCCTTTCCCTCACCCTGGATCGCTGGCGTGCCCTGTTCGAAGCAACCCGCGCCCAGATGGACATGGCGGATCAGATCGTCAAGAGCCATGTCACGGCCCCTCGCGATCGCGCAAACGCCCAGCGGCGCTATGGGGATGCAGCACGCCAGTATGCCGTGCTCCTCAAGAGCGGCAACACCCAGAGCTCCGACTTCTACACCTATCGCTATCTCGCGAGTCAAGGCTTCCTGCCTGGTTACAACTTCCCCCGACTGCCGCTGATGGCCTGGATCCCGGCCCGGGGCGGCAAGAGCTCGAACGCGAAGGACGACGAAGGCAGTATGGTCAGTCGCCCGCGTTTCCTGGCCCTGTCGGAGTTCGGACCGCGCAGTCTGATCTATCACCAGGGTCGTACCTATCGTGTCATCCGCGCCAAGCTCAATGTCGGAACGGCCGATCATGTATCCGGTAACAGTCAGCTCGCGACCCTTTCATCGCTGGTGTGCAGCCAATGCGGCTACGGCCATATCGGTGAGAGCGCGAACGATACCCAGGGCGTTAACAACTGTGAGAACTGCGGTGTCCCGTTGACCGAGAGCGACTGGGTGAAAGAGCTCTACCGCATAGAGACCGTGGAAACGATCGCCACCGAGCGCATCTCCATCAACGACGAGGAGCGTCAGCGACAGGGTTTCGAATTGCAGACCACCTATCGTTTCATGCCCGGCCCGGACAACAAAATCCAGAAGCATCACGCCGAGGTGCACCAGGGGGGAGAAGTGTTGGCGTACCTGACCTACGCCCCCTCGGCTCGCATCTGGCGCATCAACCGCGGTTGGAGGCGGCGCAAGGACAAAAACCAGCTGGGCTTCTACATCAATCCCATTACCGGCACCTGGAGCAAGCAGGACGACCCGGATGCCGGCAATGCGACGGACAACGATGACCCGATGCTGGACAAGGTGCCGAACCAACGCATCGTCCCCTTCGTCGAGGATCACCGGAACCTGCTGATATTGACGCCAGACGGGAGTTTGTCGCCGGATGCCATGGCTACCGTTCAGGCTGCGCTCAAGCGTGGCATCGAGATGACCTTCCAGATCGAAGAATCCGAGCTGGTCGCCGAGCCGCTGCCGAAGCAAGACGAACGCAAGGGCATCCTGTTCTACGAGGCCGCCGAGGGCGGCGCAGGGGTGCTGACCCGTCTCGCCAATGAGCCCGAGAGTTTGGCCATGGCGGCGTCGAACGCACTGCAGCTGATGCACTTCACGCGGCCCGATGACACTTGGGACCTGGCGCAGCTCGACGCCCTCGAACAGAAGGACAAGCACGGCAGCCGCGTCTGTGAAGCCGGTTGTTACCAGTGCCTGCTGTCCTACTACAACCAGCCCGATCACGAGGCCATCAATCGTCGCGACCCCGACGCCCTGCGCCTGCTGGTTTCTTTGGCCAACGCCCAGGTGACAAGATTGCGACCTGAGACCGTCGACCACGCCATCGGAACATCCGCCGATGGCCCTCTAGAAGCCTGGCTCGCCGCCATCGAAGCACGCGGCATGAAGCGACCGGACGCCACCTCGGTGGCAGTGCAGAACGGCGCGGCAGTCGCCGCCGGCCAGTACAAGGGTGCGCGTACTCTAGTGTTCCTTGAACCCGTGCCGCCCGAAGTCATCGCCGCGCTGACCGACAAGGGCTGGAGCCCACTGGACTTCTCGGACCCGGCCAACTGGGACGCGCAATTCGAACAACACGCCGACGTCTTTGGAGCATCCGCATGACGCCAATGGAATCGCGGTTCCACCCAGGCAACCTCGTGGTCGCCCGAGGCCGCAAATGGGTAGTTCAAGCCGGCAGCGACATCGATTGGCTTCGATTGCGGCCCCTCGGCGGCAGCGATGACGATATCGTCGCTCTGATTCCGGACCTTGAGTTGCAGCCCGTGCAGTCCGCCACCTTCGCCTGGCCGGAGCCCAGCCAGGCCGGGAACCACGCGGCTGCCCTGCTGCTGCGCGATGCCTTGCGGCTCAAGCTGCGCGCCGGCGCCGGTCCGTTCAGGTCCTTCGGCAACATTGCCGTGGAGCCCCGCGCCTATCAGCTCGTGCCCCTGCTGATGGCCCTGCGCCTGACCACGGTCCGGCTCCTGATCGCCGACGACGTCGGCATCGGCAAGACCATCGAGGCCGGAGTCATCGTCCGTGAGCTGATGGACCGCGGCGAGGTCCGCCGCCTTGCCGTCCTCTGCCCGCCGCATCTGGTCGAACAATGGCAGGCCGAGCTGGAAACGCGTTTCAACCTCCAAACCGCGACGCTCACCTCAGCCTCTGCGGCACGTCTCGAGCGCAACCTGCCCCACGGCATGACCCTCTTCGATCACCATCCGGTGATCGTCGTCAGCCTGGACTACATCAAGAGCGAACGCCACCGCGAGCACTTCCTGTCGATCGCCCCCGAGTGCATCGTCGTCGACGAGGCCCACACCTGCACCGCCACCGGCCGCGGCAAACAACTGCGTTTCGAGCTCCTGCAACGCCTGGTCCGGGACCCCGAGCGCCACCTGCTCATGCTCACGGCCACGCCCCATTCCGGCGACGAGACCGCCTTCTACAACCTGCTGTCGCTGCTCGACCCTGAGTTCCTGGCCCTGCAAGGCAAGACCCGTGCAGACGATCCCCTGCGCCAGCGCCTGGCACGTCATTTCGTCCAGCGCCGACGCAAGGACATCATCGACTGGCAGGCCGAGACAAAGGACGGTCACGGCTTCCCACGTCGGATGAAGACCGAGATCACCTACCAACTGAGCGGTGCATGGGGCAGCTTCTTCGACCAGGTGCAGGACTACTGCACCGAGATCGCCGAGCAGGTGGAGCGCCAGGACGCCGGAGGCGCCCGCCTGATCTGGTACGCCACCCTGGCCCTGTTGCGCTGCGTCGCATCTTCTCCCGCCGCGGCCGCCAAGGCGCTGACCACCCGACTCGAAAACGCCCTTGTCGATGACGACCTGCCCAACGAACATCTACTCAGCGACGAGCGTCTCTACGATGGCGAGGCCGATGACCTCAAGACCAGCGACCTGGAGCCCCCGGCCCAGATCGAGAAGGTCAGCCGCCTGCAAGGGCTCATCGACCAGGCCCATCAGCTCTCTGGTCGCAAGGGCGACCCCAAGCTCGCGATCCTGCTCCAGCACCTGACCCAACTCGTCGCCGACGGCTATAACCCGGTTGTCTTCTGTCGCTACGTGGCCACTGCGCACTACGTTGGCGAGCATCTGCGCGCCCATCTCGCCGACACCGAGATAGAAGTCGTTACCGGTGAGCTCACGCCAGAGGAACGTCGCGACCGGATCGAGTCCATGGAGGACGCCGAGCGTCGCGTTCTGGTAGCCACCGACTGCCTCTCTGAGGGCGTCAACCTCCAGCACCTGTTCACCGCGGTCGTCCACTACGACCTGGCCTGGAACCCCACCCGCCATGAGCAGCGCGAGGGTCGCGTGGACCGTTTCGGCCAGCGTGCCCCCGAGGTGCGTTGCACGATGCTCTACGGCCAGGACAACCCGGTCGACGGCTTCATCCTCAACGTCATCCTGCGCAAGGGCGAGGCCATCCAGAAGGAGCTCGGCGTCCTAGTGCCGATGCCCGAGGACGCGCAGCGCATCAACCAGGCCCTGGTCAAGGCCGCGCTGATCAAGCGCACCGAGCGGCGCCAGGGACCTCAGCAAATGGCATTCGATTTCGGCGAGCCCGAGCGCATCCTCGCCCCCCTGGAGGCCGACTGGCGCGATGCCCTGGAGAGCGCCAAGGCCAATCGCACCGTCTTCGCCCAGCGCCGCATCCGCCCCGACGAGATCATGCCGGAGTGGCAGCGCCAGCAAGACGCCCTCGGCTCCGCCGCCGACGTGCAGCGCTTCGTTCACAGCGCCTGCGCCCGCCTCAACGCCCCGCTCGAGCCAATTCGGCGGCAGGCCAAGGCCAATCGTTTCCGCTTCCTGCCCCAGCACCTGCCCGAGGCCCTGCGCCAGCGCCTCGCCGATGACGGGCTCGACCAGCCCCAGACCCTGGACTTCGACGACCTGCACCGTAGCCACCCGCTGGTGACCCTGCTCGCCGAACACCTGCTCGAAGAAAGCCTGCGCGGCGAGACCCGGCTCGCGGCCCGCTGCGCCGTGACCCTGACCGACGCGGTGGACATGGTCACCACTCTCTACCTGTTGCGCCTGCGCCATCAGCTCAGCTACGTGCGCCGCCGCGAGCCGTTCCAGCTCATGGCCGAGGAGACCCTGACCCTGGCCGTCAAGGGTCGCACCAACCTCGCGTGGCTGGCGGACGAGGCGACGGGCCGGCTGCTGGAGTGCGTGCCGACCGGCAACCTGCCCCAAGCGCAGGTCGAGCGGGAGCTGAACGCCGCCCTCGACTTCCTGCATGGGCAGACCGCGCGCCTCGAAACACTGGCCAAACAACGCGCCCAAGCCCTGCTGGAGGATCACCGGCGAGTCCGGGAGGCCGCGCGCGACGTGGGCCAGTACAGTGTCAGCCCCTGCCTGCCGGTGGACCTGATCGGCGTCTACGTGCTGTTGCCCGATAGCCTCTGAGGGATGCCGGCATGAAGCGAATCCACAAGCACCGGGTCGTCCTGAGCCTGCCCAGCATCCGCCTGGAGGGCGGGCTGTTCCTGCCGGATCAATTGGAAAAGGCGGCGCTGGGTCAGGCCCGGCATCAGAGCAAAGCCGACTACCAGTTGCCGCCCGGTCTCGAGCTCAAGGACGAGATTGGCCGCGCCTTCCAGATCGCCGTAGCCCAATGGCGGCCGTTCGAGGCGCAACTGGACCGTACCGACCTGGACGCCGCCGCGATCACCGAGCACTTCGTCATCGATCTCCTGCGCCACGCCCTCGGCTATCAACGCATCGAACGGATCAGAGGCATCACCGTCGGCGAGCGCCGCTATCCGGTCACGGCCCTGGCCGGCAATCTGCCCATCGTCATAGCGTCCCACCGGGCGGGTCTCGACGAGCCCCAGGAATGCTTCGCGATCGAGGGCAGCGGCAGCCGCCGCAAATCCGCTTTTCAAATGGCCCAGGAATGCCTCAACGCCAGCCCTGATCATCTCTGGGCCCTGGTCAGCAACGGCCGCCAGATCCGCCTGCTGCGCGACGCCGCGACTCTGACTCGGCCCAGCTTCCTTGAGATCGATCTCCAGGACGTGCTGGCCAGCCAACGCTATGCCGAATTCGCTATGGCCTGGCGCCTGCTGCACGCCAGTCGCGCCGCCCCCGACCCAGGTAATGCCGAGCCGACAACGTCCATCTGGGAGCGCTGGCGCGAGGCGGGCAACGAGGAAGGCACCCGGGCGCGCGAAGGCCTGCGGGCCGGGGTCACCGACGCGCTGATCACCCTCGGCAGTGGCTTTCTCGCCCATCTCGGCAACCAAGAACTGCGCCAGGCCTTGCACGACGGCGCCCTCGACAAGGACACCTATTTCCAGCAACTGCTGCGCCTGATCTACCGCCTGCTGTTCCTGTTCAGCGTTGAGGAGCGCGGCCTGCTGCATCCCACCGACGAAAGCCCCATGGCCCGGCGCGCTCGTGAGGCCTATGCCCAGGGCTATTCGATGGCGCGTCTGCGCGATTACTGCCTCAAGCTCCGCCCGCGCAATCAACATGACGACCTCTGGCAAGCCGCCCGCATTGTCTTCAATGGCCTCGCTGGCGGTGAGCCCCGCTTGGCGCTGCCGGCCCTCGGCGGACTGTTCGCAGAGACCCAGTGCCCCGACCTCGACGAAGCCGGCCTGGACAACGCCCACTGGCTTGCAGCCCTGGCCGCCCTGCGCTGGAGCCGCCACGACGGTAACCTGGCACCGGTGGACTACCGCAACATGGGCCCCGAGGAGCTGGGTAGCGTCTACGAGAGCCTGCTGGAGCTGGTGCCGGACCTGGACCTGCCCGGCCGTGCCTTCGGCTTCGTTGGCCTGACCTCCCAAGGCGGATTTTACCCCCGGAATTTGGCACTTTTTTCCCGCCAGCCCGCGTC
>CAYYHR010000162.1:0-7851 GCA_964471705.1 uncultured Chromatiaceae bacterium
CGCCATGGGGTGACTCCACATCGGGAATTGGAAAAAGGAAATAGCATAGCGCGCGGGGGCGGACGCTTGCTCGGGGGATTACCGTGGCGGCGAGGCGCTTCTGTCGCTCTTGAAACTTTGAGGGCACGAAACCTTTACAGATAAGTCAAATTCTTGCGGTGCAGCATTCTTCTCTCCGTTCGGGGTCGATATCGGAATCGGAATCGGATTTCTTGCGGGTTTTCCCGATAGCGATATCGATATCGATATCGAAAGCGATCTACATGACTCGTTGGTCTGAGGTACAGCCCCGCTAGGTCTTGGAAAGCCTGCGAAAGTAGCCCCAGTCGAAGGCGGGCCCCGGGTCCGTCTTGCGCCCGGGTGCGATGTCGCTGTGGCCGACGATGCGCGCCGAGCCGATGGCCGGGAAACGCGAGCGTACCTCCTCGGTCGCCTGTGCCAGCACTCGGTACTGCACCTCTTCGTAGGGGACCCGATCCGCACCCTCCAGCTCGATCCCGACGGAGTAGTCGTTGCACCTGGGGCGGCCCGCGAAGCTCGAGGCTCCGGCGTGCCATGCGCGCTTGTGCAGATCGACGTACTGGATCAGCTCACCGTCGCGCCGGATGAGCAGGTGGGCGGATACGCGCTGATCGGCGATCGCTCGAAAATAGGGGTGGGCTTGCGGGTCGATGCGGTTGTTGAACAGGTCATCGATCCAGGGACCGCCGAATTCCCCGGGGGGCAGGCAGATGCCGTGAATCACCAGCAGGTCCACGATCGCCTCCGGTGGACGCTCGTCCCAGTTCGGGGACGGCGCGTGCCGGGCCTGCGGCAGCCAGCCTCCGGACCTGCTCAGGAGAGATCCTCCGGCTCATCCTTTACCGGCGGGGCAGGGCACACTTCCTGGCATTGTGCTTGCGTATGCCTGCCCCGGGCCGGTTGCCGGTGTCTGGACCGCGAAATCCCGTCGCAGAGCCCTTGCCCCCGGCTCCCGCGTGGACCCCCTTCACAGATAGGGCACCATGCCCTTCACGACCATGTCGGTGAGGCTGACGACCCCGATCACCTCGCCGTCTTCCACCACGGGACCCCGGGCCAGCCCGAAGCGGGCGAACAGGCGTGCGCAGTGACGGATGTCCATATCAGGGCTCACGGTCAGGACGGGCTTGGACATGATCTCGTAGATGTTGACCCGGTCCGGTGCACGGTCCTTGGCCAGCACCTGCCGGGAAATGTCAGCCAGGACCACGATGCCGATGGTATCGTCCACGTGTCGCTTCCTGACGATCAGGGTCTTGGTCTCCACGTGGGCCATGGTGTCCAGGGCTTGTGCTACCGTGTCCGTGCCGTCCACCGTGTCGAACCTGGTCTTCATGACGTCGCGAACGCGGATGATCTTCTTGTCGTTCATGCTCAGATCTCCTCTTTCACGGTCTCGAAGAGCTTCTGGACCTGGTGGCTGACGCCCACGGCGTCCTCCACATCCACCTGGATGGCGATGCCGTGCCCCGGCTTTTCATCGAAGTGGCCGGCCTTGGCGATGGTCTCCAGGATGCTGCGGCTCATGTGCTCCTCCACCAGCAGCAGGATGACGTCGCGTTGGGTCTCCAGCGTCAGCCCGAAGAAGGTCTTCGACTTTTCCACCCCCTCCCCCCGGGCCTGGGTGATGACGGTGGAGCCTGTTGCCCCGGCGTTGCGCGCGGCCTCCAGGACCGCCCGGGTCTCGGTGTCTTCGACGAATGCCAAGATGAGCTTGAAGTGCATGAGCGCTTTCTCTTTCAGGTCAGGATTCGTTTCCGGATCGGCGTCTGGCGATGCCCTCGCTGAGCTGTGCGTAGCCGAGCACCGTCATGATGGGAAAGAGGCTGGCAAAGGCAATGAGTCCGAAGCCGTCGAGGAGCGGCGTACGCCCCGGGATGCTGCTCGAGAGCCCCAGCCCCAGTGCCGCCACCAGGGGGACCGTGACCGTGGACGTGGTGACGCCACCTGAATCGTAGGCCAGCGCGATGATCGACCGCGGTGCAAACCAGGTTTGCGCCAGGACGAACAGGTAACCCGTGATGACATAGTATTGCAGCGGGGTTCCGGTAACGATGCGGTAGGTGCCGAGCGCGATCCCGATGGCCACCCCGATGGCCACGGCGATCCGCAGTCCCCAGGGGTTGATGGTGCCGCCAGATACCTTGTGGGCCTTGATGGCTACGGCGATGAGCGAAGGCTCCGCGATGGTGGTGGAGAAACCGATGGCAAGGGCGAAGAGGTAGACCCAGACGAACTCTCGCCAGTGCATGCTGACAGAGGCTTCCGCCCTGCTCAGGCCGAGGAATTCGGGTGCGGTCAACTGCTCGGCCATGAGCTTGCCCAGGGGGAAGAGGGCGCGCTCCAGGCCTTCCAGGAAAAGGGCCAGGCCCAGTAGGACCAGCAGGAAGCCCAGCAGCACCCGTTTCAGATTGGGGATCTTGCGGCGCAGGATCAGTACCTGGAAGCCCACCAGGATACCGATGATGGGCAGAATATCTCCGAAGGTCGACAGCAGAGAGGTCCATAGGGAGATCAGATGCTCGGTCACAGGGCGATTCCATAGGCCATGACGAAGATCATGGGCGTCAGGGAGGCGAACGCGATGAGCCCGAAACCGTCGACCATGGGATTGCGACCCTCGATGCTCGAGGCGAGCCCGACGCCCAATGCCGTCACCAGGGGGACGGTGATCGTGGACGTGGTCACGCCGCCCGAATCATAGGCGATTCCGATGATCTCCTTGGGCGCGAAGGCCGTCATGATGACCACACCGATGTAGCCGCAGATGATCAGATACTGGATCGGCCAGCCGCGCAGGATGCGCAGGACCCCGATGACGATGGCGAGACCCACGGAGAAGGCGACCGTGTAGCGCAGTCCTTCGGCATAAGCCTCCCGGGCGTCCGGGGCGTCGAGGATCATCCCGCCGCGCGCCGCCACCTCGGCGGCCTCCTCGGCGATGGCGATCAGGGCAGGCTCGGCGACCGTGGTCCCGAAACCGAGGGCGAAGGCGAACAGCAGAAGCCATAGCACGCTGCCCTTGGCGGCGAAGTCCCAGGCCATGTTCTCGCCGAGGGGGAAGAGTCCGAGCTCCAGCCCCTGGACGAAGAGGGTGAGTCCGACCACCACCAGAAGGGTGCCCCACAGGAGCTCCAGCAGATTCGGGATGGGCTGACCGAGCACAAAGAGCTGGAAGAAGGTGATCACCCCGACGATGGGCAGGAGGTCCTTGATGCTCTCCAAGAGTGGTCTCAGCAGCTCGAGCGTGCGGGTGTTCATCGACCTACCGCGGAGGAATCCGTGTGCCTGTACAATATTCTTTCCGTATCCTTGCCCTTCCAGGATTTCTTCAAATGCGGAAAGCGGGATACGGAAAGTCCGAATCCGGGAATTCTTTCCCCTCGGTGCGGAAATGGCAACTTCCGTCGAATCCGAGAACCGCGAGACCGCGTCCGGTACTTAAGGCGATTTCTGTCAAAAAATATACCAGCCTGCTTGTCTTTTCGCCCGTCTTCCGCGTCGCGACAACAGTTACATAGCCCTGCTATGCGCCTGTTGCCGCTCCTTGAAGACGAACGAAAATCCTGCGCATTCTGGTATATTCTTTTCCGGCAATCGCCTAAGAATCGACGGGGATGCGAGCGGATGAAAGCGACGGCGACACAGGCCGATCTTCCGGCAGAGCTGGAAAAGACTTTGCCCGAGCGAGTGCTCATCGAGCAACAGGTCAGGGCGGTCCTGGCGGAAGATCTGGGCGAGGGCGGCGACCGTACGGCCGCCCTGCTGCCCGCTGATCAACAATCCCGCGTCGAGCTCATCACCAGGGAGGGCGCGATCCTGTGCGGTCGGGCCTGGCTCGAGGAGGTCTTCCGCCGGCTCGACCCCGGGATTCTCATCGAGTGGCAACTGGCGGACGGGGAGCGTGCCGAGCCCGGCCAACTCCTGTGCCGGCTGAGCGGCTCCACCCGGGCGCTGCTGACCGGCGAGCGCACGGCCATGAACTACCTGCAGACCCTCTCGGGCACGGCGACCCGCGCACGGCGCTACGCCGACGCGGTGGCCGGCCTTCCTGTGCGTCTGCTCGACACCCGCAAGACCATCCCCGGTTTGCGGATACAGCAGAAATACGCCGTGCGCTGCGGGGGCTGCCACAACCACCGCATGGGCCTGTTCGATGCCCTCCTGATCAAGGAGAACCATATCCTGGCGGCAGGCTCCATCACCGCCGCGCTGGAGGCAGCATTCCGGGTCGCCGATGGCCTGCCGGTGGAGATCGAAGTAGAGAGCATCGCTGAGGTGCAGGAGGCCCTGAGCGCAGGTGCCACCCACCTTCTGCTCGACAATTTCGATCTCGACCAACTG
This sequence comes from uncultured Chromatiaceae bacterium, assembly GCA_964471705.1. Lineage (GTDB taxonomy): Bacteria > Pseudomonadota > Gammaproteobacteria > Chromatiales > Chromatiaceae > Thiosymbion. Next base: position 4,366 of record CAYYHR010000162.1, read on the forward strand.
CGCAGCGCCGTGGACCTGGTCGCCGGGAAGGCCCGTCTGGAGGCATCCGGGGGCGTTACCCTGGAAACCGTTCGCGACATTGCCGAGACGGGCGTGGACGACATCTCCGTCGGCGATCTCACAAAGGACGTCGAATCTGTCGACCTTTCCATGCGTTTCGTGTAGCTCTCTTCCAGTAGGCGCACGGTGTGGCGTTGTGTTGCGTCGGACAAGGCCCTGCTCGAGCTCGCTGTCGATCTGTACACCGAACAGACCGAATCCAGCCTCTGGGATGTCTCAGACCAGCTCCGCGCCAACTCCATGCTGACCTCGTGTACGCCATGCCGGTGCTGGGCGTGATCTTCCTGCGCCACGTCGCCAACTGCTACTACGTCGCCAAGACCGCCGGCGAGATGCCCAGGCGCTAGTTGGTGAAGGCCGACTTCGTCATGGCTAATCCTCCCTACAACATCGACAAGGTCAACGACAATGAGGTCAAGGGCGACCGTTGCCAGCCGTTCGGCTTGCCTGGGGTGAGTAAGCAGGAAAAGGTCTCCGACGGCAACTACCGCTGGATCTCCTACTTCTGAAGTGCTCGCCCTTCACCGGGGTCAACGTATCCCGCAGTTCGCCCGAAGGGTCGCGCTCGGCGTGTCCGCGGGCGATGGCATAGCAGAAGACTTGGTGACAAGCAGGTCGAGTCCCAGATCCGTGATCGACTCTCTTTCGCGCGCCTCCTCGGACTGGGTATCGAGGGCCAATGGTAGCGAAGGCGATATCCGTGGCTATCTGAAGTGGCGCAAGATCAGCGGCGACACCCGCAGTGAGCTTGGCAAACGCTGTCGCGACGGATTCGCCAGCTTGAAGAAGACCTGCCGCAAGCTCGGCATCTCCACCTCATCCGCGAGCGCGCCGCAGCAGCAGCGAGCGCGGTGCCCTGAGATATTGAGAAATTACCGGATTCGCAGCTTGCGCCGCTGCCAATGCGCTTGGTGCGCAGGATGCTTTTCATGCGCTCGACCAGGGGTGCGATGTCCTCGGTGATAAGGCCGGGCTCGACCCGCGACAAGAGTTGATGGGTGGCCAGCAGGGCGTACAGCTCTGAGGCGTTGAGCCAGAGTCCCGGCAGCTCGAAGGGATGCTCGCCAGGAGTGCAGTCAGAGTGCCAGCCGCGGGCACGGCGGTCGTATATCAGAGGTGTGCCCAGCTCGTCGCGAAGCTTGCCGATGAAACGGCGCACGGTGGATTCTGCGCATTCGAGATTTTCTTTACAGGGTTGAGAAGGGAAAGGGATTGCGGCGGGCGGACAGGATCTTGTGCAGATCGAAGATGCGTTCGAGCTTGTCCATGCTGCGCTCGGTCCAGGCTGACGCTACGGTGCGGCTCGGCTCGATTATGACCGATTGGACGATCGCGAGGGACCCTCTCGCCTAGGTGCTGCCTATAACCAAGGCGGAGCTTGCCAGCGCGAAGAGTCTGTCGCGGGATGTGGTCTCCAAGCGTGATCGGCTCGGATCGGCGAGGACCCAGACGTGCTTGTGCGACATGATCAAGATCATTCACAGATAGGAAATCCTTTGCTGCCGTCTGCTCCGGGTTGCCCGTGTCGACGTAGGAATGCCGACCTACCACGACTTTTGGACACCTGGGCGGTGTAGATCTAGCATTCCCTTAATCGACCAACAACGGTGAGCTATCGAATCGATGGAAGCCTACAAGCTCAAGACCCTGGAAGATCTGATGGAGAGCACCGAGGAGCGGGTCGAGCTGATCGACGGCGAGATCGTGCGGCGGCCGATGGCGCGCTCTGAGCATGGTGTGGTGCAGAGCCGCGCGTCCATCGAGCTAGGGCCGTTCGATCGCAAATCCGGGCCGGGGGGCTGGTGGATCATTACCGAGGTCAGCGTCAGCTACGAGCGGCACCAGTGTCCGAGCCACGATATCGCGGGCTGGCGCAAGGAGCGGATGCCGGAGCGTCCCCACGGCGTCATCGAGATGGCACCGGATTGGGTTTGCGAGATTGTTTCTCCCGGCCATGAGCGCAAGGACACGCTGCAGCTGTTCCTGCTGCTGCAGCGCCATCGGGTTCCGTTCTACTGGCTGATCTGGCCGGAAGATCGGGTGCTGATCCCCCATCAGCTCGATGGCGACAGCTACCGAGTGGTGAAGACCATCTCGGGCGAGAACCGTGCGCGTATCCCGCCGTTCGACAGCGTCGAGCTGGACCTGGTCTATATCCTGGGCGAGGACGGAGGCGAGCGGGGATGGGAGGTGTCAGGGGAGTAGAGCGGATTGGTGCGAAAAACCCCATCCTTGGGGTTTCCCAAGCGCAAAGCCAGGGATGTCGAGCTTCCTCTAGCCGGTCGAGCTCAGAGCTAAATCTGCCCCTTGCCCTTAACGGTGCCAGTGTCCGGATCGAGGAACAAACGGAAGGAGGCTCGCGGACGGTCGAAGTCGAACATGTTGTCCAGGACTCCCGCCTTGGCATCGAAGGAATCGTTGCCGATGCGGCCCAAATCCCAGTTGTCCTCGATGAAACGCAGGATGGAGGACTGGTCGGTGACGGTGTAGTCCACAAAATTCCGGCGCGCCCAGGGCGAGATCACCAGCAGGGGCAGACGCGGACCATAACCACAGCGGTCTTGGTAGAGTCCGTCGGCTTTTTTACCGCCGCAGCTGCCCTCGACAAGGGCGTCGTGATCCGGATCGTTGGATGGGCTGACGATGGGTCCCCTGACGTGGTCATACCACCCGTCGGAATCGTCGTAGGCGATGATGACGGCGGTACTTGCCCACTTCCTCGTCTTCTGCAGCTGGTTGATGGTATTCACCAGGAAGGTCTGCTCATCCAGCGGATCGGAATAGCCGGCGTGTCCATCCTGATAGGCCGGTGCCTTGAGGAAGCTGACTGCGGGCAGGTTGCCGGCGTCCACCGCGTCCCAGAAATCCTCCATGTCGTACTGGTGGTTGGCCTGGTCCTGCTTTCCGATCATCGCCGCCGAGGTGGGAGGGAGGTGATGGGGATTGGATGTGGACTCGTAGTATTGGAAGGGCTCGTGGTGCGGGATGTAGTCCGTGACCATGGCGCCACCGATGTTCGGGTGCTCAGCACCACAGACCGCCGTCTGGCCGTTCCAGCTCGTTGGCTTGAAGCCACCCTCGAACCAGCCCCAGGTGATCCCCTTGCCGGTCAGCAGATCGCCGACGTTCTTGCCAACCGTCATGGACACGGTAGCGTACGCCGTTGTTTGGTTGTTGTTGGAGCAGTCGTCGAAGGTAGGGTCGGGGTCGTTGATGACCGTGCCGATATTTGTGGTGGGATCCGGATGCACGACACCGTATGTATCATTCTTTGGGTCGGTGGATATCGCACCCCAGGTCTGGCCGGAGACCAGGTTCAGAGCACCGGGGGTGGAGGGACCGAAGGTAGTGTTGAAGGAGTTGTCGCTCATGTAACCGTTTACCCCCCGGTACGGAATGCCGGGATTTTCCGTGCTGTCAGACCGC
>CAYYHR010000163.1:0-7781 GCA_964471705.1 uncultured Chromatiaceae bacterium
CTCAGCTCAGGTCCACCTGATCTCCGTTCCCCACGAACAGCTCGTGCTGCGAGCCGTTGGAGGCCGTGCCCCGCACCACCGGCAGACCGGCTTCGAGCATCTTCTCCACGGCCCGGCGACCTGTGCAGTGATTGCAGGCCAGCTTGACGATTCCGTATTCGCCCAAGGACTCGACGATTCGGTCGCGCGACTCGTCCCAGTCCTCTAAGGGGGCGATGTGCAATCCCCCGTAAAGGGCGAAGATGCGGTCTCCGCCCTGGAGATTGTGGCGGGCGTAGTCCAGCAGATTCAGCACTCCACCATGTCCGCAGCCGGTCACCATCGCCATACCCCGATCCCTGATGTGGGCGTAGAGTGCATTTTCGCCATCCACCCGCAAGAGAGTGTGCATCGGGAAGTTGACCACCGCCAGACCAGGGAGCAGAACCAGGGGCTGTTGAGTAGGGACCCTGATCAATGTGCCGACGTGTCCCTGGTCCTTGATAAACGCCAGACCGTGCTGACTGAAGCTCTCTGGAATGTACAGGGTGATATCGGGGCAATGGCGGAGGGTCGATCCGATCCCCCAGAAGTGATCGAAATGCTCGTGGCTGATCACCAGGGCCTCGATCCGGCCATCCTGCAGGAGGCGATCGATACCTTCCTCTGCAAAGCGGCGATCCATCCAGGCTGGACCCCAGCCGGTGTCGAACAAGATTCGATGAAGCTCCCCATCCGCCGTCTCCGCTTCCAGCAGGGCCGAAAAGCCACCGGCGTTATCGGCATGCAGCTCTCCGAACGGCGGCCAGGGAATCCCGTACTGGTCGACGTCCACACCCCCCGCGTCCCGGATATCGTCGAACAGCTGCTGGGTGTCGAACCAGCCGGTCTCGGAGATGCAGAGGATCCGCAGCCGATCGAGGACACCGATGTCGAGGGGGTATTTGACCTCATTCAGGGACATGATTTTCTCCGCCGCGCAACGCCATCTGGTTAAGAGCTCGTCAGTCGTCGCTCGCACCGAGGCAGTGCTCGGCCTCATACCATAGAACGTTGATGATGCCGAAGGCGATGGCCAGCAGGACACCGAGTATCCAGGCGAAATACCACATGGTTGGAAGCTCCCAAAGTTACCGTGAAAGTACGCGCCGGAGGCGCACCGACTCTCCCCCTCTCCCTTTATGGGAGAGGGCCGGGGTGATGGAACGATCAGGGGCGAAACGACTTTTCATATCTCCGGGGTGTCTCGACTCGCCCCATGATCGTTGGGCTCGGTTTCGAGCATGGTTTCCGGACACCGTCCTATCCCTGGCTCCGGGTCCTATCTCCCGGGCTGATAATGTAGGAAGGCAGCTCCTCTTCCCTCCCTCGCAGTCAATACGCCAAGTGATCGTTGGCCTCGATCTCCTCCACCGTCACCCGCCGCCACATCTTGGAGTAGGTCCAGGTGGTGTAGCCGAGGATGATGGGCACGAAGACCACGGCGGCCCAGAACATCACCGTCAGCGTCAGGTGGCTGGAGGTCGCGTCCCAGGCGATCAGGCTGTCGCCCGGATTTGTGCTGCTGGGCAGGATGAAGGGGAACATGGCCGCGCCGGCGGTCAGGATGATCCCCGCGATACCCAGGCCGCTCAGGACCAAACCCAGGCCCGGGCGCTCGGACATGGACAGCAGGATTGCCAACCCGAGACCGGCGAATCCCAGTACGGGGAAAGCGATGGTCCAGGGGTGGGCTCCGTAGTTGGCGAGCCAGGCGCCCGCCTCCTGCACCACTTCCTTGCCCAGGGGATTCGGAATGGCGTCCGGAGGGGGCATGGAGACGACCCGGAAGCCCTCGATGCCGAAGCTCAGCCAGAGTCCGGCCAGGGCGAAGGCGGCGATGGTGCCCAGTCCGGTCCACTTGGCCCACACCTTGGCGCGGGAGGCGATCGGGTCGGCAGTACGGACCTGCAGCCAGATGGCCCCGTGCATAGTGAGCATCCCCAGGCTGACCAGCCCCGCCAACAGAGCGAATGGGTTGAGCAGGGCGAAGAAGCTCCCCGTGTAGTAAGAGCGCAGCAGGTCGTCGAGGTGAAAGGGCACACCCTCCAGCAGGTTACCGAAGGCGATACCGAATACCAACGCGGGCACGGCCCCGCCCACGAACAGGCCCCAGTCCCAGGCGCTACGCCAGCGCGGATCGGCGATCTTGCTGCGGTAGTCGAAGCCGACGGGCCTGAAGAAGAGTGCGAACAGGGCCAGAAGCATCGCGAAATAGAAGCCCGAGAAGGCCGTCGCGTAGACGATGGGCCAGGCTGCGAAGATGGCCCCGCCGGCGGTGATCAGCCACACCTGGTTGCCGTCCCAATGGGGACCGACCGTGTTGATGATGACCCGTCGCTCCTTGTCATTCTTACCCAGGAAGGGGAGCAGGGTGCCGACCCCCATGTCCATACCGTCGGTCACGGCAAAGCCGATGAAGAGCACACCGACCAACAGCCACCAAACGAGCTTGAGGACTTCGTAGTCGAGGTTCATGGCTCAGTCCTCCTTACTTCTGGGCGCGGTGGCAAGCGTGGCGGTGCCGGCTTGTTGCTCGAAGTGATAGCGCCCCGTGTGCAGGGAGCTGGGACCCAGACGGGCGAACTTGAACATCAGGTAGAGCTCGATGATCAGCAGCAGGGTGTAGAAGATGACGAAACCACTCAGGCTCGTCACCAGATCGCCGGTGCTCAGGGTCGAGGTCGCGATATAGGTCGGCAGCACCTCGCCGATGGCCCAGGGCTGGCGCCCGAACTCGGCCACGAACCAGCCGGTCTCCGCCGCGAGCCAGGGGACGGGGATGCTCAGGACGAACAGCCACAGCAGCCAGCGCTTGTCCTGAACCGTCCGCTTGGCGGTGAAGTAGAAGCCCAGGATGATCAACAGGAGCATCCAGAAGCCGGCGGCCACCATGACGCGGAAGGCCCAGAATACGGGCGCGACCTCGGGGATGGAATCCTGGACCGCGAGCTGGATCTGCTCCTCGGTGGCCTGCGCCGGATTCTCCGTGTAGCGCTCGAGCAAAAGCCCATAGCCCAGGTCCTTCTTGTGCGCCTCGAACATCTGCATGTTCTCCTCGCTCTTGTCTCCCGCGCGCAGCTTCTCCAAGTATTCATAGGCGATCATGCCGGAGCGGATGCGCTTTTCGTGCTGGCTCATCAGGTCCTTGAGGCCCAAAACCGGAGTGTCGAGAGAGCGGGTGGCGATGATGCCCATAAGCCAGGGGATCTTGATGGCATCGTGGGTCTCCATGTCCTCGTTGCTGGGCAGCCCGAACAGGGTGAAGGGCGCCGGTGCCGGTGCCGTTTCCCACTCGGCCTCGATGGCGGCGAGCTTGGCCTTCTGCACATCGCCCGTCTCGTAGCCGGACTCGTCGCCGAGCACGATGACGGAGAAGATCGACGCCAGGCCGAAGCCGGCAGCCACGGCGAAGGAGCGCTTGGCGAAGGCCATGTCGCGTCCCTTGAGCAGATACCAGGCGCTGATGCCCAGGACGAACATGGAGGCCGTGACATAGCCCGCCGCGACCGTGTGCACGAACTTCACCTGCGCGACCGGGTTGAACAGCAGCTCGGTAAAGCTGGTCATCTCCATGCGCATGGTCTCGAAGCTGAACTCGGAGCCCACCGGATTCTGCATCCAGCCGTTGGCGATCAGGATCCACAGCGCCGACAGGTTCGAGCCCAGCGCCGTCAGGAAGGTCACGGCCAGATGCTGACGCTTGCTGAGGCGCTCCCAGCCCAGGAAGAAGAGCCCGATGAAGGTGGATTCGAGGAAGAAGGCCATGAGTCCTTCGATGGCCAAGGGCGCCCCGAAGACGTCGCCCACGTAATGGGAGTAGTAGGCCCAGTTGGTGCCGAACTGGAACTCCATGGTCAGCCCCGTGGTGACCCCCAGGGCGAAGTTGATACCGAACAGCTTGCCCCAGAACTTGGTCATGTCCCGGTAGATTTCCCGTCCGGTCATCACATAGACCGACTCCATGATGACGAGGATCCAGGAGAGACCCAAGGTCAAGGGCACGAAGATGAAGTGGTACATCGCGGTTGCGGCGAATTGCCACCGCGACAGCTCGATCATGGTCGTATCGAACAAGGTCGTCCTCCTGGAAGGGCTTATGTCTCGAAGGCTGTTACACAGCGCCGGAGCCGCCCGGCAGATGCGACGCGGCAAAAATCGAGCGCATTATAGGGCACGCGGACCGACAAGCCCATGATATTCAGCAATTTGCCGATTGAATTGCCACAATACAGGGCAGCGTTTCCCCGGTCAGTGGTCATGGGGCAAGGGTGGAGGTAGATCGGTGCCTGCTACGACCCCGGCGACCGCCTTCATGGGGTCCGTCTCGCTGGTGGCGATGACACGGACCCCGCGGGCGGCCAACCGCTGCCGGAAGCCCTGCCCGCATCCGGCGGTGATCAGCACGTCCAAGGCATCCAAAGGGTGCTGCTCTCCGCGGAACTCGTGCATGGACATCTCCTTGGGCAGGTCCAGGCGCTCGAGCTCTTGGACGCCCTGCGGTTGCGATTCGTAGACGAGGAAGCGCCGGGTCATCCCGGCATGACCGGTTATGGTGCGGAAATTCTGACTGGTTACGCCTATCTTCATCGTTCGATCCAGTTTGGAATGGGGTGGCCGAGAGATCCCGTCGTTGTCTGGGAAAAACCTTCGGCCTCCTGGTATCCCACACGGGCACGCTCGCTTCTGCTCGGCTCGCCGTGGGCTCGGGAAACTCAGCGGCATACTAGGATATTATGCCTGTTGCTCGCATTGCGTTTACGCAAACGGGCAGGAGTCACCTTTGCCGGCGGCGAGAATTGCGAGTCCGCCGCGCGCCTCGGCAACTGCCCCATTTCGCATCCCCAAAGTACGGAGGAGATGCAAGATGAAGTCATTCCTGGTCACTGTCCTGATCCTGATTCCGGCGTCGGTCGCTCTCGGCGCACAACCGAGCTACGACTGCGCCAAGGCCCAAGGCACGGTCGAGGCTCCGCCGCCCGTCTCCTACAGCTGCGGAGATTTCGATCTGACCGCCGCCTTCTACCGGGAGACGGACCCGCCGACGGCGGTTCTGACCTTGCCCGGGGGGAAGGAGGGTGCCGATCAGGCGATCGTCTATGTGGTCCGGTCCGGAAGCGGAGCCAGGTACCAGGGCCACGGCGTGGACTTCTGGGAGCATCAGGGCGAGGTGATGCTCGACTGGCACGGAAAAGAAATGACCTGCAAGGTCCCTCGCGGAGAATGATGCTCCGCCGTCAGGCGTAGGCTGCGCCCGCCCCGAACGAACGTTGCCCTTGGTTGAACCGCCAAGACGCCAAGATCGCCAAGTGAGGGTGCGATCGGGTACGAAACAACCTTGTCATCGGCTCCGGGGTGACTCGCATTGCCCCAGGATCGTTACCGCATTCTCCGAAATCGCGGCCACAGAAAACCCGTAGTCCTTCGGTATTCCGCGTATTCGGGGACGGTGCGCAGGAATTTGCGCTCCTCGATCCTGGCCCGCCCCAGCTGAAGGGCCAGTGCCACGGCGAACAGGTACAGACCGACCGGTGTCCCCGAAAGAACCGCAATCCCGAAAATGTGCACGATCTCCCCCGCGTACAGGGGATGGCGGGTCCAGCGGTAGGGTCCCCCCGTGACGAGATCCCTGACGGCGGTTCTCAGCCCGAACGACCACCTCAGGTAGCTGATCGCCCAGATGCTCAGCCCGGCCCCGGCAAATCCGATCAAGGTCCCCCCGAGGGTCAGGTAGAAGGGGTACAGCGGACTGACTTGATGAAGAAGCGCCAGGGTCGTCTCCGAGTAGCCCGGAACGATCTGGCGGACCTCCGGGATGAACAGCAAGGTGAATCCGAGCACCGGGAGAAATACGGTGATCAGAGGATAGATGTTCTCCCAGAAGCCCTCCGGACGCTGCTTTGCCTCCACGCGCCCGATGAAGCTGAGCAGGACCAGCGCATCGAAGGCCAGGGCGGTGACATAGTAGAGAACGAAGGACAGCCGATCGGTCAGGAAGAAGGCGGCGCCCCTTCCGTATTCGTCCAGATGACCGATGCTCCCGAGGAGCTGCCACAGGCCCGGGCTACTGGAGAAATAGACGATCAGATAGTAGGTCTTCGCCGCGACGACGAGCCCGAAGAACAGGATGGGCGCCCAGTCCTGTCGTAACTTCTTGGAAAGCGGCATCTCAGCGACTCCCGACCTCTAGGGATGAATTTCTACTCTTTCGTCTTATACCCCCATAAGCATCACAAGTACAGCTGGGCGGCTATACAGCTAACAATTCGTTCCGGATTTATCTCTGACATTGATGGCCACGGCTCCCATTGTTGAGATCGTTTCGTGAACGGTGCAATGACGAGATACCCGTTTGATCGCGTCCATTCGTTGCCCGAGATCGACTCGAGGTAGATTGATTGTTACCGCAATGTCCTTCATATGAGAGGGTTGGAGCGCCTTTTCATACGTGATCTCTACTGACATGCCTGAAGCATCGAGGCTCGCCTGAGCACAGTACTGGACGACAAACGCTGCAATACATGAGGATAAAGAGGCGATGAAATAATCCGGCGGTGTGGGATGACGGTCCTTTCCACCCCATTCCGGGGTAGGGGGGACGTCATTGAAAACCTTGTGTTTCCCAATCTCGGTCTCGAAGATCATGTCCCCAAGATGATGCGATGTAACTGACGGCATTTTATTACTCCTCTATTCGGTAACAGTTCTCAGATCCCAACAAACAACGAAATCAATTGGCTAGCTGTTGGCGGCATCCCTCATATCAACACTGGAATTCCGGAGCAGTAGGGTGGGCAAAGCAAAGCGCGCCCACCAAATCGACGTTTTCGGGACGGCTGATCCCGAAAACGGGGCTGCTAACGGATATGGCTCGGCTCGTCTTGTTCCAGGTATGCCTCCTCCTCGGGCGTCAGATCTACCTCATCGAATCCAGTTACCATCGGCTTCACGTGCTCGACAAATGAATGGCCGGTTGTAAACAGGTAGATATGGATGATGATGAAGGCCAACGTGGCGAAAGCGACGGCAGTATGGATCTGGGCCACGTAGGAAAGAAGCTCGCCCGAGCCACCGACGTTGTCCCACAGGAAATACAGAAAATAGGCGATCCCCGAGACCCAGATGACGGGGAACAGAATGACCTTCAGCGCCAGATAGGTCATTGCCTGCAATGGATTGTGCTTACGCCAGTATGCCTTGCGATAGGGGTGCTTCTCGCCCTTGAAGATACCGAAGGCGTAGAACTGGGCCACGCGCCAAAGGCCATCCGTGCTGGGCACGTAATGGCGCCAGGTACCGGTCGTCAGGTGCCAGAATATGGTGAAAATCCACAACAGCACCAGGCCCAGAGCGGCAATCGCGTGAAAGGTAACCGCAGTTTGGAAGTCTATGAGGGAATAAAACCCGTGAATACGAAAGCCCGTAAAGAGTAGCGCAAAGATCAGCACCACCTGCGTCCAATGCCAGAAGCGCTCGAAGCGCGTATAGACCATCACTTCCCGCACATTCATGATTGCTTCACTCGCTTGTTGAGAATCTTACGAAACAGGCCGTGGCCCAAGACGCCGGCAAGGGCGCCAAACACTACAAGAAGGCCGATTCGATCTAGCCAGGGATTACTGTCACGACCCGGGATATAGACACCCCGGATCCCCTCGAGGCGACCGTTCCTGGAATGACAAGCAGCGCACTTCAGTGCTTCTTTCGCGGGCGCGACCATATGCGTCGAGGGCCAGAAGGTGTAGGTCTCGATGAAACCGTAT
>CAYYHR010000164.1:0-7780 GCA_964471705.1 uncultured Chromatiaceae bacterium
TCCGCGACCGCGATGATCATCTCTCCCGGGGTCGCCTCACAGGCATGCCCGTCGATCTCGATGCTGATCTTGTCCGTCATTGCGGTTTCTCTGGCGACGGAGCTTTGACGGCCCAGCCCTTCACGCGGCCTCCACGAGGCTCCTGCCATGCTCGATCATATACGCGAACTCGTGGCGATAGTGCTTGAGAAAGCTCTGCACGGGCATGGCCGCGGCGTCGCCCAGGGCGCAGATGGTGCGTCCACCGATGCGACCCGCCACTCCGTCCAGCAGATCCAGATCTTGCGGCCGGCCCTGCCCGCGCAAAATTCTCTGCAGAACCCGGGACAGCCAGCCCGTGCCCTCCCGGCAAGGGGTGCACTGACCACAGGACTCGGCGGCATAAAAATGGGACAGGTTGGCGAGCACCTTGACCATACAGGTCCCCTCTGCGATGACGATGACGGCCCCCGAGCCCAACATGGAGCCGGCATGTGCGATGGAGTCGTAGTCCATGTCCGTCTCCATCATGATCTCACCCGGTACCACGGGTACGGATGATCCCCCCGGGATGACCGCCTTGAGCGCCTTTCCGTCCTTTACGCCGCCGGCCATCTCCAGCAGGTCCCTGAACGGAGTCCCCAGCGGGACCTCGAAGTTCGCAGGCTCGTTGACGTGGCCCGTTACCGAGAAGAGCTTGGGACCCCCGTTGTTGGGCCGCCCCTGGTCCAGGAACCACTGACCGCCCTTCTCCAGGATGACGGGGACCGAGGCCAGGGTCTCGGCATTATTGATGGTGGTGGGCATCCCGTAGAGTCCCGCCTGGGCCGGAAACGGCGGCTTGTAGCGCGGCTGCCCCTTCTTGCCCTCGATGGATTCGAGCAGGGCTGTCTCCTCGCCACAGATGTAGGCCCCCGCTCCCAAGTGGGTGTAGAGGTCGAAATCGATCCCAGAGCCCTGGATGTCCTTGCCGAGCAGCCCCGCCTCGTAGGCCTCTGCGATGGCCTTCTCGAAACAGGCGATGGGCTCGTAAAACTCGCCGCGGATGTAGTTGTAGCCTACGTTAGAGCCGATGCAGTAGCCCGCAATGGCCATGCCCTCGACGAGTTGGTGCGGGTTGTAGCGCAGGATGTCCCGGTCTTTGCAGGTACCGGGCTCGCCCTCGTCCGAGTTGCAGACGATGTACTTCTGGACGGGAGCACCGCGGGGCATGAAGCTCCACTTGAGGCCGGTGGGAAACCCAGCACCGCCGCGCCCGCGCAGGGACGAAAGCTTGAGCTCTTCGATGATGCCGTCCGGATCCGGCTTCTCCTCCAGGATCCTCCGCCATTGTACGTAGCCGCCAATGCCGAGATAGGTCTCGAGGGAAGTGGAATTCGGGAGATCACGGGTGCGAAAGCAGACAGTATTCTGACGCTCGACCATCGTCTCACTCCAGCCCTTCGATCAGCTCGTCCAGCGCTTCGGCGGAGAGCTTCTCATGGTAGGTCTTGCCGATCAGCACGGCAGGAGCATCCCGGCAGGCACCCAGGCACTCCACCTCCTTGAAAGTGAACCTGCCGTCGGCCGTGGTCTCGCCCGGTTTTACACCGTATTTTTTCTCGACGTGCTCGATCAGGCCCTCGGAGCCGCACAACATGCAGGAGACGCTGTTGCAGACACAGACCTTGTTCTTGGCCGTGGGAGCCAGATCGTACATCCCATAGAAGGTGGCGACCTCGTAGACCGCTACCCGGGGCATGTCCAGATAGGCCGCGACATCGTCCATGAGCTCACGGCTCAGCCACCCGCCATTGGCCTCCTGCACCAGGGTCAGGGCCGGCATGACGGCGGACTGCGCCCAGTCTTCCGGATACTTGGCGATGTGCCGGTCGATCTCCGCACGGATCTCGGGCGTGAAGAGTGAATCCTTGTCTCGATCGGAGGGGACGCTTAACGGTGCTGCTCGGAAGCTCATCAGCGGTCGATCTCCCCAAACACGATGTCCATGGTGCCGATGATGGCGACCACGTCCGCAAGCATGTGCCCCTTGGCCATCTCGTCCATGGCGGAGAGGTGAACGAACCCCGGGGGACGGATCTTGACCCGGTACGGCTTGTTGGCACCGTCAGAGACGATATAGCAGCCGAACTCGCCCTTGGGTGCCTCCACTGCCGCGTAGACCTCGCCGGGGGGCGTACAGTAGCCCTCGGTGAAGAGCTTGAAGTGATGGATCAGGGCTTCCATGTCGTCCTTCATCTCCGTGCGGGGCGGCGGGGCGATCTTGTGATCGTCGATCATCACCGGCCCCGGATTGGCGCGCAGCCAGTCCACGCACTGCTTGATGATGCGATTGGACTGGCGCAGCTCCTCGACACGCACCAGGTAGCGGTCGTAGCAATCGCCGTTCTGACCCACGGGGATGTCGAAATCCACCTTGTCGTAGGCGGCGTAGGGCTGCTTCTTGCGCAGATCCCAGGCAAAGCCAGACCCGCGGATCATGGGGCCGGTAAAGCCCAGCTGCAGGGCGCGCTCGGGCGAGACGACGCCGATCCCGACCAAACGTTGCTTCCAGATCCGGTTATCGGTGAGCAGGGTCTCGTACTCGTCCACGTAAGTCGGGAAACGCTCGGTGAAGTCCTCGATGAAGTCGAGGAGCGAGCCGGCGCGGGCGGCATTCCTGCGCCTCATATCCGCTTCGCTGTGATACTTGGTCGCTTCTTCCCGATAGCGGGGCATCTTGTCGGGAAGATCCCGATAGACACCGCCGGGGCGATAGTAGCCGGCATGCAGGCGAGCGCCGGAAACCGCCTCATAGCAATCCAGGAGGTCTTCGCGCTCCCGGAAGCAGTAAAGGAACATGGTCATGGCGCCCACGTCGAGACCGTGGGACCCGAGCCAGAGAAGATGATTCAGGAGCCGCGTGATCTCGTCGAACAGGGTCCGGATCCACTGGGCGCGCTCAGGGGCCTCGATCCCCAGCAGTTTCTCGATGGCGCGCACATAGCCGTGCTCGTTGCACATCATCGACATGTAATCGAGCCGGTCCATGTAGCCGATGCTCTGGTTGTACGGCTTGGATTCGGCAAGCTTCTCCGTGCCCCGGTGAAGTAGCCCGATGTGGGGATCGGCGCGGGCGATCACCTCGCCGTCCATCTCCAGAACCAGGCGCAGAACCCCGTGCGCAGCCGGGTGCTGGGGACCGAAGTTCAGCGTATAGTTGCGGATCTCAGGCATCTTTCTCAGGAATCCAAAGCCTCAGGAATCAGGCGCGTCCGTGGGCTCTGGGGGCGTTCTCTCGTAGCGACTGTCGGCTCGGATGACCTTGGGCACGAGGGTGCGTGGCTCGATACTCACCGGCTGGTAGACGACGCGTCTCTGCGCGGGATCGTAGCGCATCTCCACCTGGCCGCTGAGGGGAAAATCCTTGCGGAAGGGATGCCCGATGAAGCCGTAATCGGTGAGGATACGCCGCAGGTCCGGGTGGCCCCTGAAGAGGATACCGTAGAGGTCGAAGGCCTCGCGCTCGAACCAGCCGGCAGCTGCCCAGATCCCGACCACCGAGTCGACCATCGGCTGGGGCGCACCGGCATACACCCGAAGCCGCAAACGCCGATTATGGGTGAGCGAGAGCAGATGGTAGACGGCGGCGAAGCGCTCCGGATCCTCGGTCGCTGAAAGCTCGAAGTCCCTCTCGACACCTCGCCCAAAGCCGGTCGTCGATGCCTCGGACGTCATCCATTCGGTGCGCCCGTAGGCCGCATAATCGACCCCGCAGACGTCGATGAGCTGCTCGAAGTGAAAATCGTCGTGATCGCGCAGCTCCACCGCCACCGCCGACAGATCTTCGCGAGGCACGACCATCGTGACCTCCCCTGGGGCGACCAGCGTCTCGCAGCCTGCGTCGCCGAAGTGCTCGGCGAGCGCATCGGCCAGCGTGTCCAGCCTGGCATCACCCGCTGCGGATTCCTGTTGTGACATTGGTGATGCTTGCTCAGCGGGCGATGGTGTTGGTACGGCGGATCTTGTTCTGCAACTGCAGGATGCCGTACAGAAGGGCCTCCGCCGTCGGCGGGCACCCTGGTATGTAGATATCCACCGGGACGATGCGGTCGCACCCCCGAACCACCGAGTAGGAGTAATGATAATAGCCGCCGCCGTTTGCGCAGGAGCCCATGGAGATCACCCAGCGCGGCTCGGCCATCTGATCGTAGACCTTGCGTAGCGCAGGGGCCATCTTGTTGCACAGGGTTCCGGCGACGATCATCACATCGGACTGCCGGGGACTGGGGCGGAATACGATTCCGAAGCGGTCCAGATCGTACCGGGCCGCACCGGCATGCATCATCTCGACGGCACAGCAGGCCAGCCCAAAGGTCATCGGCCAGAGCGAGCCGGTGCGCGCCCAGTTGATCAGCTTGTCCGCCGTGGTGGTGATAACACCCTGCTCGAGAATGCCCTCAATACCCATGACCGACCTCGCCGAGTGAGGAAACCACGGGAGCAGCACTCGTGGCGCTGAAAGCCGGCATCGCCACGGCCCTTACTCCCACTCGAGGGCCCCCTTCTTCCACTCGTAGATAAAACCGACCACGAGGATCGCCAGAAAGACGAACATAGCCGTAAAGCCGACCATGCCCAGGCTGTCCAGCACTACGGCCCATGGGAAGAGGAAGGCGATCTCCAGATCGAAGATGATGAACAGGATCGCCACGAGATAGTAGCGCACATCGAACTTCATACGCGCGCTCTCGAAGGCATCGAAGCCACACTCGTAGGGAGAATTCTTTGCCGCGTCGGGACGATGTTCGCCAAGCACGAAGCCTGCCGCGATCGCCCCGCCACCAACGAGGATCGCAATGGCCAGGAAGACCAAGATCGGCAAATAGTTCTCGAGCACCTTCCCTCCTCTATTCTGCTCAGTCGTTATTATGTGGCTGCAGGTGCAACTGCTAATGTTATTTTAGCTTTCGCAGAGCTGTCAACCTGCGCTCCCCTTGAAATTCACATTATAAACATAGGGTTACCCGCTTCACCAAACTGTAGCCCATCCTTTGCCGTCAACCGGGACCGGATTGGTGCCGACGGCCGGACTCGAACCGGCACGGCTTGCGCCACTACCCCCTCAAGATAGCGTGTCTACCAATTCCACCACGTCGGCATTCGAGAAATTGCGCCGGGCACCGCCAACGGCCCGGAAGCGTTCGAGAATTTCAGCAGGCGTCAGCCTTCACCTTCCTTTGCTGCTTTAGCCGGTGGTGACGGTGCTTTCGGAACAGCCTCCGGCAAGGCTTTCGGTTGCGTCACCTCGGGGACGGGCGTCTGCGGCACGCTTTCCGCAGATCCCCCTACTGGAGGCAGCTCGGGCACATCGGTGGTGGCTCCACCACCGACGCCGGGAATCTCCGGCACACCCTGCCGGGTCTGCACAGGGGCCGGCTTTGGGGCAGCCGGCACCTCGACCCCGTCCATGAGACCTTCCGGCTCACCCGTTTGGCTCGCGAAGTAGGCCAAAGCCATGCTCGTGAGGAAAAACAGCGCCGCCAGCACCGCGGTAGCCCGGGAAAGAAAGCTCGCGGAGCCACGGGCACCGAACACGGTCGCAGATGCTCCGCTGCCGAATGCCGCACCCGCATCGGCCCCCTTGCCGTGCTGGATCAGTACCAGTCCGACGAGGCCGACCGCCAGAAAGAGATGGAAGACGTTGAGAACGGTTTGCATCTCTCCCGGCCCGGTATCAAACGCTCTCGTCAGCGGCCTTGCAGATACCCAGGAAGTCCGCTGCCTTCAGTGCAGCGCCTCCAATCAGGCCACCATCGATATCCGGCTTGGCCATCAGCTCGACCGCGTTGTCCGGCTTCATGCTGCCGCCATAGAGAATCCGCACACCGTCGGCCACGGCGGCGCTGTGCCCGGCGATTCGCCGGCGGATAAATGCATGGACATCCTGGGCCTGCTCCGGTGTCGCCGTCTTACCTGTGCCGATTGCCCAGACGGGCTCGTAGGCGATGACCCCGTCACCCAGGGACTCGACGCCCGAGGCGTTGATGACGGCGTCGACCTGACGGGCGACGACCTCTTCGGTAATGCCACCCTCGCGCTCCTCCAGGGTCTCGCCGATGCAGAAGATAGGCTTGAGACCGGCCGCACGGGCTACTGCGTGCTTGTGGGCCACGACCGCGTCGTCCTCTCCGTAGAGGGTACGCCGCTCCGAGTGCCCGACGATCACGTAAGTGCACCCGAAGTCCGTCAACATGGACCCGGCGATCTCGCCCGTGAAGGCACCGGACGTCTCGGTGGACAGGTTCTGCCCGCCCCAGGGAACCGTGGTGCCGGTCAGCTCAGCCTGCGCCACGGGGATAAAGATGTAAGGGGGGCAAACCGCAACCTCGCACTTGCTGATACCGCCGATCCCGGCCTTGATCCCCGAAAGCAGCTCACGCACGCTCCCCAGAGACCCGTTCATCTTCCAGTTACCCGCGACCAAGGGCTGACGCATAATCACCTCCACCAAAAAAGGGCGCTACCATAGCTTTTCGACTGTTGAAAATCAACAGCGAAGTCGGGCACCGCCTGTTATCGACCGAGCGTCTCTCGGGTTACACTCACGCGATGGCGACGAAGAAGAAAACGGGGCACGGCGGGGCGACCATTGCGCTCAACAAGAAGGCGGGCCACGATTACCACATCGAGCAACGCTACGAAGCCGGTCTCGCCCTTGAAGGATGGGAGGTCAAGAGCCTGCGTGCGGGGCGCGTCCAGATCAAGGAAAGCTACGTGAAGATCCTGCACGGCGAGGCATTCCTTCTCGGCGCCCACCTCTCGCCGCTGCCCGCCGCATCGACACACGTGAGCCCAGACCCGATACGCACGCGCAAGCTGCTGCTCAAGCGCGCCGAGCTCAGTCGCCTGATCGGGCTCACCGAGCGCGCCGGCTACACCCTGGTCCCCACCGCCATGTACTGGAAGCGCAGCCGAGTCAAGCTGGAGATCGGGCTGGCCAAAGGCAAGAAGCTTCACGACAAGCGGGCGACGGAAAAGGATCGCGACTGGCAGCGGGAAAAGGAGCGCCTCTTCAAGCAACACTGACCCGCATCGCATGCCATCCGGACCACCTCCCGTCCGGCGTGCGATGTTCCCCTACTGTCACGACCGAAAAGCTGGCGACGATCCGTGCTCAAACCGGCTGCTCCGGTGCGAAACTCGCCGAGCCAGCCTTGTTCGGGAACTTCCCTCAACGTAAACTGACCAATCTTATCTCACAGGGGGCGACCTGGATTCGACGTGGATTGCAAAACCTGTGGTGCATGCCGAGGTGCGGGCTACCTCGTAAATCCATCCGCAAACTAATAGTTGCCAACGACGACAACTACGCCCTCGCCGCTTAATCCGGCGAGCCTCTGACCGCTGCTTGCCTATGGGCGGCGGATCTCAGGGGTAAAATCACATGGGATCGCGGTGACGGGGGTCCGGACCTGATCCGCTAAAACCCAACTCGGAATCGCCGACCGAATGCCCTGCCCGTCGGGCACCGGAAGGTCAAAAACAATAGACCGGGCTAAGCATGTAGATCCATTGGCAGAGGATTCGCGGACGCGGGTTCGATTCCCGCCGCCTCCACCAATTCGATTCCCGATAACATCCGATAACGCCTAGAAGCCCGCATCATAGCGGGCTTTTTTGTTGCCTGCTTGTCCGATAGCGTCTAAAGTTACCCCATAGAATCCTGAATCCACCAGGGGTAACTATTGGGGTTACCCCAAATGTCACTCACAGACACCGCAATCAAAAAGGCCAAGCCCGAGGCTAAACAGCGCAAGCT
>CAYYHR010000165.1:0-7709 GCA_964471705.1 uncultured Chromatiaceae bacterium
GGTTTGTGATTGGCTACTTTGCAACCCGCTTCGGTGGCGAGGGCAGCGAGACGGTGGGACGTTGACGGGCCGATGCTCAACCCGAACGAACGACTGGAAGGGGCCATACCCGAACACCTGCAAGGCTCGGTCGAGCGCGTCACTTTCCACAGCCCCGAGAGCGGCTTTTGCGTGCTGCGGGTCAAGGTCCGGGGCCAGCGTGAGCTGGTGACCGTCATCGGCTCGGCGGCCAGTATCACACCCGGGGAGTACGTCGAATGTGCCGGCGCATGGACCAACGACCGCCAGCACGGCCTTCAGTTCAAGACCCGGCAGCTGCGGATCGTTCCGCCCACGACGCTCGAGCGCATCGAGAAGTACCTGGGCTCGGGCATGGTCAAGGGCATCGGCCCGCATTTCGCCCGCAAGCTGGTCCGCGCTTTCGGCGAGCAGGTCTTCGACGTCATCGAGCAGGAGCCCGAGCGACTGCTGGAGCTGGAGGGCGTCGGACCCACGCGCAAGGAGCGGGTGACCAGCGCCTGGGCCGAGCAGAAGGTCGTGCGCGAGATCATGGTGTTCCTGCAGTCCCATGGCGTCGGCACCGCCCGGGCGGTGCGCATCTATAAGACCTATGGCGACCAGGCGGTGGAGCGGGTGCGCGAGAACCCGTACCGCCTCGCCCTCGACATCCACGGCATCGGGTTCAAGACCGCCGATGCCATCGCCGAGCGGCTGGGTATTCCCCACGACGCCTTGATCCGCGCCCAGGCCGGCATACGCCATGTCCTGCAAGAGATCGCCGGGGATGGCCACTGCGCCGCCTACCGGGAGAATCTACTCGAGTCGGCTGCGAAGCTCCTGGAGATCCCCGGCCCCATCATCGAGCAGGCCATCGAGGAGGAGCTCGCGCAAGAGAACCTGATTGCCGAGCCCATCCAGGACAAGCCCGCCCTGTTCCTCGCCGCTCTGCATCGGGCCGAGCGCGGCATCGCCGAGCACATCGCCCGCCTTAGCGGCGAGCCCTGCTGGGGGCCCATCGCGACAGACCGCGCCATTCCGTGGGTCGAAGAGCAGACGAGGCTGACGCTGTCCGAATCCCAACGCGATGCCGTGGCGCGGGCAGTCAACGGCAAGGTCACGGTGATCACCGGCGGACCGGGCGTGGGCAAGACCACGGTCGTCAACAGCATTCTGCGGATCATCCGGGCCAAGGGCGTGAAAGTCCTGCTGTGTGCCCCCACGGGCCGGGCCGCAAAACGCCTGTCCGAGTCGACCAGCGCCGAGGCCAAGACCATCCACCGCCTTTTGGAATTCGACCCCCGCACCATGGGGTTCAAGCACAACCAGGACGAGCCGCTGGACGGCGAGCTGGTCGTGGTGGACGAGGTCTCCATGGTCGACACGGCGCTGATGAATCAGCTCCTACGCGCCGTGCCGAACCATTGCGCCCTGTTGCTGGTCGGCGACGTGGATCAGCTGCCATCGGTCGGACCGGGCGCCGTGCTGGCCGACATGATCGGCTCCGGCGCCGTGCCGACCGTGCGGCTTACCGAGATCTTCCGGCAGGCGGCGACCTCCAGGATCATCGTCAACGCCCACCGCATCAACCACGGCCAGATGCCGGAGCGGCCGGGATCCGAACAGAGCGATTTTTACTTCATCGGCTCGGATACCCCCGAGGGCATCCACGACAAGCTGCTGCAGGTGGTGACCGTGCGGATACCGAAGCGGTTCGGCCTGCACCCGATCGAGGACGTCCAGGTCCTCACGCCTATGAACCGCGGTGGACTCGGCGCACGCTCCCTGAACGTCGAGCTGCAGCAGCGGCTCAACCCCCGTTCCGAGCCTCGGATCACCCGGTTCGGCTGGACCTACGCCCCCGGTGACAAGGTGATCCAGACCGTCAACAACTACGACAAAGACATGTTCAACGGCGACATCGGCCGCGTAGTCAAGATCGACGAGGAAGAGGGGCTGGTCTACATCGACTACGACGGCCGGCGCGTCGAGTACGAAACCGGTGAGCTCGACGAGGTGTCCCTGGCCTACGCCACCACCGTGCACAAGAGCCAAGGATCGGAGTATCCGGCGGTCGTCATTCCACTCGGCATGCCGCACTATATGCTGTTGGAGCGCAACCTCCTCTACACGGCCGTTACCCGAGGCAAGCGGCTGGTTGTCGTCATCGGACAGACGAAGGCGCTCGCGATGGCTGTCAAACGCGCGGGCTCAGGGAAGCGGCTGACGAATTTGCAGGCCCGGCTGCAACAAGCGGTTCATGGTGAGACACATGGGATTTGACACCGAGCCCACCGGATACGAGAAGACCATCTGTCGGACCTGCAGGGTGCCTGGCAGTGCCTGCGCCGAGAACTGGCCGAGACCCCCGGCTTCGACGGCTGGGAGCGGGCACTGCTTCACACCGACGAAGCCATGAGTTGGGAGTCCGTGCGCAACCTGCGACAAATGCAACGGACCCTGCTGCTCGTACGCAACATCCTCCAGCAGGCAGACGTACCCCAGGGCGTAGCCGAATGCCTGGAGGAAGTGAGTGCGCTCATGGACGAAACGCTTGCGGCGCTCGCAAGCGGTGAATTTGATTGACCCATCGCTGTCGGTCGGCTGATCGCCTTGGAATGCGCAGAGTCAGGTACCCACTCTTTATTCTCGGGTTCCTGCTGCTCGCGCTTCCCACCGTCGTCGCGGACCCCAAAAGCGAGCCGGTAACCAAAGGTCCGGAATGCGTGATCCTGTTGCACGGGCTCGGCAGGACCAGCCGCTCCCTGAACAAGATGGCGGACGCTCTGCAGGCTGCTGGATTCAGAGCGGTGAATCTCGACTACCCGTCTCGCAACCGGAAACCAACACAGCTTCTTCGATGCCTGGCTCGCCGACGTCATCCCCCGAAACCGACGACGGCAAGGTGTCGGTGGAGCGAGCACAGGTCGAGGGTATGGCCGATTTCCTGGTGCTACCCTATTCCCATCCGTTCATCATGAACGCGGCGGAGGTCATCGATCAGACGCTGCACTTTCTGCGTGGAGGCCGATTCGGCACACGGCCTCCTTCAGCGGAAGTATCCTCGGAGTTTGATTGCCTACAATCGAACATACGGGCAAGGGTGCAATGAATTGAGAGCGGGACGGCGATGACGACGCCGATCGACGTCGACGGCGCCATGGGCGAAGGCGGCGGCCAGGTGCTGCGCAGCGCGCTCAGCCTCTCCCTGCTGACGGGACAACCCTTTCGCCTCTCGCGCATTCGCGCCAACCGGGACCGACCCGGACTGCGACCCCAGCACCTGGCGGCGGTGCGGGCCGCTGCCCGGGTGTCCGGCGCCGAAGTCCGGGGCGACAGAGTCGGTTCCGAGGAGATCGATTTCGCTCCAGGCCCGGTGAGATCCGGCAACTACTTCTTCGACATCGGCACTGCCGGCGCCACCTCGTTGGTGCTGCAGACCCTGCTGCTGCCGCTGGCGCTGGCACCGGGCACATCGAGCGTCACCATCCGCGGCGGCACCCACGTGCCCTGGAGTCCCTGTTTCCACTACCTGGACTGGCAGTGGCGGCCATTCCTCGCTCGCATCGGCGTCCCCTTCGACCTGACCATGGTCATGGCCGGCTTCTATCCGCAGGGCGGTGGTGAGCTGCAGGCGCAGATTCCCGGCTGTTCCCGCCCAATGCCTATGAGACTGATCGAGCGCGGTCCGCTGCGTGCCGTCCGCGGGCTGTCCGCGGTCGCCAACCTGCCGCGGGAGATCGCCGAGCGACAGCACCGCCAAGCCTTGCGCCGGCTGCGCAACCTGCTGTCCGAGGTAGAGCCGGAGGTGGTCGTGGAAGAGCTCCCCGCGGCCAGCCGAGGTACGGTTTTGCTGCTGCTGGCAGATTGCGCGCCCGGCCGTGCCTGCTGCTTCGCCCTCGGCGCCCGCGGCAAGCGCGCGGAGCGTGTGGCCGACGAGGCGGTGGACGCGCTGGCGGCCTTTCTGGGCAGCGACGGCGCCGTCGATCCCTGGCTAACCGATCAACTCCTGCTACCGCTGGCGCTGGCCAAAGGGCCTTCGAAGCTGCGCACCAGCGAGGTCACCGCACACCTGCTCACCAACGCCGAGGCGATCCGGCTGTTCCTACCGGTGGAGATCGGCGTGGATGGCCCCCTCGGTGCTCCCGCCATCGTTCAGGTGCAACCAGGACCGGCCGGCCAGAGCGAGCTGACTTATGGAAACGGAGGAGCCATGTTCCGCAGGGATCTGATCGACATCCTCACGGCGCGCCCCATCTCGCTGCACGAGCTGGCCCTGCTGCTCGACGAAAGGCCGCGGGACCTGGAGGACGACCTAGAGCACCTGTTTCGCTCCCTGCGCAACGATCCGGTGTGTCCGATGATCACGCCTGCGAGCTGCCGCAAGTGCGGCTTCCGGTTCGACGAGCACAAGCTGCACAAGCCGGGCAAGTGCCCGCGCTGCAAAGGGACCTGGATCAGCGACCCGCTGATCTCCCTGGAGGAGAAACGATGAAAGATCCTTCCGAGAAAGACATCGGCACGGAAGACGGTCTTTTCCTGCGCGTCGAATGCTACGCCGGCCACCGCGCCGATTCCGAACCGCGGCGACTGCACATCGGCCAGCGCGAGGTGGCTGTAACCGAGATCATCGACCGGTGGCTCGATCCCCGCCATCGCTACTTCAAGCTGCGCGGCGACGACGGCGGAATCTACCTGCTGCGCCAGTACACCATCGAGAACCGCTGGGAGATGACCCTGTACGATAGTGGCCGCCGCAACGAAACCCGCTTGTCCTCTACCTGAACCATGACCATCGGAGCCGAAGATGCGCATCTGCCTGACCCAACACGGACTGGCTGTCCCCAAAGACGTCGACCCGGACCGCCCTTTGACCGAGCAAGGCCGCGAAGACGTGCGGCGCCTCGCCGATTTTCTGGACGAAGCCGGCATTCAGGTCGGGCAGGTCCTGCACAGCGGCAAGACACGGGCCGAGCGGACCGCGGCGATCCTGGGTGAGGCCCTCCTTTCCACTGGGAAGCCGCAGGCACACGCCGGTCTCGCCCCGAACGACCCTCTCGAGAAGCTCTCACCGGAGATCGCCTTCTGGTCCGCCGATACCCTGATCGTAGGTCACCTCCCCTACCTGGGCAGGCTGGCCTCGTTGCTGCTCGTCTCGAACCCGGATCGGCCGCTGCTCGCCTTCCAGCCCGGGAGCATGGCCTGCCTGGAAAAGGACGCGGAGGGTCGGTGGGTGTTGGCCTGGATGGTTCGGCCGGAGCTGCTGGCGCCGGCTCGAGGCTGAAAGGTCTGTCTGTGTAAGGCACCGCTCAGCGCCAGGTGTCGCTGTCCTCTCCCTGCCGGCACGAGAAGTCTCGAGTACAAAGCGGCCACTAGCGAGCTCGGCAATCCCGTAGCTGTGGGCATCCTCAATCCCACAACGGTAATTCGCTCGGCGCTGCAGAACGCCGCGTCGATTGCCGGTCTCGTGATCGCCACGGAGGCAATGGTGACGAGGGTTCGAAATGTCGCAGGATATGTTGGTCATCATGATCTCTCCCGGCAGCCAGCGCCCTTCATTGCCCACCGGCACTCTCGCTCTCGGTCTCGACGCCCTGGCTCGACACAAGGCTCCGGCGCAAACGACGAACGTAGAATCGGTGGCCTGCGAATTCCGTCAGTACGAGCTGACGACCCGCGACCAATTGCTCTACTTCCCGCCAATCGCCGTGCGAGCGCTTAACCAGCTTTCGCACCGCGGCTTCACGCAACGGGTGCACCGACATGATAGCCAGTAGATCATCGGCCAGGTTGCCGGTGGAGGCGAAGGCATCACCCTCGTATTCGCTCAAAAGCTCCAGTTGCCCGAGGAATCCACTTAAGATCTGAAAAAAGCGATTGAGTCTGTTTTCGTCCGGGGGCTGCACTTCCCGCTCGGCCGGGGGACGTATCGGAACCGCCAGGTAGGACTTTTTCGGTGCGAGCTTTGCGACGAACCGGCCTACTGCTTCGGCATTGGAATCCGTATCATTGATCCCCTGCACCAACATGGTTTCGGTGGCAAGCGTACCTTTGTAGCCAGAAGCAAAGGCCAATACTCCCTCCAATACCTCCGCGTGATCCAAGGTGGGATGTGGCCGATTGATACGGCGCCAGAGGTCCTGATCGATGGCATCGACCTTGACGGACACCCAATCGGCTTTGGCGACTTGCTCGCGGACGTCCTTGCGGGACAGCAGCGATCCGTTGCTTATGACCGCAATCGGGATACCCAACGGGCGCAGGCTTTCGATCGTCTCGCCTAGTTTGACATCCAGCGTGGGCTCGCCATCAGGGACGAAAGAGAGATAGTCGACTTGCTCGCCCCGCGCGCGAAGCAACGCGAGATGCCGCTCAACTTCCTGGACGATCCGAGCCGGCTCGTAAAATGGACGGGGAACCATCTCGGTTCCGGGCGTGGGGCCCACCTGACAGTAGACGCAGGAATAGGTGCAGGACTTGGGCGGGATGTTGTTGATACCGAGACTGCGCCCAAGACGTCTGGAGGGAACGGGTCCAAAGACAAGCATCAGTGAATCCCCAATCTGTTGGTGTCCATAGGTTGTAACATCTCACCTACGCCTTCGGAATTCGACCTCCGGGAGATCGTGTCATGCCGGAACCGAACCGATTCGACCTTCGCGGTCGGCTTGTCGCCAGCGCAAGGCAGACGCTTTCGATGGCGGTATCCCTGCTGCCCATCCTTATCGGCGTCGCGCTGCTGACGGGGCTGCTACTGGAGCTCCTGCCCGCAGAAAGGATGGCAGAATGGTTCGGTCGAAGCGACGTTCTGGATGCGTTTGTCGGTGCTTTGGCCGGAAGCGTGGCATCGGGGCATCCCCTGACCAGCTACCTGTTGGGTGGCGAGTTGCTGGACCGCGGCGTGAGTCTGATCGCGGTCACGGCCTTTCTTATCAGCTGGGTAACAGTCGGCAGCATCCAGCTACCGGCGGAGATGCTCATGCTTGGCAGGCGCTTCGCCCTCTATCGCAATTCGATCTGTTTCGTCCTTGCCATCCTCACTGCCGTGCTCACTCCCACGACGCTGCAGGTGCTGCACTTGGCACCATGACAGCCAAATCGACAATGCGCGGCGGGCTGTGGTTTTTGCTGGCCGTCCTGCTCCTCTACGGCATCGCATTTCTGCTTGATCCCACATCGACGAACCTTGCCTTGGATCGCTCCGCGGAGCTATTTTCCCGACTGTTGCCCGTGCTGGGATTCGTCATCTCGGTGCTTTTCATCGCGAACCTGCTGTTGCAGCCCAGTTGGGTACGCGAAAACCTCGGGGAGCGCTCGGGGCCGCGTGGTTGGGTTCTGGCCGTCGCCGGTGGCATCCTGTCGGCAGGCCCGGTGTATCCCTGGTATGCAATGCTCGGAGATCTCAGGTCGAAGGGTATGCGTACCGCGCTGATGTCGGTCTTTCTGTACAACCGCGCCATCAAGCTTCCACTCCTACCCCTATTGATACATTATTTCGGCCCGGCCTACGCCCTGATTCTGTTTGTCTATCTGATCCTCTTTTCGCTGCCGGCTGGCCTCCTGCTGGAGCGATTGATCGATGGTCGGCCGGCGCCGCATCGCGGCAACAAACCACCGCCGGCTCGATCGGGTGACTGAATTGCGATAGGTGGTGACCTGATCAGCCAAATCCCCGAACAATTGGCTGATTGGCGACTCCGGCTGCGCCGTTA
>CAYYHR010000166.1:0-7671 GCA_964471705.1 uncultured Chromatiaceae bacterium
GCACCACCTTGACATGGTGGGGGTCGTTGGTTCGAGTCCAATCGCGCCTACCATTCCAGCTGTCAGCTCTCGGCATTCGTGGCTCAGCGAGACGAGATGTCGGCGGCTGGCAGCTTTTTCATGTGATCTCTCGTATGGATCACCACTGAGCACAGAAGTAACCCATGCCCCAGATTACCCTCCCCGACGGCTCCCGCAAGCGATTCGAAGGCCCGGTCTCCGTGCAGGAGATCGCCCTGTCCATCGGCCCCGGCCTGGCCAAGGCCGCCCTGGCGGGCCGCGTCGACGGGACCCTCGTCGACACCTCTTTTCGGATCGACCAGGACGCTTCGGTCGCCATCGTCACCAGCCGGGACGAGGATGCCCTGGAGCTGCTGCGGCACGACGCCGCCCACGTCATGGCGCAGGCGGTGCAGGAGCTCTACCCGGGTACCCAGGTCACCATCGGGCCGGCGATCGAGGACGGCTTCTATTACGACTTCGCGCGCGACGAGCCCTTCACGCCGGACGACCTGGCGCGTATCGAGCAGCGCATGAAGGAGATCGTCAAGCGCGACCTGCCCCTCCGGCGGGAGGTCTGGGAGCGCGAGGAGGCGATCCGCGTCTTCGGTGAGATCGGCGAGCGGTACAAGGTCGAGATCATCCGGGACATCATCCCGGAGGGCGAAGAGGTCTCCGTGTATCGTCAGGGGGACTGGTTCGACGTCTGCCGCGGTCCCCATCTGCCCTCGACCGGAAAGCTCGGAAGCGGCTTCAAGCTCATGAAGGTCGCTGGAGCCTACTGGCGTGGCGACTCCAGGAACGAGATGCTGCAGCGCATCTACGGCACCGCCTGGCGCGACAAGAAGGAGCTGGCGGTCTACCTGCACCGACTGGAAGAGGCCGAGAAGCGCGACCACCGAAAGATCGGCAGGGCCCTGGACCTTTTCCATTCCCAGGAAGAGGCCCCGGGCATGGTCTTCTGGCATGACAAGGGCTGGACCCTCTACCTGATCCTGGAGCAGTACATCCGCGACAAGCTGCGCGCCCGCGGCTACCAGGAAGTGCATACCCCCCAAGTAATCAACCGCAGCCTCTGGGAAAAGTCCGGACACTGGGAGAAGTTCCGCAACGACATGTTCGTGACCGAGTCGGAGGAGCGGATCTTCGCCATCAAGCCCATGAACTGTCCGGCGCATATCCAGATCTACAACCATGGTCTGAAGAGCTATCGGGATCTGCCGTTGCGCCTGGCTGAGTTCGGCTCCTGCCACCGCAACGAGCCCTCCGGGACCCTGCACGGGCTGATGCGTGTTCGCAACTTCGTGCAGGACGATGCCCACATCTTCTGCACCGAAGAACAGATCCTGTCGGAGGTATCCGACTTCATCGATCTGCTCTTCGAGGTCTATCGCGATTTCGGCTTCGACGAGGTCCTGATCAAGTTCTCCACCCGGCCCGACTTGCGCGTGGGCAGCGACGAGGTTTGGGACAAGGCCGAGAGATCCCTCGAGGATGCCCTGAATCAAAAAGACCTGGACTGGGATCTGCAACCTGGAGAGGGCGCCTTCTACGGACCCAAGATCGAATTTTCGCTGCGCGACTGCCTGGGCAGGGTCTGGCAGCTCGGCACCATTCAGCTGGATTTCTCCATGCCGGAGCGGCTCGGTGCCCATTATATCGCCGAGGACAACAGCAGGCAGGTCCCGGTCATGCTGCATCGGGCGATCCTCGGCTCCCTGGAGCGCTTCATCGGCATCCTGATCGAGCACTATGCGGGGGCGCTGCCGCTCTGGCTGTCCCCGGTTCAGGCGGTCGTGCTCGACATCACGGACCGCCAGGCAGCCTATGCGCTCGCAGTCGCTAACGCCTTGCGCGAAAAGGGCTTCCGTACGGAATCGGACTTGAGAAACGAAAAGATCGGCTATAAAATCCGCGAGCACACGTTGCGGAAGGTGCCTTACCTGCTGGTAGTCGGCGATCGCGAGGTCGAAAAAGGGACGATCAGCGTCCGCGACCGCAGGGGGCAGGATCTCGGCATTTTCGGTCTCGAGGAGCTCGCCGCCCGTCTCGGCGGCGAGGTAGCGAATCGAACCCACTGACGTCCGGAACGGTGCGGAATGCCTGAACGAGCGAGGCTTCTGCACCTCCGGTCGTTTTGTTTTTGCGTAATTTTCGGAGGAACCTGCTATCGCCGCAGCAAAGAGAAACCGCGTCAACAACGAAATAACCGCCTACGAGGTAAGGCTCATCGACGCGGAAGGTAATCAGGTCGGTATCATAGGCTTGACGGATGCCCAGGAGAGGGCGACGGAAGTAGGGCTGGATCTCGTGGAGATCGTCCCAAACGCGGAGCCGCCGGTCTGTCGCCTGATGGATTTCGGAAGGTTTCTGTTCGATCAGAAGAAGAAGAAATCCGAGGCACGCAAGAAGCAGAAGCAGGTTCAGGTCAAGGAGGTCAAGTTTCGTCCCGGGACGGACGAAGGAGACTATCAGGTGAAACTGCGCAACCTGACGCGTTTCCTGAACGACGGGGACAAGGCCAAGGTCACCATGCGCTTTCGCGGGCGCGAGCACGCACACCGCGAGCTTGGGCTTCAACTGCTGCGGCGCGTGGAGGCCGATCTCGCAGAGATCAGCGCCATAGAGCAGCAGCCGCAGATGGAAGGCCGGCAGATGGTGATGGTCCTCGGCCCGAAGAAGAAATAGCAAGTCGAAATAGCGGAGTTACTCGAAATGCCCAAGCTCAAGACCAATCGCGGTGCGGCGAAACGCTTCAAGCGCAATGCCTCCGGAGGCTTCAAGCGCAATGCCTCTCATCGGCGACACATATTGACCAAGAAGCCCACCAAGCGGATGCGCCATCTGCGTGGCCCCCAGACACTGCACGAGGCGGATGAGAAGTCCGCCCAGCGGATGCTTCCCTATTCTTGAGGGAGCCTCTAGAAATCCCTTCCTCGGGATTTCTAGAGACGCAATCGGATCGATTTTGGAGAGATTCCCATGCCACGCGTAAAACGCGGCGTTACGGCACACGCCCGTCATAAAAAGGTGCTGAAAGAGGCGAAGGGCTACTACGGTGCCCGCAGCAAGGTCTACCGAGTCGCCAAACAGGCGGTCATCAAGGCCGGACAATACGCCTATCGCGATCGGCGCCAGAAAAAGCGCCAGTTCCGCTCGCTCTGGATCGTGCGTATCAACGCGGCCGCCCGTGAGAACGGACTGTCCTACAGTCGTCTCGTCGACGGCTTGAAGAAGGCCGGTATCGAGATCGACCGCAAGGTGCTGGCCGAGATCGCCTATCACGACCAAGAGGGCTTCGCTGCCCTGGCGGAGCAGGCAAAGGCGGCAATCGCCGGCTGAAACCCCACGCTGCCGCGCTGCGCGGCATCAGCAAGAGGGGAAAGGCCATGGTCTTTCCCTTTTTTCATGCCGCGAAGGCGCCCTTCGCAGCATGAATGGACACGAATATGAGCGACCACACCGGAACGGAGATCGAGCGGCTCGAACGGAGTGCCCTGGATGAGGTCGCCCTCGCGAACGACCTCGCGACTCTGGACGGGGTGCGGGTTCGTTACCTGGGCAAGAGCGGCCATCTCACCGCCGAGCTCAAGCAGCTCGGAAGGCTTCCGAAGGAGGAGCGCCCCCGCGCCGGACAGCTGATCAATCAGGCCAAGGTACGGGTCCAAGAGGCGATCGAGGCGCGAAAGACGGCGCTGGAGGCGGCAGCCCTGTCCGCCCGGCTCGCTGCCGAGCGGATCGACGTCACACTACCTGGCCGAGGTCAACGCCCTGGCGGACTGCATCCCATCACCCGCACCCTGCAGCGCATCGAGCGGTTGTTCGAGAATGCGGGATTCTCCATCGCCCAAGGACCGGAAGTCGAAGACGGCTACCACAACTTCGAGGCCCTCAATATCCCGGAGCACCACCCGGCCCGGGCCATGCACGATACCTTCTACTTCGATGAGCATCTGCTTCTGCGCACCCACACCTCGCCGGTGCAGATCCGCGTCATGGAGAGTCAGCGACCGCCCCTGCGGATCATCGCCCCGGGGCGGGTGTATCGCTGCGACTCCGACCTGACCCATACGCCCATGTTCCACCAGGTGGAAGGCTTTCTGGTGGACGAGCAGGCGACCTTCGCGGATCTCAAGGGCGTGCTCTACGACTTCCTGCGCAACTTCTTCGAGCGCGACCTCGAGCTGCGCTTTCGGCCCTCCTACTTCCCTTTCACCGAGCCGTCCGCAGAGGTGGATATTCAGTGCGTCATGTGCAGTGGAAGCGGCTGCCGGGTATGCAAGGAGTCCGGTTGGCTGGAGGTTCTGGGCTGCGGGATGATCCATCCGGAGGTGTTGCGCCATGTCCGGATCGACGCGGAGCGCTACCTCGGCTACGCCTTCGGCATGGGCGTCGAGCGTTTGGCCATGCTGCGTTACGGCATCAACGATATTCGGCTCTACTTCGAGAACGACCTTCGATTTCTCAGGCAGTTCGCCTGAGCCCGGTGCTGCTGAAGGGGTTATCGGTGTGAATGGAGATTGCCGAGCATCCACCGGCATCGGCGCCAATTCAGCGTTGTTTATTTCTTTGATGAGCTTCTCCCCAACTCAGGACGGCATCTAATGCGATTCAGCGAGTCTTGGCTGCGCGAATGGGTGAATCCAGACCTGGACACCGGTGCGTTGGCAGATCAATTGACCATGGCTGGGCTCGAGGTGGACGCGGTGGAGCCGGCCGCCCCGGGGTTTTCCGGCGTTCTGGTGGGTCGGGTCCAGACCATAGACCCCCACACGAACGCCGAGAAGCTCCGTGTATGCCGTGTGGACGTGGGCTCGGGGGGGGGGCTCCTGCAGATAATCTGTGGCGCAGCCAACGTGGCCGAGGGCATGAAGGTTCCCGTCGCCAGGATCGGGGCGTGCCTGCCGGGGGATCTGAAGATCAAGCGGGCAAAGCTACGGGGCGTGGAATCCCTGGGGATGATCTGCTCCGCGGCCGAGCTCGGACTCGCCGAGTCTTCCCAGGGCATCATGGGGTTACCCGCCGACGCTCCCGTGGGAGACGACCTTCGCACCTACCTGGACCTCGACGACCAGTGCATCGAGCTCGACCTGACTCCCGATCGAGCCGACTGCCTCAGCCTCGCCGGCGTGGCCCGGGAGGTTGCCGTCATCAACCGAAGCCCCCTACGCGGACCGGCCATCGAGCCCGTGCCTCCGCGCATCGACGACCGCTTCCCCGTGCATCTGGACGCCCCCGATGCCTGCCCCGGCTACGTTTGCCGCGTCATTCGCAACATCGACCCGGCTGCGGAGACGCCCCTGTGGATGCAGGAGCGGCTGCGCCGCAGCGGTCTGCGCAGCATCGGTCCCGTGGTGGACGTCACCAACTATGTGCTGCTCGAGCTCGGGCAGCCGATGCACGGCTTCGACATCGACCGCCTGGACGGTGAGATCCGCGTGCGCATGGCGGTACCGGGCGAGTGTCTGGCACTGCTCAACGGCGATGAGATCGAGCTGCGAGCAGACACCCTGGTGATCGCCGATCGGGCCAAACCGGTTGCCCTCGCGGGCATCATGGGCGGATCTGCGACGGGCGTAGAGACCCATACCCGGGACATCCTGTTGGAGAGCGCCTTCTTCAGCCCACGGGCCATGAGCGGAAAGGCCCGCAGCTATGGACTGCACACCGACTCATCCCATCGATTCGAGCGCGGAGTCGATCCACAGCTTCAGACTAGGGCCATAGAACGGGCGACGACATTGCTGCTGGATATCGCCGGCGGCAACCCGGGACCCGTCGTCGCTGCAATCTCGCAAGACAAGCTGCCGCGCCCGGTCCAGCTGCACCTGCGCCACGACCGGATCGGCAAGCTACTCGGCGTGGAGCTCTCGGACGAGACCGCCGAGGACATCCTCGTTCGCCTGGGGATGGAGGTCAGCCCGGCTCCGGACGGCTGGGACCTGACCCCGCCGAGCAACCGTTTCGACCTGTTACGGGAAGTAGACCTGATCGCCGAGCTCGGGCGTATCCACGGCTACGAGAAGATTCCGGTCACCCACGCCAGCTCGGCAGCCACCACCAAGGCCCCCCCGGAAGCCGCCCTCGATCTGGATCGCGCCAAGCTGACCCTGGTGGCACGGGGTTACCAGGAGGTGATCACCTACAGCTTTGTCAGCCCGGAGCTGCAACATCGCATCGATCCGGGTCATGAGCTCCTCACCCTCGCCAACCCACTTTCCGCGGACATGTCCGTCATGCGCACCAGCCTCTGGCCAGGACTTCTGCAGACCGCGCGGCAGAACCAGGCCAGACAGCAGGATCGCGTGCGCATCTTCGAGAGCGGCCTGCGTTTCCTGCGGGAAGCTGGTGAGCTCAAACAAGACAGAATGCTCGCCGGGCTGGTCTTGGGTCTCTCGGCCCCCGAGCAGTGGGGAATGAAGTCTCGACCGGTCGACTTCTTCGGGGCCAAGGGGGATCTGGAGGCCGTGCTCCGTTTGACCGGCGATCTGGATCGATTTCGCTTTGCTCACGCCGAGCATTCGGCCTTGCATCCGGGCCAGGCTGCACACATCTTGCGCAACGGACGAAAGGTCGGAACGCTCGGTATGCTACACCCGGCCTTGGCCGCACATCTCGACCTCGGCGGGAATACCTTCCTGTTCGAGATCTTGCTCGCCGAGTTGGAGAAGGGCACGCTGCCGGCGTTCAGGCCCCTGTCCAGATTTCCCTTCATCCGGCGCGACCTGGCGATCGTAGTCCATACAGACACGAGCTACGATCAGGTGCGCGATTGCGTCTCCACGGCGGCCGGGGATCTGCTCCGCGAGCTCGTGCTTTTCGACGTCTATCAGGGCGAAAAAGTAGATTCAGAGCGCAAAAGCCTTGCGTTGGGATTGATTTTGCAAGCGTATTCTCAGACACTTACAGAACAGGATGTCGAAAAAACAATTTCCCGCGTATTGTCGCGACTCGAGAATGAGCTAGGGGGAAGACTGAGGGACTGAACAATGGCACTGACGAAAGCCGACATGGCGGAGTACCTCTTCGAAGAGCTTGGCCTGAACAAGCGCGAAGCCAAGGAAATGGTGGAGCTGTTTTTCGAAAAGATCCGAGCCGCCCTCGAAAAGGGTGAGCAGGTAAAGCTATCCGGATTCGGAAACTTCGACCTCAGGGAGAAGAGGCAGCGCCCCGGAAGGAACCCAAAAACGGGTGAAGAAATTCCTATAACTGCTCGCCGTGTAGTGACTTTTCGCCCAGGACAAAAACTAAAATCACGGGTGGAAGCATATGCTGGAAGCCAGCAATAGCCAAAACGAGCTACCGCCTATACCCGGTAAGCGCTATTTCACTATCGGTGAAGTCAGTGAGCTTTGCGGCGTCAAGCCACATGTCTTGCGCTACTGGGAGCAAGAGTTCCCACAGCTCAAACCGGTAAAACGGCGCGGCAACCGGCGCTACTACCAGCGTCACGACGTGCTCATGGTGCGCCAAATCCGCAGCCTACTGTACGAGCAAGGCTTCACGATCGGCGGGGCCCGCCAGCAGCTCTCGGGCGAAAGCGCCAGGCAGGACGTGTCGCAAAGCCACCAGATCATTCGCCAACTGCGTCTCGAGCTCGAAGAGATCCTGCATATCCTCAAGCGCTGAGCTGCGGAGCCTAGCGCCAACCAGAGCCCCACACCCCGCTTC
>CAYYHR010000167.1:0-7656 GCA_964471705.1 uncultured Chromatiaceae bacterium
CCCCAACATAACCCATGAGCGTTGAGGACGGGCAGGTCAAAACATGATGTCTAAGTCGGGCAAAGCGAAAAAGACGCGTCCCATTGGTATTCCGACGCTAGAAGACAAAGTGTTGCAGCGAGCGGTGTTGATGGTGCTGGAGCCGATCTTCGAGCAAGACTTTCTGGACTGCTCGCACGGTTTTCGGCCGGGGCGTTGCGCCCATCAAGTGCTGGATGTGCTATGGCGGGGGCTGATGGCGATGGGCGGTGGCTGGATCATCGGCCTGGACATCCAGAGCTTTTTCGACGACGTGGATTGGAATCACCTTCGGTGCTTTCTGGACCAACGGGTGCGCGACGGAGTGATCCGACGCGCGATTGGCAAGTGGTTGAACGCGGGGGTCATGGAATCTGGCGAGGTCATTCACCCGGATCTGGGGACACCTCAGGGCGGCGTGATTTCGCCTGTACTCAGTAATCTTTACCTGCACGAAGTGCTCGATGTATGGTTCGAGCAGGAGGTCAAGCCAAAGCTTCGGGGACGAGCGGTTGCGATCCGTTTTGCCGACGATGCGGCGCTGGTCTTTGAGCAGGAAGAGGACGTGAGATGGGTGTTCGCGGTACTGGTGAAGCGGTTCGCGAAGTACGGCCTGCGCCTGCATCCGGAGAAGACCCGCTTGGTGGACTTTCGCAGCCCACCGCGCGCGGAGTGTGGCGGCTCGCAACGCGAGCGCAGCTTTGCCCTGCTGGGGCTCGCCCACTTCTGGGGGCGCTCCAGGAAGGGGCGCTGGGTGGTGCAACGCAAGACGGCCAAGGACCGTTTCACCCGCGCGTTGCGGGAAATCGGTCAGTGGTGCCGCACGCATCGTCACTGGCCGGTGGCGGCCCAGCAAACGACCCTGCGCCGCAAGCTCCAAGGGCACTACGCCTACTACGGCATCACCGGCAATGGGCGTACGCTGGCCAGTTTTCTCCACGAAGTCCGACGCCTATGGCTCAAGTGGCTGGATCGCCGCTCGTGGCGTGGGCGCATGTCGTGGGAAAAGTTTGGCCGGCTTACCACGCGCTACCCGCTCCCCCAACCGCGCGTTGTTCACAGTATTTACCGCCGCGCAGCGACGC
This sequence comes from uncultured Chromatiaceae bacterium, assembly GCA_964471705.1. Taxonomy (GTDB): domain Bacteria; phylum Pseudomonadota; class Gammaproteobacteria; order Chromatiales; family Chromatiaceae; genus Thiosymbion. Next base: position 1,104 of record CAYYHR010000167.1, read on the forward strand.
CATAGTCCGAGGAGCCGGATGTCCGAATCAGGCACGTCCGGATCTGTAGGAGCCGCAGGCGGGCAACCGCCTGCGGCGACCTAGCCAAGCGTTTCAGTGCGGTCAACTGCTCTTTCTAGGTTCAAGGTAACCCGGCAGCCAAGGGCTTACGCCTGCACCTCTCCGCGATTGTAGTCCGGCTGGGCCGTGATCTTGTGGACGGCCAGATCCGCACCCAGGTACTCGTCCTCTTCGGACAAGCGTAGGCCGATCGTCAGCTTGATGGCGCCGTACACGATCCCGCCGCCGACGAAGGCCACCAGGATTCCGGCCAGGGTGCCCACCAGCTGCCCCTGGAAGGTAACGCCACCGAGCCCGCCGAATGCCTCGAGGCCGAAGATCCCGGCGGCAATGCCGCCCCAGACGCCGCACAAGCCGTGCAGGGGCCAAACACCGAGCACGTCGTCGATCTTCCACTTGTTCTGGGTCAGGGTGAAGGTGAAGACGAACAGGGCCCCGGCGACCGCACCCACCACCAGGGCGCCGATCGGATGCATGACGTCCGATCCGGCGCAGACGGCCACCAAGCCCGCCAGGGGTCCGTTGTGGAGGAAGCCCGGATCGTTCCTGCCGGCAAAGAGCGCAGCCAGGATACCGCCGGTCATCGCCATCAGGGAGTTGGCGGCGACCAGACCGCTTATTGCGTTGAGGCTCTGGGCGGACATGACGTTGAATCCGAACCAGCCGACGGTCAGGGTCCAGGCCCCCAGGGAGAGAAACGGGATGGAGGACGGCGGGTGGGAAGTTATGAATCCGTCCTTGCGGTAACGCCCCTGCCTAGGGCCGAGAAGGAGAACCGCTGCCAGCGCGATCCAACCGCCCATCGCATGCACCACGACGGAGCCGGCGAAGTCATGGAACTGGGCACCGAAGTTGGATTCCATCCAGGACTGGAGACCGAAATTGCCGTTCCATGCCATCCCCTCGAAGAAGGGGTAGAGCAGGCTCACCAGTAGGGCCGATGCCAGCAGTTGGGGGTAGAAGGCCGCCCGCTCCGCGATGCCTCCCGAGATGATGGCGGGGATGGCGGCGGCAAAGGTGAGCAGAAAGAAGCACCTGACCAGCTCGTAGCCGTTCTTGTCCATCAGCGAGCCGGCTCCGGAAAAGAAATCGACACCGTAGGCGAGGCTGTAGCCGACGAAGAAATATGCGATGGTCGAAACGGCGAAATCGCTGATGATCTTGGCCAATGCATTGACCTGGTTTTTGGCCCGCACGGTGCCGACCTCCAGGAAGGCAAAGCCCGCGTGCATCGCCAGCACCATAACGGCGCCGATCAGGAGAAAAAGAACGTCTGTACCCGCCTGCATCTTTTCCACTTGGAATTCCTCTTGACCAGAATCGGTGCAGACTAGCATGAATCATGCCGCACGCAGGCCGGCACGCATCAATATCGACCATGTCGATCTTAATCAGGGCATTATGGTGCGCGGATGCGGTGCGGTTGCGCAATTGATATGCGCACTCATGGTGCGCCTAGTTACCTAAGGCGCCATTTTCGTGCGTCTAACGATCATGAAGGGGTTGCGACACCCCGGAAAATGAAAGATGAACCGGCAGGGTGCGGTGAGGCACGAACCGCACCGCAACACCAGTCCCGTTACCCGAGCAGGTCGGTGCGGTTCGCAAGCTCACCGCACCCTACGCTAGGTACTTTCACTGTGCGCTTCAGGAAAAGGATGGGTGGCTGCTCAACTCGGGAGAGTGAGCACGATGTCAGCTCTCCGCTTGCTCCGCCGACATCAGCCCCCGCACCGTCGATCCCAGCTCCCGGTCCAGGGCGGAGTAGCGCTCCCAGTCGCCCTCCGGAATCTCCTCGCCCATGCGCATCAGGGCGCGGAAGACGGGGGTCGAGGCGATCTCCTCCGGCGCAACACCCGCCTCGTGCAGAGCCTCCGCACCCTCGATGAAGCTGCCGATCAGGCGCATCATCGCTGCTTGCCGCGCAGGGCTCGCGAAGGCATCGATCTCCGAGAAGGCGGATTGGCGCAGGAACGACTGGTTGACGAGCTGAGCACAGAGCAGGACCAGACGCTGCCGCGCAGGCATGGCGTCGCGCCCGATGATGCGCGCCATGCGCTCGAGCTTGGCCTCCTCCTCGAGCAGGGTGAGGAAGCGCCGCCGCAGCTCCTCCCAGCGATTGCAGCCCTGGTCGTGCCACCAGGGCGCCAGGCCCTGGGCGACCAGGCTATAGGACTGCAGCGGGTGGATGGCGGGATAGAAGCGGGCATGGGCGCGGCGCAGGTCCAGGGTCCAGAGGCAGCCCACGTAGCGCTTGGTATGCATGGTGACCGGCTCGGAGAAATCCCCCGAGGGAGGGCTGACCGCCCCCAGCAGGGTCACGGCCCCGACCCGTCCTCCCAGGGTTCTCACCTTGGCGGCCCGCTCGTAGAAGTCCGCCAAGCGGCTGCTCAGATAGGCGGGGAAGCCGCTCTCGCCCGGCAGCTCGCCGAGACGGCCAGAGACCTCGCGCAGGGCTTCCGCCCAGCGGCTGGTGGAGTCCGCCATCAGGGTGACGTTACGACCCTGGTCACGGAAGTATTCCGCCACCGTGATGCCCGTATAGATACTCGCCTCGCGTGCCGAGACCGGCATGTTCGAAGTGTTGGCGATCACCACCGTGCGGTCCAGGAGCTTGCGCCCCGTGCGCGGATCCGGCAGCTCGGCGAATTCCTCCAGCAGACCCGCCAACTCGTTCCCGCGCTCGCCGCAGCCCACGTAGACGATCACGTCCGCGTCACACCACTTTGCGATGGCCTCGAGCAGTACCGTCTTGCCGGTGCCGAACCCCCCGGGGATGGCGCCGGCACCGCCCTTCGCCACCGGAAAGAGGGAATCGATGATGCGCTGTCCGGTCAGCATGGGCTCGTCGGCGGGCAGGCGCCTGGAGACGGGCCTCGGGATCCGCACCGGCCAGCGGTGGCCCATGGTCAGGTCGTGGACCCGGCCCGAGGGATCGCGCAGCCGGCAAATGACCTCGTCCTCGCGGTAATCACCAGGGCCGGCGATATACATGACCTCTCCGCCCGGAACGTCGGGAGGCACCAGACAGTGCTGGACGGTCTCTCCTGGCTTCCCCAGATCGCCCAAAATCCCACCCGTCGCCAGCTCCTGGCCCGTCTGCACCCCCGGGCGAAAGGCGAAGCTTGCCGCCGGCAGATCACGCATACCGGGGGTGGCATAGGGCTCCTGCGGATCCCGAATAGGCCGCAAGAGACCGTCGAAGATGTTGCCCAGAATGCCCGGCCCGAGTCGGATGGAGAGCAGCTGCTCCGTCCCCTCGACCCGGACACCAGGGCGCAGCCCGCTGGTGTCCTCGTAGACCTGGACGACGATCTCGTCGCGGGCGATGCGGATCACCTCGCCGAGCAGGCGCTGGTCACCGACCGTCACCGCCTCGCGCAGGCGAAAGGGACCCTCGGGACGCGCCCGCAGGACGGGACCGCTGAGATGAGTGGCAACGGCCAGACTCATGACCCGCCCCTCTCGGCGAGCAGTACCAGGAGGCGGGCCTCCAGCCGCTTACGATCCCGGAGCAGACCCTCCAGGCTGGCGTCGAGCAGGGCATTCCCGCTCTCGACGATCAGCCCCGCAGCCATGTCCGATTCGCTCCGAAAGCTCGGGGCCTGCCCGAGGACATCCGTCAGCTCCATCAGGGCATCCCGCTTCTCATCGTCGGACCACTGGGGGGCATGACGCACGATCCAGGGTCCATGGGGCAGCAGGTCCAGCGCCTGGTGCAGGCAGGCAGACGTCCAGCGCCTCCTCTGTTCCGGCTCCCTCCAGCGCGCCAGCAGTCGCTCGCGCACCAGGGACCAGGCCGAGTCGAGCAGCTCCAGGCTGCGGCGCTCGCTGGTCCAGCGTTGCCGCGTCGCCCGCTCCGCACGTGCCCCCTGGATGGAGTCGCGGATGCGACTGCGCTCGGCCAGGACACGGCTATGCAGGTAGGCCCGCTGCTTGGCGAAGGCCCGCCTGCGCAGCTCCGACGCCTCATCCTGCGCGGACGCCAGAATCCGTCGGCACTCCTGCTCCCGGTAGTCCTCGACCAGCCGGAGCAGAGCCTCCCGGCGCTCGCCCAGATTCATTCCGCCATCCCCAGTTGACGCCGTAGAAGTGACGAGAGGTCCGGGGGCTCTACGCGGCCGCGAAGGTCAGGGACGACCAGGGTCATGGGACTGGCCGCCCTGAGGGCACGGGCCAACAGGTCCGCGGGCAGCCCGGCCGCCGCCTCTGCCGTGATCAGAATCAATTGCGATTCGTCCAGGAGGCGCCGAAACAGGGCTTCCGCCCCATCGGCCCCCGGCACATGGACATCGACGCCGGCCAACCGAAAGCCCGCGGCACTCACCTCGTCGCCCAGGAATGAGCAGAACGCCATCAGGTCAGGCGGTTGAGGATGAGCACCGAGATGATGACGCCGTAGATGGCGATCCCCTCGGCCAGTCCAACCAGGATCATCACGCGTCCGAACAGCTCCGGCTTCTCGGCCAGGGCACCGACGGCGGCCGATCCGACGGCGGCCACCGCGATGCCTGCACCCAGGGCGGAGAGCCCCGTGGCGACGGCGGCTCCCAGGTAGCCCCATCCCGCGACCGCTGGGTCGGTCTTGCCGACAGCAGCACCCACGAGCTCCTGCGCGAAGGCATCCGGGGCCCACAGCAGGAGGCTGCCCCATGCCGCTAGGACCACAACCCCCAGGAGCAGGAACACGACCAGCCGGACTTGTGTCTTCATAGCGAATCTCTCATCGATCATTCTCCGAGGCTCACTCGGTTTTTCTCCTTCCAGCGGGGCGTGCTCATCTTACCTGATCGACTAGAAATCAGCCGGACTCTTCACGGGCAGCACACTGGGCCGATTCAGCACGTGCGTATATACCATCGTCTGTGAGACATCGGCATGTCCCAACAACTCCTGGACCGTGCAAATATCGTAACCGGCCATCCAACAGATGGGTGGCGAAGGAATGCCGCAGTCCATGACTGGACTCCTACATTGGGGATCTTCGCCACCGTCGCCGCCACCTTAATCCTTCGCTGCAGCGACGTCTCGTGCCCATGATGGCGCCGTATCTGCCCGGACTTGGGATCCCGCGACAGGCGGGCACTCGCAAACATGTACTGCCAGATCCACTCCCGGGGTGCATTCGGATACTTGCGAGCCAAGGTGTTGGGGAGAAACACAAAGCCCGCACCCATCGCGATATCCTCCTTTTGCTGCGCCTCGATAGCCGTCAAGTGCACCCTGAGCGCGCGCTCGTAGCGCGCCGGCAAGGGGACGATACATCCTTGCCCCCTTTGCCGTCGCGCACCGCGATCGCCATCCTGCCGAAGTCGATATCCGCAGCGCGTAACCGCACACACTCCATGAGCCGCATGCCGGTGCCGTACATCAATCCGGCCATCAGAGCGAACATGCTGTCCATCTCGGCCAGCAACGAGCGTACCTCATCGCGCGTAAAGACCACCTGCACAAGGTGGTGTAGATGCCGTCCGCCTGCCCCAGTACACGTATTGCTTCTCGCCCAGAGACCCCTGACTCCAGAGCTTGTACTCCTCGCCCCACTGCGCCTTCAAACGCCCGAGCACGTTCGCCGAGAGCCCCTTGGCCTGATCCCCGAGCAGCACCTGCAGTGCCTCGCTGAGATCTCCGCTAGAGACCCCCTTCAGGTACAGCCAGGGTAACGCAGCGGACACTCGCGGGGTGCGCCGCACATACGGCGGGGCCAGCGCCGAGGTGAACTTGATCCCAGCACCGGAGCGGTCGCGGATCTTCGGAACCTGAACCTCCACCGGGCCAATCCCCGTGAGAAGCTCGCGCTTTGGCAGGTAGCCGTCGGGCACCGCCGCTTGGCGTCCATCGAGCAGTTGCACATCGGCGTACTCGTCCAAAACCGTTTGTACCTCCACCTCGATGGCTTGTCGCAAGATATCGCGGGCACCGCGGCGGACCAGTTCCTCCAGGGGTAAGCCCAGTTCCACCGCCTGCTCTTGCTTCACACTTGCCTTTGCCTTCTGCTTGCTCGTATCTTCTCTCATGGCGCACATCTCGTTGCTGCGTTGGCTTCGACAACCACAATTTTCAGCAACGGTGCGCCGCCTTCCAAGCTCGATCAGTCCCCGCTGATACACCAGAACCGAGCATGGCTCCAGCGTCTGCTTTCAGCCATGTTTCAGACCTAACGCGAGGTTGGGCTAACGATCATGGAGGGGTAGCCGCCACCCCGGAAAATGAAAGATCCTTGCGTGGCAGGCAGCGGGAAGAGGTCGGTCAAACTTATGGTGATTCAATCCCGTTCGCTAACGTGACCCGCGATCACTGCCCCGAACCCCGGAATGCCTCGTTGCAGAGCGCATCGTAATAAGGCCAGGGCGCTTGGCGCTCATGGTGGAAGCAAGGGTCGCATCCGCTGTCTTCCTGTTCAACCCCGGATTGTGGAGACACCCATGGAGCTCAAGGCGTTGTACCGTTGTGTTGCCGCGTTGGATGTGCACCAAGCCAAGCTCACGGTGTG
>CAYYHR010000168.1:0-5877 GCA_964471705.1 uncultured Chromatiaceae bacterium
GCAGCTGCACTTCCTGGATGCCTTCATGCTCTTCTGCCTCCTCGCGGACAGCCCCCGCATCGATGCACGCGAGCGCAAGGCCATCGACGAGAACCTCCTACTGACCGCCCAACGTGGGAGAGACCCCTTGCTGGAGCTCGATCGGGACGGAGACGAGATCCGCCTGCGCGACTGGGCGGATGAGCTTCTCGACGCAATGGTGCCGGCGGCGGAGCTCATGGACGGCGGCAGCGGGGGGGCCTGTGCCGAGAGCCTGCGCCGACAGCGAGAGAAGGTCCGTGACCCGGAGCTTACGCCCTCGGCGAGGATGCTCGCCGAGATGCGCGCCAATACCGAGAGCTTCTTCGATTTCGCGCGCCGCACCTCGGAGCAGTATCGCGATGGATTTCGCGCGGCGCCTCTGGGGGCGGAACGGGAGGCCCTGTTCGAGCGCCTGAGCCAGGAGTCCCGAGAGCGGCAGCGGGAGCTGGAGGCCAGCGACGACCTGAGCTTCGACGAGTTCCTGGAGCGCTATTTCGCGCAGCATTGACACGGACGCACCGGAATAACGGCAACTTCGAGGGTGGGCAAAGGGAAGCGTGCACACCAAGTAAAACTTGGCGATCTTGGCGCCTTGGCGGCTCTACTCCTCTTCTTCGAATAAACTGTCCCGTCAACCGCCGGCAGAGCACCGGACCGACGCCATGCGCGGGTGCCGTTGCAGCGACATGAAGTCGTCCCTCAGGCCGACGAGCTTCTCGGCGAAGCGGGAGCGCTGCTCGGGGGTAAAGCTCCGGTCCAGACGGACGATGAGCTCCGTGATCCGCCCTTCGATCTCCTTTTTCGCCTTGCGCAGCCGGGCAGGAAGGTCGCGCTGCTCCACCAGCCAGGCGGTGAGGTAGCCATGTATCGTCTTCTCGGATGCCCCCCGCTCCAAGAGGGCGATGAGCCCTTTGCGCTCGGCGCTGCGGTAGGCGACCCAGTCGGCGGCGGTGTCGGGAATGGCCCCGGTCTCCTCCCGTACGATCCTCTTCTGCGCGTCGCTCAATGGGCCGATCCACCAGGCGATGGACTCATCGTACCGCTCGGCACGCTTGCGCCCCCGCCGTGCGATCTTGGAGGGGGTCATATCGGCCTCGTCCTCCGCCTTCTCCTTTTTGAATTTTTCTTCCAAGGCTCGGACCTGCTTCGGCGACAGCCCGGCAAGGAGCGGGGCGGCGAGGTCCACGGCAACGCGCATGTGGCGGCGATAGAGATCTTCGATCTGATCGAGAAGGCAGCGCACCCGCTGTGCGTCGAAGCCCTTCAGGGCATCCCCATGCGCGTCCTCGAAAAAGCGGGCGAGATAGGGCAGGTCCTCGTGGCGATGGCGGGCGAGGGCACGCTCGAGCTCCGGTCTCCAAGAGGCGATCTGGGTACCGTTCAAGCCCAAATAGTCTTTCGCGTACTGCTCGAGCAGGAAATCGGCCGACCTGTAGGCGATGGAGATCCGGCTACAGCCACTGCCCGCGGCCAGGATGACCACGAGAAAGGCCAGGAGGGCAAGACGGGGCGATCTGTGGGACATGGCGACTGTCCGTCGACGGTGTGGGGGTGATTGCATCCGAGGGAACGGCTCTGACGAGGCGGCCATTTTGCGTATAGTTGCGCTCATCCCCCGAGCCGATCAACCCCAAGCTGATCAATCCCGAGCCCCTCGATGCCTCCCGAAAAGCGCCGTATCCTGCTCATCGAAGACGAGCAGGCCATCGCCATACCCTGATCTACGCCCTGCGCACGGAGGGTTTCGATACCGAGCACCGCCGTGCTCGGCGAGGCCGAGGCTATCGATCTGGCGGAGCTGGTGGAATCCGTGGTGGAGACGACGCGTCCGGTCGCGGCCCAGCGGGAGGCTCGCTTGGAGCTGCAGGCCGAAGGCGCGCTGAAGGTGCGGGGCGACCGCTTTCTTCTGTCTCAGGCAGTCGGAAACCTCCTGGACAACGCCCTGGACTTCTCGCCGCAGGCCGGTCGGATCCTCGTCGCCGTCCATCCCCTAGAGGACCAGACGGAGATCGAGATCCGCGACCAGGGACCTGGCATCCCAGACTATGCCCTGGAGCGGGTGTTCGAGCGCTTCTTCTCGCTGCCTCGTCCGGACGGGGGGAGGAAAGGGACGGGGCTGGGCCTGAGCTTCGTCCGCGAGGTGGCGCATCTACACGGGGGCAGCGTGCATCTCGAAAACCTGCCCCCCCGGCAATCCCGGGGGCGTCCGTACCCTGCCCAGGCTGCCGCTGAATCGGTAGCCTGCACCCGATCGCCGCAGCTGGGACGGTGGCGTGGCACTTTGGGCTCGTCTGATCTCGCCCTCAGATTCTCGGGCTGTAGTGACGCTTCAACCAGGCGGTGAGCCCTTCCAGCCCCGGATAGATCACCCGCTCGGTAATGTTGGACTGATCGAGCTTGTCGCGAATCTCCCACTTGAGCGCCGCCGGGATCAGAATCTTGCGCCAGAGCTCCGGATGATGGGCGAGCCAATCATCCAGGGCAACAGTCGGATCGGAGACTACGGAGAAGAAAGCGAATTGGTTGACAATTCGGTCGTCGATGGATGGCGGCTCGAAGAACAATGCGAAGGGCTCGGAGGAGAGGGTGTCGAGAGCAGCAAGGGAAGCGACTCCTTGGCCGAGCATCTCCACAGTAAAAACGTTGGCCCCCTCCTCGTCGAGGAGAGAGCGCAATCTGTCCGGGACGAGCTCGTGTGTCTGCAGGTAATTCACACTCCAAATGACGCCGTCTCGATCGAGATGATCGATGGGGGCAGTGGCAAAGTGAAGCGCGACGAAAGGAGAATATGTCCAGTCCAGAAGCCTGGTCGGGAGGCCGTAATGCTTGGCCACGGACAACCAGTGCCATAGCGAGTCACGCTCCACGACACGAAGGTGGGCATACTTTCGGAAGTTGCGCAGGAGGTGCCTTTCGAGATCGGCGTACTGTCCACCCATGCGCATCAGCGTTGTTTCGAGCCGGTACGCGGCGTCCGAAAGGCCGCGATAGGCGCAACGAGAGCGATAACGACCGAGCTCCTCGATCCAGGAATCTGCGAACAGGGCCTCTTGAAGCTCGCTCCAGCTCTTGACGGTGATCTCGGACATCTACAACCTATCGCCGCTCAGCGAAGTGATTCGAAGCGCCCTGATATGGCTCGCGCAAACTACAGCAAGCAATGGGATGGGATTCAAGACCACTTCGCGCGGGACCCATCATCTCATCGCCTTGCCAGCTGATTTTGACACGGCTATCCTTTTTTTGCCCCATCTTACCGACAGCCGCTCGGGTTTCCATCTTTATCCATCGGTTGCAGCATCGGCAGGTGGGATATTCATCTGTTGCGGCGCACACGCGTCGGCAGCCTACTGACAACAATGGAAAAATGATCGAATGGAACAACTCGAGATCGGTGGCTTCGTCTCCTTCACACTCGCGATCATCTTGCTCTTCGTCGGCAAGCTTGCACTGACGCGCTATGAGGTCTTGCGCCGGTACAGCATTCCCGAGCCAGTGATCGGAGGCTTCCTCGCGGCGATCGTAGTGGGGATCGTCTTCTTGGCGCTCGACCGCCAGGTAAGCTTCAATCTCGATGTGCAGGACTATCTGCTGCTCTACTTCTTCGCCGGGATCGGGCTCAAGTCGGATATCAGGACACTTCTGTCCGGCGGACGTCCTCTGGCAATCCTGATCCTGCTCGCCGCAGGCTATATTGTTCTGCAGAATATCCTCGGAATCGGCATTGCCACGGCATTCGGCATGGACCCCAAGGCGGGCTTGATGGCGGGCTCGGTGTCCCTGACAGGTGGTGTCGGCACCACGATGGCCTGGGCGCCCACATTCATCGATCAGCTCGGGATCGGCAATGCCAGGGAGATCGGCGTTGCAGCGAACACCGTCGGCCTGATCGCGGCCTGTGTGATCGGCGGGCCGATCGCGAGCTACCTGATCAATCGCTATCGCCTGACGACCAGCGACGACGAGAATCTGGATATCGGCGTATCGAACGACGAGCAGCACGCCCCCGTGGACTCCTACGGCGTGTTGTGGGCCTGGCTCTGGCTGAACATCGCACTGATCCTGGGATACTCCCTCAACATGGGCCTCGAGGAGGCGGGCGTGAAACTGCCGCTGTTCGTCTCCTGCCTGATCGCCGGAATCCTGATCAGCAACGTTGGCCGTCGCTTTTTCCCCCGGATCGCGTGGCCGGGGCAGGAACAGGGGCTGGCGCTGATCTCGGATATCGCCTTGGGTATGTTCCTGGTTATGGCATTGATGGGCCTCAAGCTCTGGGAGCTGCAGGGGGCGGTCGCCTTCCTGGCCGTGGTGATGGCGCTGCAGATACTCATGTCGGTGTTGTTCACCGTCCTCGTTGTCTTCCGCTCAATGGGAAAAGACTACGAGGCATCGGTGATCGCCGCCGGATTCGGCGGCATCACCTTGGGATCGACGGCCACGGCAATCGTCAACATGACGGCTGTCGCCAAGCAGTATGGAGCAGCACACAGGGCGTTCTTATTGGTTCCCCTGGTATGCGGTTTCTTCATCGATATCGCAAATGCGATGGCCATCAACTTCTTCGTGGGCCTGTAGGGGTACATCCATACCGGGCGTCCGGCCCGAAGATCTGCAGCTGCGGGCTTCACACCGGGTGGAGCGAACGGTCGCTTACGGTGGTCGTATTGGACCCACACTTCGCATTCCTCTATTTAGCTGGCAAGCACCGGGCATCCTGTCGAGAGAATCGTGTTAAAGCTCTTCCAATCCATCTTCGGCGGCGGGGAGAAACCGGGACGCTATCCGGAGTCGCTCATCGAGGCGGCCACCGAGAGAGCCCTGGAAGGCACGGATCCTCGGCTCCGTATCCTGTCCGGGTACCGCAAGCACCTGCGCGAGCCCATCGCCCACGCGATCGATCAGGTGATCGCGTTGGTAGACAGGATGCCCACCCCGGTCCCGGCAGGGCGCAGGGAGCACGGCGCGGAGCCTCGCCTCGCCGCCATGTTCGCTTCCGCGGGGGACATGCTGAACATCCTGAGCCGAGACGCGGCTCTGGCGGATTTTCGATCCGGGCCTGAGGGCTCGGGCACCGAGCACGTCACCGCCCTGCTGCTGGCGGAGCGCCAGGAGCGGAACATCCTGGGCATGGATCTGGTCGGAGACAAGGTTCGGCGCGATGTACCTCAGGTCGCGGTCAGCTTCGCCGGTCATCGCCTGCTCGATCCGAGCGCCGGCGAAGAGGAGATGCGTCGTCGGCTGAAGCGCCGCGCCTTCGACCACCTGCTCAGCCTGGCACTGGCGCGGATTAGCGAGCGGCGCGTGGAGCGGGACGACTTGGCACGTCAACGCGATCTGCTGCGGCGCAAGCTGATGGCGCTGGAGCACGGGGGTTGGGGCTTCGATCCGCCACCGGGCGAGCCAGCCGACCAAAGGACCCTGCAGGTCGAGCTCGAGGCCGTCACGGAGCAGTTGGACACCCTGGATGCGGGAAGCGACGTCCTCGGAGCCCACCTGGAGATCGTCACCGAGGTGCTGGGCGATGCGGAGCACCAGCTGTGGGGTGAGGACATCGACCTCTACCTCGATGCGATGAACATCCAGCGATCGGCTCAGAGCCCCTCGGCACGGCGGATCCACCTCCGGGAGCTGCACAATGCCCGTGGTCGCCGGGCGGTGGCCCTGCCGATCTCCGTAGCACCCCGAGAGCTGCCGCCGCGGGAGGATTTCCTCACGGCTGCGCAGCGCTATCTGTATTGAAATATCGATCAAGAGGCACCAGCATGCGCAACGTCGGCACTTGGGTTAAAGGATGGTGGCACTATCCAGCCGCGGTGACGGCACTGCTCCTCGCAGGCTGCGCGTCCACGAATTCCG
>CAYYHR010000168.1:5977-7590 GCA_964471705.1 uncultured Chromatiaceae bacterium
TATCCAGCCGCGGTGACGGCACTGCTCCTCGCAGGCTGCGCGTCCACGAATTCCGGGGACTCCACCATTCTGGGCAACGGCGACGACGTTACCGCCAGCGATCCCGCCCGTTTCACCCACAGTGGCTTTCTGTCGGACTATGCGCGGCTGCACCCGGTGACTTGGGCCCAGGGTATCCAGTGCTGGCAGGAGCCGGGTCTGAATGCGAAGAAATACGACAAAGTACTGATCGCACCCATAAGCGTCCGGCTGAAGCCCAGCCAAGAGAAGGGCATCGCCCCGACCGAGCTCGCGGCCCTGACCAACTACTTCCATCAGGCCCTGGTCAAGGCCATCGAGCCGCAGATGCAGGTCGTCAACAAACCCGGGCCCGGCGTGCTCGTGATCCGGATCGCCTTGACGGATCTGGTACCGACCGGCGTCTCGGAAAGCGTTGCCGGAAGCCTGGTACCCTACGGCTTCGTCGCCGAGTTGGGCTCGGGGGTCGCCACGGGTCGACCCGCCGGCTCCACGCCCTATCTCGGCGAGACCGGCATGGAGATGCAGTTTCGCAGCGGTGCCACGGATCGGACCCTCGGCGAGTGCCGCGATACCGAGATCGGGCGCAAGTACGCTGCCGACGCGAGTGGGGGTGCCGAAGGGGCGGCGCAGACCTGGGCAAGCGGCTATGTGGGCTCGTTCGAGAAGTGGACATACGCAAAGGATGCGTTCGACAAGTGGGCAGCCATGACGGCGCAGCACCTTGCCGCCCTGCGCGGGGCGACATCCAGCCGATGACGACCTCGGCTCGTGCCCCTGGAAGGGATTGCGAGCCATCCTGGAGCAAGTGCCCCCGAGGTGCTGGTGCCCAGGGCCGTAATGGAATCGATCCCTCGTGGGATATACTCGCCCACAGACCGATTCCACAAGGAGCCCCAAGACCATGGTTATGCGTCGCCGTCCTGATGCCAGCGTATCCTCCCCTCTCCTCTCCCGTCTCTGCGCTCTCTCCTTGGCGACGTTGCTCGTCACCGCCGGCCTCGTCGTCGGCGGTTGCGGCGAAAAGACGCCGACCACGGCTTCTAGAGGACCCATCGACGCCTGCACTGTTCTTACTGTCGCGGACGTCGAGAAGGTTCTCGACGTCAAGGTGGGTGATCCACAAGAACGGACTTATGGGAAAGGCGATTTCTGGGCCTCCACATGCCAATACCATGGGGATGCGGGAAACGAAACCCGTTCCGCGGGTATCTTGCTAAAACCCCACCAGGATAAGCAGGGAGCCGAGAAGGCGTACGCCGCTTACGAGGCGGAGTTGATCGCCGAGCTGGGAAAGGGGGTCGCGTTGGCACCCGTCGAGGGCATTGGCCAGCGTGCCGGTTGGCAGGACTTCGGTACCTCGATCGGCCAGCTGGCGGTCTTCCAGGGTCCCTACCAGCTCATCATCACCGCCAGCGCCACTCCGAACGCCGATCAGCTGACCAACGCCAAGACGCTGGCGCGGAAGGCGCTCGGGCACCTCTATTACGTATTATGGTGACACTTTACTATTTACACTTATTTAAGTTGCCTCGGGTCATTTTTCTTCGAAGGGGGCCGGCCGCGCTTGCCTGGACGTAGAGCTCGGCCAAGTC
>CAYYHR010000169.1:0-7557 GCA_964471705.1 uncultured Chromatiaceae bacterium
CCGCGCCCTCCAAAAGCGCGTCCTCGTCATGGAAGCAGGCAAGCGCGTAGCGCACCTGACCGGCCTTCTTGTCGTGGAGCAGCCGCCACCCGGTGGGCAGGGCCGGTAGTGCTCGGTCCACGGCTGTCTCCAGGTAGATGTGCGCTGCCGGGGCGAGCCAGCCTCCGGCACCGAGAAGGGCGCAGCTCGGTCCCAGAAGATTCTGGTCGAAGGGTGGATCCAGAAAGATGATGTCGAAGGTCCGCGCGGACCCGGTCAGCCAGCGCAAGGCGTCCGCCATGTAGACCCGCACTTGGGAGGCACCCAGGGTACGGGTGTTGGCCCAAAGCAATCCCGCAACCCGCTCCGAGCGCTCGACCATGATCACCTCGCCGGCACCCCGGGAGGCCGCTTCGAAGCCCAGTGCCCCACTGCCCGCGAAGAGGTCCAGGCAGCGCGAGCCCACGATCACTGGCTGTAGCCAGTTGAACAGGGTTTCCCGTACCCGGTCCCCCGTTGGGCGCAGACCCTGATGATCGGACACGGGGATCTTGCGTCCCCGGAAGCGGCCGCCGATGATGCGCAGCCGGCCGCCGACTTTAGCGTTCCCTGCTCGCACCGCAGTGGACGTGTCTGCACATGCCGGTACCCCGAGAAGGGCGACGTCCCGGGGTCTCGATAAAGGAGGGAAGCCCGGTCGGCTTGCGCTCAATCGCTCTCATCCGTCGTTTCCTTCCGCTCATCGGCCACGCGTTCCTGCGTCGGTCCGACGATGACGGTCGCCAGCCGGTCCGGGTCTACCCGTCGCCGGAAGGCATCGCGGATCTGCTCGGCGGTCACCGCGGACACCCGCTCGTTGAAGCGGTCCAGGTAATCGAGCGGCAGGCCGTAGAAGCCGATCACCGCGAGGTAGCGGACGATCTGGCTGTTGCTCGCGATGCGCAGGGGGAAGCCCCCGGTGATGTTCTTGATGGCCGCGGCCAGCTCCTTCTCCGTGGGTCCCTCGTCGCGAAAACGCCGCAGGGTCTCCATCATCACCTCGCGGGCCTCGTCCGCCTGGTCGTTCTTGGTCTGCAGCCCCATCAGGAAGGGTCCGCGCTCGGACATGGGCAGAAAATAGCTGTAGACGCTGTAGGAGAGTCCCCGCTTCTCTCTGACCTCTTCGTTGAGCAGAGAGACCAGGCCGCTCCCACCGAGAATGTGATTTCCCACGTACAGGGGAAAGTAGTCGGGATCGCGGCGGCGCATTCCCGGCTGCCCCGCGAAGATGTGGGTCTGGCTCGAGGGAAAGGCGAGCGGCTCCAGCAGCTGGCTCGACAGATCCGGCACCGGGGGTAGCGCGGGAGGTCGCTCACCGGTCGGCAGGCCGGCGGTCAGGCGCTCGGCCACCTCCCGGGTCTGCTCCCGCGAGAGCGCCCCGACGATGGCAACCACCGCATTGCTCGCCACATAGTAGCGGCGGTGAAACTCCGCCAAGTCCTCGCGCCGCATGGCGGCGACCGTCTCTTGTGTCCCGGCGGGATCCGCGGCGTAGGGATGTTTGCCGAAGATCTCCCGGTAGATGGCCTTGGCGGCGACGGTGCCCGGGTCCTGCTCGTCCTGGCGCAGCGCGACCAGCCTGTTCTGACGCACCCGCTCGAAGTCCGCCTCGCCGAGCCTGGGCGCGGACAGGACCTTGGCCGCAGTCTCCAGCGTCTCGTCCATGGCGGGCTGCTGCGTCAGGGTGCGCAGGGACAAGGTCGCCGAGTCACGCCCGGCGTCGACGGAAAGCTGTGCCCCGACGGACTCGATCCGCTCGGCGACGGCATCTGCGTCCCAATCGCCCGCGCCCTGGGTCAGCATGGCCGCAGTCAGGGAGGCCAGGCCGGAGCGCTCGCCGTCCCGGGCGCTTCCCGCATCGAGCACGACCTGGACGTCGAGGATCGGCAGGTCCGGAACCGCGACGAAGAGCACCCGCGCACCCTTGGTCGTCTCCCAGCTCTCGATCTTTGGGCCCGCCCAGGCGGCCTGCACGAAGGCGAGGGCGATCAATGCCCAGACCGCGGAGAAGAATCGGACCCTGTCAGCGCACACTGGTGTGTCCTCCCGCCGCCCCGGGGAGCGGCAGCCTGCCGTCCATCGGCTGGGGATCGAGCCGGGCAACGGTCAGGTTGTCCGTAGTCAGATACTTGCGGGCGACGGCCTGGATCTGCTCCGGGGTCACACGGCTCAGGTGCTTCACGTATTGGTCCGCGAGGGGCCAACCGAGACCGACGGTCTCCAGACTCCCGAGCTGCATCGCCTGGTAGTAGACCGAGTCCAGCTCGTAGACCTTCGCGGCGATGAGCTGGGTGCGGATGCGCTCGAGCTCCGAGGCGTCCACCGGCTCCTTGCGCACCCGTTCGACCTGCGCCCGCAACGCCTGCTCGAGCTCCTCGACCGAACGGCCCTTGGCGGGGTTTCCATCGATCAGGAACATCCCGGGCAGGCGGGTGAATGCACTGTAGTCGGCACCGGCCGAGGCGGCCACCCGCGAGCCGCGCACCAGATCGCGGCTGAAGCGGGCGCTGCTGCCGCCGTCGAGCACGGATGCCAGCATCTCCAAGGCGTAGGGCTCCCACTCCTCTTCACCCTGCCCCAAGGCGGTCGCCTTGTAGCCCAGGATGAGGTAGGGCTCGTTGGCCGGGGCCTTGACGAGGATCTGCTTCTCACCACGCTGCACCGGCTCGCTGCGCCGCTTGGGCTGCGGTATCGACTCGGGCTCCAGGGGACCGAAGTGCTTCTCGGCCAGGGCGAAGACCGCCTCCGGATCGACATCCCCCACGACGACCAGGGTGGCGTTATTCGGCGCATACCAGGTGCGATACCAGCGGCGCAGATCGTCGGCCTTCATCTGACGGAGATCCCCGGGCCAGCCGATGACGGGGATGCGATAGGGCGATGCCTCGTAAGCCGCGGCATTGAATTCTTCGAAGGTCAGGGACTCGGGATCATCCTCGGTGCGCAGGCGGCGCTCCTCCTTGACGACCGCCAGCTCCTTGTGGAACTCCGCCTCCGGCAGGGAGAGGTTACGCATGCGCTCGGCTTCCAGCTCGAAGGCGACCTCCAGCCGGTCCTTCGCCAGATTCTGGTAATAGGCGGTGTAATCGCGTCCCGTAAAGGCGTTCTCGTCGCCACCGTTCTCCGCGATGATCCGGGAGAACTCGCCGGGGGCGAGCTTCTCGGTGCCCTTGAACATCATGTGCTCCAGCACATGGGAGATACCGGTCGAGCCGCCTTGCTCATAGCTGGACCCGACCTTGTACCAGACCTGGGAGGTGACGATCGGAGCGCGGTGATCGGGCTTGACCAGCACCTTCAGGCCGTTGTCGAGGACCTTCTCGTGCACGCCGGTGGCCGCCGAGGCGAGCTGAACGGTCAGCAGACCGAGCAGGATCAGGATTGATTTCATACGAATTCGAGCCCCTTTCTCTTGCCCTTGCAAGAAGCAGATTGCAGTTTGCATGTAAGCGGTATCCGAGGCCCGGACGGGCCGAAAATTCTGGACCGGTGGCGAGCGGACCGCATTTTCACAAGCCGCCATCGGGTCTTCAAGGCTAGTAAGACCAACACATCGGATGCAGGTTCGCCATGTCGGAGCATCCGGATGCTGTTCGTTGTGCCGATGATCCGGTTAAACTTCGTCGATTGCAAAGTACCCGCGGCTCCAACACCCTGCTGGCAAGTCCCGAGCTCGACCCATCCTGCTACAGCAACAGCCGCGCCTGACTGATTATTCGGAAGTCCCTGTCCCAGGAATCGAGCAGATGTTCGGATTCGGCAAGAAGAAGAGTGACCGTCCGACCGAAGGCGAAGTGACGCGCGCGGAGGGCCGGCAGGGTATCCTGTCCCGTCTCAAGGAAGGGCTGGCAACCACACGCGCCGTGCTGACCACGGACGTCGGCGACCTGGTCCGCGGGCGCAAGCGCATCGACGAGGATCTGTTGGAGGACCTGGAGACCAGCCTGCTCACCGCCGACGTGGGAGTCGAGGCGACCAGCCGCATCATCGATGACATCTCGGAGCGGGTCAAAAGGCGCGAGCTCTCGGACCCGGCGATACTCATGCGCACCTTGCGGGAAGAGCTGGGGGCGATTCTGCACCGTTGCGAGACCCCGGTGCGCCAACCGTCGCCGGGCCGCCCCCAAGTACTGCTCATGGTCGGCGTGAACGGCGCAGGAAAGACGACGACCATCGGCAAGCTGGCAAAGCGCCTCCAGGAGGAAGGCAACAGCGTCATGCTGGCGGCCGGCGACACCTTTCGCGCGGCGGCCGTGGAACAGCTCCAGGTCTGGGGCGAGCGCAACGGCGTTCCCGTCATCGCCCAGCACCAGGGGGGGGACTCCGCTTCGGTCATCTACGATGCCTTGGAGGCGGCCACGGCCCGCGGGGTCGATGTGCTGATCGCCGATACCGCCGGGCGACTGCACACCAAGGTGAATCTCATGGACGAGCTGGCGAAGATCGCACGGGTCATGAAGAAGATCGATCCGGAGGCGCCGCATGAGGTGATGTTGGTGGTGGACGCGACCACGGGCCAGAACGCCCTCAATCAGGCGATCCAGTTCGACCGGGCGGTGGGACTCACGGGCGTTACCATCACCAAGCTCGACGGCACGGCCAAGGGGGGCATCCTGTTCGCCATCGCTGAGCGGCTGCAGGCTCCGATCCGGTTCATCGGCGTCGGCGAAAAGATCGAGGACCTGCGTCACTTCGACGCCGAGGAGTTTCTCGACGCGCTCTTTTCCGATTAGTGGGACCCGTGGGAGGCACGGGCGAATGTCTGCTTACCCGCTTCGGGAGCTAGCAGCAGGACCGATGAGATCCTGGATGCCAGCGGCGGGAGAATGGCCCCGGATTCACCCTCACCGGCATTTATTTGCCGTTCGACTCGAGATCGAATGATCCGCTTCGAGCACGTCACCAAACGCTATCCACAGAGCGGCGATGCCCTCAGGGACCTGAGCTTCCGGGTCGAGACCGGGGACATGGTGTTCCTCACGGGGCACTCGGGGGCGGGTAAGAGCACCCTGTTGCGGTTGATCTGTCTGATGGAGCGCCCCACGCGTGGTCAGGTCATGGTCATGGGTCGCAACCTCGGGAGCCTGCCGAAACGCAAAATCCCCCGTCATCGCCGCGAGATCGGGATGATCTTCCAGGACCACCGGCTGCTGACGGACCGGACGGTGTTCGACAACGTGGCCCTGCCCCTGATCGTCTCCGGCCTGGGACACAAAGAGGCCGGACGCAGGGTGCGCGCCGCCCTCGACCAAGTGGGTCTCCTCAGGAAGGAGCGCTCCTTTCCGGTCACGCTCTCCGGGGGGGAGCAGCAGCGGGTCGGCATCGCAAGGGCGATCGTCGGGCGCCCATCCCTGGTTCTGGCCGACGAGCCCACGGGCAACCTGGACCCGGAGCTCTCGCGGGAGATCATGGGATTATTCGAGCGACTTCACCAGGTCGGCGTCACTTTGCTCATCGCCAGTCACGACCTGGCATTGATCGCGGGTATGCCCTATCGAACATTGACCTTGAGCGGCGGAGCCCTGGCGGGCGACACGGGTACCTGGTAATCGAATGCAAAAACGTCGCCGGTCGGCTTCCAAGCGAGCCAGAATCCATCCACTGCGTCTCCCGTCCGCTTGGCTGGGCCACCATATGCAAGGGGCGTTGGTCAGTCTGGGGCGCTTGTTGCACAAACCCCTGCCGACGGGTATGACGGTCGCGGTGATCGCTATTGCCCTCGCGTTTCCCGCCGGTCTCTACTTGCTCACGCGGAACCTGAATGCGCTCAGTAGATCCTGGGACCAGACCGCTGCCATCTCACTGTTCCTGAAGCTGGAGACGAGTACCTCGCAGGCACAGACGCTGGCGGAAAAGCTCGCGCGGAGCCCCGAGCTGGCGCGGGTCACGCTGATTACTCCCGAACAGGCCCTGAAGGAGCTCGGCAGCCAGGGCGGTTTCGGCGAGGCGATTGCGCAGCTCCGGGAGAATCCGCTGCCGGCCGTGCTCGCGCTGCAGCCGGCACCGCAGATCTCGGCACCCCAGGAGCTGGAACGACTGGCCCGGCGGCTCGAGGCCCTGCCGGGAGCCGATTTTGCGCGCCTGGATACCCAATGGATACGCCGCTTTCAGGCCATAGTGAACCTGGCGCAAAGCGGAATCCTCCTGCTCGGAGGCACCCTCGCCTTGGCGGTCGTGCTCGTGGTCGGAAACACCATCCGCCTGGAGGTTCAGAACCGCCGCAACGAGATCGAGATCATGGAGCTGGTAGGGGCTACGCCGGCCTTCATCCGTCGTCCCTTCCTCTACACCGGCTGCTGGTACGGACTCTTGGGAGGAGCCGGTGCCAGCCTACTGACGGCCTTGGCGGTGCTCCTGGCCCAGGGGCCGGTTTCCCGTCTCGCCGACCTCTATCATACCCAATTCCCGCTTTTCGGCTTGGGACTGACCGGCTCGGCTGCGATGCTGGGCGGGAGCCTGTGCCTGGGTCTCATCGGAAGCTGGGTTTCCGTCGGACACCACCTGGGAGTAATGGAGCCGCGGTAACGCACGGTAGCTGTCTTCTGATCACGAGGACGCAGGGGAACCAAGGGCCGCCGGTGCGTTCTTACTGATCTGGTCAAATTATTGTCATCGTGTACATAAGAGTGTTAGCCTATTCCCAATTAAATTACTCTGGAATTACAAATGATCAAAGAGCTCACACTGGTGCCGACGGGCAACATCGATGCCTACATCGGCGCTGCCTACCAGATCCCCGTGCTGACCCCGGACGAGGAGCGCCGCCTTGCCGAGCGGCTGCGCGACCAGGGTGATATGGAAGCGGCGCGACGGCTCGTTCTGTCGCACCTTCGCTTCGTCATTCGCATCGCCCGTGGCTACCTGGGGTACGGCCTCCCGCTTCCGGACCTCATTCAGGAAGGCTCGGTCGGTTTGATGAAGGCGGTCAGACGCTTCGAGCCCGATATGGGCGTTCGGCTGGTGTCCTTCGCCGTTCACTGGATCCGAGCCGAGATACACGAGTACATCCTGCGCAATTGGCGCATCGTCAAGGTGGCCACCACCAAGGCCCAGCGCAAGCTGTTCTTCAACCTGCGCAGCGCCAAGAAGCGTCTCGGCTGGTTCACCCGGGCAGAGGTCGAGGGTGTGGCCCAGGACTTGGGTGTCAAGCCAGAGACGGTACTGGAGATGGAGTCCAGATTGGCGAATCAGGATCTGGCCTTCGACGGCGACGACAGCGATGACGACGAAGGTCTGTCCGCTCCCTCGACATATCTGCCGGATACGCGGATGGAGCCGGCCAGCATGGTCGAGCGGGAGAACACGATAGCCGATCGCCGCGAGCGGCTCTTGAGCGCGCTCGACGGGCTGGACGAGCGGAGCAAGACGATTCTGCAGGCACGTTGGCTCACGGAGAAGAAGCAGACACTGCATGAGCTCGCCCAACAATTCGGCGTTTCTGCCGAGCGCATCCGCCAGATCGAGAAGAATGCTATGAAGAAGATGCGGGTACAGCTCGAGGCTTGAGTCTCCTTTTCCGCAGGGGAAATCCAGCGATAT
>CAYYHR010000170.1:0-7528 GCA_964471705.1 uncultured Chromatiaceae bacterium
CGCCCACTGCTTGCGACAGGCCGACTTCCGGCACGAGAAGACCCGCGCACTGGCACGCGAGCTGCTCAACGATTCGGACACCTTTTGGGTCGTGCTCGACCACCCCGAGCTGCCGCTCAGTAGAGTCGAGGTGTGGCGCGGTGACTGTAGGCCGAGCCCGGAAGAACGAAACGATCAGGCTCACGCCTGTCTGAACCGCCGGTAGCGACGGATCAACGCGTTGGTCGAGCTGTCGTGCTTCGGCAGCGGCTCCTCAACGCTCTCGACCTCCGGAATGATGCGCTTAGCAAGCACCTTGCCCAGCTCCACCCCCCACTGGTCGAATGAGTCGATGTTCCAGATAACGCCCTGGGTGAACACGGCGTGCTCATAGAGCGCTACCAGCTTGCCCAGGGCGGCAGGGGTCAGGCACTCGAGCAGAAGGGTGTTGGATGGCCGGTTGCCCTCGAAGGTGCGGTGCGGCACCAGCCAGTCGGGGGAGCCCTCGGCCTTCACCTCTTCGGGCGTCTTGCCGAAGGCAAGCGCCTCGCCCTGGGCGAGGACATTCGCCAGCAGCATGTCGTGGTGCTCGCCGAGCGAGTTGAGCGCCTGGCCGAAGGCGATGAAATCGCACGGGATGAGCCGTGTCCCCTGGTGGATGAGCTGGTAGAAGGAGTGCTGCCCGTTGGTCCCCGGCTCGCCCCAATAGATGGGCCCCGTGTCGCAGGCGACCCGCTCGCCGTCTAGCGTCACATGCTTACCGTTGCTCTCCATCGTCAGCTGCTGGAGGTAGGCCGGGAAGCGCTTCAGGTACTGCTCGTAGGGAAGCACGGCAACCGTTTGGGCGCCGAAGAAGTCGTTGTACCAGACCGACAGCAACCCCATCAGCACCGGCAGGTTGCGCTCGAAGGGCGCGCTGCGGAAGTGCTCGTCCATCTCGCGAAACCCCGCGAGCATGGCGCGAAATTGCTCAGGACCGATGGCGAGCATGGTGGAGAGCCCGATCGCCGAGTCCATCGAGTAGCGCCCGCCGACCCAGTCCCAGAATGGGAACATATTGGCGGTGTCGATCCCGAAACTCGCTACTTCCGCGGCGTTGGTCGAGACGGCGACGAAGTGCCGGGCGCGACCGCGGACGCGTCGCCCCCGAGCCCGGCGAGCGACCAGGCGCGTGCGGTCTGCGCATTCGTCATGGTCTCCAGGGTCGTGAAGGTCTTCGAGGAGACGATGAAGAGGGTCTCCGCCGGAGCGAGGTCACGTACCGCCTCGGCGAAGTCGGTGCCGTCGATGTTGGAGACGAACCGAAAGCGCATGCCACGGTGGCTGTAATATTTCAGGGCCTCGTAAGCCATCACCGGCCCGAGGTCGGAGCCGCCAATGCCGATGTTGACGACATTGCGGATAGGTGCCCCGGTATGGCCCAGCCAAGCGCCGCAGCGCACCTGCTCGGCGAAGTCGCTCATCTCGTCGAGGACCGCATGGACCTGGGGCACCACATCCAGGCCGTCGAGGAGGATCGAGGGCCCCGTCGGCGCGCGCAGGGCCACGTGCAGGACGGCCCGCTGCTCTGAGACATTGATGCGCTCGCCGCAGAACATGGCGTCGATCCGCGCGCGCAGACCGCGCTCGTCCGCCAGCTGTACCAAGAGCCCAAGGGTCTCGTCGGTGATGAGGTTCTTCGAGTAGTCGAGATAAATCCCCGCCCCCTCGGCGGCCATGCGCTCACCGCGCTTGGGGTCATCCGCGAAGAGGTCGCGCAGGTGCAGCGCGCGGACCTTCTGGTGATGCGCCTCCAGGGCCTTCCATGCCGGGCCCGCAGTGACGGGTTGCGTCGCGGAAGCCATCTCGTGTGCTCCTGTCGATTGCCTATGCTCAGCCCGCCTTCCGGAGGGTCTCAGCCTTGGCGGCGAGCACAGCCATGAGGTCGTTCCAGGAGTTGACGAATGCGGCTGCGCCCTCCTCCTGCAGCCTAATCCCCAGAGCGTCCACGTCGATGCCGGCACCCGCAAGCTCGGCCAGCACCCCTTCGCAGTCGCCGCCGTCGGCTGGGATGACCTGGCCGAGCTCGCCGTGATCCTCGAAGGCCTTTAGCGTGAGCTCCGGCATGGTGTTGATCGTGAGGGGGGCGGCAAGGGCTTTCACATACAGGATGTCGGAGGCACCCGGGTCCTTGGTGCCGGTGCTCGCCATCAACAGGCGCTGCGCGCGGGCCCCGGCATTGAAGGCACGCAGCCAGCGGTCCGAGGCCAACAGGTCGCGGTACGCCTTGTAGACGCGCCTGCCGATTGCGATGCCGAGCCGGTTGGTCAAAGCCTGCGGGACCTTGCCTGCCACCGCGACATCCCAGCGGCTGACGAACAGCGAGGCGACCGAGCTCACATCAGGCTTAAGTCCCGCGGCGATACGCCGCTCGAGCCCGCGCAGGTACGCCTCGGCCGCTGCCAGGTAGTGCTCGCGCGAGAACAGCAGGGTCACGTTGACGGGCACCCCGGCGAAGATCGCCTCTTCGATGGCTGGCAGGCCCTCTTTGGTGCCCGGGATCTTGATCAGGAGGTTGGGGCGCCCCGCACGCGCATGCAGCTCTTTGGACGCGACGAGTGTCGCTTTCGTGTCGTGCGCAAGCACCGGCGAGACCTCCAGCGAGACCCAGCCGTCCAGGCCGCAGGTCCGATCATGGACCGGTCGGAACAGGTCTGCCGCCTGGGTGAGGTCCTCGAGTGCGAGGTCGAAGAACAGGGCTTCCCCCGAGGTGCCCTTCGCCAGCTTCTCTCGAATGGCGGCGTCGTACGCTCGGCTGTTTCTCACCGCATGATCAAAGATGGTCGGGTTGGACGTCAGCCCGGTCACGGAAAGCTCGTCGATGTAGTGCTTGAGCGTCCCGCTGGTCAGCAGATCACGCGTGATGTTGTCGAGCCAGAGGCTCTGGCCCAGGTCGTGGAGCGCATGCGTGGCCTTCATGGTGTCACCTCTAAGTGGGCCGGACAGTCGGCTGCGGACTAGCCCATCTCCGGTACATCAGCCGCTTACGTGTCGGGTGTCGTTGCACTCGTAGTCCCCGTAGCCCCACGCGAGGAGGCCAGATTCCGCCTGGCCTATTGAGGAACGCGTATTCGTCGGTCCAGAAATCGGGACCGCACTTCTCGGGGTTCGGGTCGCTGCCGACGTGACGAGTCCGTGTCGTCTCGAGCGACAGCACGTTTGTGCGCAGTAACGCTTCGTGAGCGGCACGGTCCTCCCAGAAGGCACGGCGAGTCCGCCAGTTGGCATCTAGACCTTCGTCGTGTACCTCCGCATCCTGTACGATCAAGGCTTCACTTCCAAGATGACTTCTAGCTCAACCGGCGAGCCGAATGGCAGGCTGGCGACACCCAGAACCAGGCGCGACGAGATGGTTTCATCGCCAAAGACATCCCGAAGCAACTCCGACGCCGCATCGGCGACCTTGGCATGCTCCGTGAATTCGGGTGTCGCGGCCACATACACGCCAAGCCTCACGACGTGTGCTACGCGATTCAAGGAACCTAGCTGCTGTTTCGTGAGTGAAAGCACATTGAGTGCGGCCGTATACGCCGCCTCACGGCCTGCATTTACATCCAGCCCTAAGCCCACGACGCCAACAACCGTGGCCGTGTGGCCCGATGTGGCGAGCATCCCGCTCAGGAAAAGGAGGTTGCCCGTTTGAACGGCGGGCACGTACGCGCCAAAAGGCGTTGGCGCGTCAGGCAGAGGAATGCCAAGCCCGGAGAGACGATCCTCGGCGGTCGTAGGTATTTCGGCCATGATGAGAACTCCGATGAATTACCAACGGCCGAAATGAGCGCCGCCATCAACGTACAAGATGTGACCCGTGACGGTCGCGGCGTCGGTCAGGTAAATCACCGCATCCGCGATGTCTTTGATGGTTGAAGGTCGCCCCATCGGGGACAGGCTCTCCATCACGTCTTTCGGCGTCTCCCGGTGCATCGGCGTATAGACGGCGCCGGGCGCGACGGCGTTCACGCGGATACCGTCTTTGGCATACTCCATCGCCAGGTGCTGGGTGATCGTTTCAAGACCGCCTTTGGTGATCATTGGCACCGCTGCCGTGACACCCCGCATCGGGTTTCGCGCCAGGGCCGCCGTAATGGTGACAATACTTCCGCCGGTCTTCTGCGCCAGCATTTGCTTGATCGAGAGCTGCGTGATGTGCAGGAAACCCTCGAGGTTTGTCGCAACGAGCGCCTTGAAGTCCTCGGCTGTATAGTCCGTGAACGGCTTGGTGAAGAAGATTCCGGCGTTATTGACCAGCACGTCGATCGACTTGAACCGAGACAGGGCCGTCTCAACGATCGTTGCGGCCGTGCTCGGCTCGCCGATGTGGCCATCGACCAGGGCGACAGTGTCGGAGGCCGCGACCTCTGTGGATTGGGTCACTTTCCGCGAATTTGCAACGATATTGAAACCCCGCTCGACAAACGCCTTCACGATCCCCGCGCCGATCCCCTGCGAAGCCCCTGTCACTATGGCTGTCTTCCGCGAGGCGCTCACCCTTACTTACCTCTTCAGTCTTGTCCCGAAAAGCAAGTTGATAATGACCAAAGGCCTCAGAAATCCGCGTCCAGCACGATACGGTAACGCGCCTTGCCTGATTCGAGCCGGGCGAAAGCCTCATTGATCTTGCTCATCGGGAAGTGCTCGTTCTGCGGCGTGACATTGTGCCGCGCGGCGAAGTCGAGCATTGTCGCGATCGCCGCCGGAGAGCCGGTGGGTGAACCTGAGACACTACGCTGCTGCGCGATGAGCGAGAATGCCGCGACCGGGATCGGCTCCAACACGGCGCCGACGACATGGAGTCGGCCGTTGGGGCCGAGCGCGCCGATCATTGCGTCCCAATCGAGGGTCACGTTGACGGTGCTGATCAGAAGATCGAAACTGCCGGCGAGCTTTCTGACCGCCTCCGCGTCTCTGCTTGAGACGACATGGTTTGCCCCGAACTCCTTCGCCTCATCGAACTTGCTCTCGCTCGACGTGAGGGCTGTCACCTCGCACCCGTAGGCGGCGGCAAACTTCACAGCCATGTGCCCGAGCCCGCCGATGCCGATGATGCCTACGCGGTCCGTCGGCTTAGCGTACATCGTCAGCGGCGCAAAGACAGTGATGCCCCCGCAGAGGAGGGGACCGGCCTCGGCGACGTTGAGCTCCTCCGGCAGCGGGAAGACCCAGGCCCAATGCGCGCGGATGTGGGTTGCGAACCCGCCACGATGACCGACGATTGTGGGCTGCACGTGCGGGCACAGGTGATGGTTTCCTGACATGCACTGGGGACAGTGCATATCGCTGCCCGAATTCCAGCCGATGCCGACCCGCTGTCCAACCGCTAGTCCCTTGGCATTGGGACCTGTTGCCGCAACACGCCCAGTGACCTCATGGCCGAGAATCGCAGGGTACTTCGAGATACCCCAGTCGTTATTCAGGACGGAAAGATCGGAGTGACACAAGCCACAGTGCTCGACAGCCACTTCAACGTCCTCGGCCCCGAGCGGTCCGAGATCAATGTCTTCGAGCACCATCGGCTGTTTCGCCGTCTTGGCAACCCATGCCTTGTGGTTCATGGCGTCTCTATCTCCTAAATCAGGTGTCAAGCCACGAACGTCGACTTCAAGACTCGGCCGGCAGACCGATATCACGATCTTTCGGCGAGCGCGGCTCTTTCAGAAGTGAATCCCCGTTCCTGCCTTGATGATCCATCCATTGAGTTGCAGGACTCGTCTGATCCTCTCTTTACCTGCCTGTTGGCGACGAGACGCGCTCGATCGGTCCGTCAGTCAAGTTCGACCATTCCTCACCGAGGCAAGGCGGTACGCAGTTTGATCGGCGTTCACCGAAAGCTCGGCATCCCCCGTGCCAACCGGAGCCATCGTCGTGACGGCCACGTCATGGGCCTGCGACGCGCCTTCCCTTGCCCGCTCGCCTTGGTCCACCGCACC
This sequence comes from uncultured Chromatiaceae bacterium, assembly GCA_964471705.1. Taxonomy (GTDB): domain Bacteria; phylum Pseudomonadota; class Gammaproteobacteria; order Chromatiales; family Chromatiaceae; genus Thiosymbion. Next base: position 5,946 of record CAYYHR010000170.1, read on the forward strand.
ATGGGAAGGCCGCACAAACCCAGGACCGACCACTCGGTCAAACGACTGAGCCGGCTCATCTGCACCATCAGCTGGCTCATTTGCACCATGGGTGGTATCGGACCACCGCGGGGGCGACCCCCCGGAGGCGATGGCGATTCGTTTAGGGCCACTCGCACTGTAGGGTCTTTCGCTACCTGGTGTGATTTCGGTCCGCCGACATAGTGACGTGAACCGGCGTGCATTTATGGGTGCGCCCTGGCGAGGCCGCGTGTTCTAGCGGGTGGGCCGCCCGGGTAATCGCACGCCGCGAGTCCAGTATCGCCTTCGCACTCGGTCGGTTGTAGCCATGGAACTGCAGGGTGAGGTCCTTGAAGAGCTGGAAGCGACCGGCCAGAACCGCGGCGCGGATCTGATCGAAGGCATCCATGGAGGTACCGTCGGATTTGTCGGGAGTCTTCAACATGAACGGCGTGACCGCGCCGATGAGTACCGCCCTGGCGATGCGCTTGGCGCCTTGCCGACCGATATAGCGGGCGACCTCACCGACGCCCGTGGAATAGCCGACATGGATGGTGTCGTTGAGGTCGAGGCTTTCCACCAGTGCCGCGAGTTCGTCGGCATAAGTGTCCATGTCGTTGCCGTGCCACGGCTGGCTCGACCGCACGCGCCGGCCATGGGCGATGCAGCGGTAGCCGCGGGGCGCCAGAAAAAGCATCTGGTATTTCGAAGGCGTCGGCGCACAGTGGTCAGCCGTGGCTAAACACAACCGGTTGCCCACTGCCCCGGTCGTTGTAGTCAATCCGCACGCCGTCATTGGTAACGAAATTGGCCATGGCAAGGTCCTTTCTGCGATGGGTGGGAAAGAAGGGGGCGGTTCCCTGTCCGACCACGGGATGAACTATACCGCCTATAGGCATAGATTGCGCTTTCGTCATGTAAATTCTTAGAAATTTTCTTTAACCTGCTGTATCTGATTTATACTTTCTGCTACCCAGTAGCCGCCGTGGACCTTGTTGCAACGATGATCAGGATCGAGTTTTCAGAGCAGGATTTGAAGCAAATTCAGCAGTTGCGTTACGAGCATGCACATCCGAGAGTGCGCCGGCGCATGGAGGCGCTCTGGCTGAAGAGCCAGGGTCTTGAACACCAGGAGATCTGTCGGCTCGCAGGCTTATCGAGCAACACCTTGCGGAAGTCATGCCATTACCCATAAGTCGGGCAATTCTGGCCAATCAAGGGGTTATGGGGCACATCTTGAACTGCTTCCAGGGACGCCAGCAACAGCAGATCAAGCACTTGCGGCGATCTGGAGCATCGGCTGCGAGAGATGTGGGTAATGGTATGCTTGCGGAAGTACCTCAGGCTGTTCCAAGCCGGCGGGATCAAGAAACTTACGGAGCTCAACTTCTACGCGCCGGCAAGCGAACTGGAGCGCCATCGCTATCAACTTGAGAGCTATTTGCGCGAACATCCGCCCGCGACGCTCAACGAGGCGGCAGCAAAAATTGAGGAACTGAGCGGACTCAAGCGCAGCCCAACCGCCGTAGGTCGGTTCCTCAACGCGCTCGGCATGGCGCCGCGACGCGTCGGAACCATCCCCT
>CAYYHR010000171.1:0-7524 GCA_964471705.1 uncultured Chromatiaceae bacterium
AACGGTAAAAATCGCCAGGTTGATAGGACACCCGGCCGGACTCCGGGCAATCGATGCGGATCTTCGTGTGGTAGTCCGGCACCTCCCCCAGAAGAAACCGCAGGTAGGCGGTCAACGCCGCCTGGTGGAAAAAGTGCGGTCTGCCAGCTTCCAGACACTCCAGGGTAACGACCGCGGAACGTATCGGGAGCAAGTCCGTTAACGGAAGGGATGGGTCGATGATTTCCGCCATCGCCACGATTGCTCGGTTAGTTTGCCGTTGGAGGCGTAGGGTTCTTCGGGGAGGGATGAATTGCAAGGTTTGACCATTGCCTGTGTCGCGTGCAAGTCTTCCTGGCACGGGTTGAGGGCCTGTTCGCCGCACTGATGCTGATGGATAGCTCCGATTCGTGCCTCCGCGTGAAATAATAGAGCCGGGCGGCGGCGCTTCGCGGCCCCAGTATCCGGTCGAGGCACCGCGAGCAGTCGTCGAAAGTACAGTGACCAGAATCGCATTTGATCCGAAGAGATACCCATGCAAGAACTGACTAAAGAGCAACAGATCCTCATTGTAATGCGCAAGACGCTGGCCGCGGTCATCAAGGACGTGACGCCGCCGCCGGGGATGAAGCATCCGCTGTCGGAGCAGACCATCACCGACGTGCGCCAGTGCCTCGCGCTGATCGCGGCCCGTGAGAAGGAGCTCGCCGACGCCCAGGGACGTGGCGGCGAGCGGCCCTATTTCACCGACGAGCCCCAGTCCGCCCAGGTGGTGCCCATTGCCGGGCTCGGGAAGGGCAAGAAAAAACCGGACTGATGACTGATTTTGCGGCTCTCGTCGCCATCGACGAGGCCCACGCCTGGCATCCCTATACCTCGACCATCGACCGCGACCCGGTCTATCCCGTTGCCTCGGCCCGCGGCTGCCTGATCGAGCTGGCCGACGGGCGCACCCTGATCGACGGCATGTCCTCCTGGTGGTGTGCCATCCACGGCTACAATCACCCGGTGCTGAACCGGGCCGCCGAGGAGCAGCTCGGGCGCATGTCCCACGTCATGTTCGGCGGGCTCACCCACGAGCCGGCGATTCGGCTGGTCGCGCGGCTGGTGGAGCTGACTCCCGAGCCTTTGCAGCACGTCTTCCTCTGCGACTCCGGCTCGGTCTCCGTGGAGGTGGCCATCAAGATGGCCATCCAATACTGGCACGCCAGGGGCAAGCCGGGGAAGCACCGGCTGCTGACCGTCCGCTCCGGATACCATGGGGACACCTTCGCCGCCATGTCCGTGTGCGACCCGGTCACCGGGATGCACCACCTCTTCTCGGGGCTGCTGCCGCAACAGCTCTTCGCCCCCGCACCCGCCTGTCGCTTCGACGAGCCCTGCTCGGATCAGGACATCGCCGATCTCAGTGCCTTGATCGCAAAGCATCATGACGAATTGGCGGCCATCATTTTGGAGCCGATCGTTCAGGGGGCAGGGGGGATGCGTTTCTACTCGCCCCAGTACCTGGAGCGGGTGAGGGGGCTTTGCGATCGCCATCAGGTCCTCCTCATCGCCGACGAGATCGCCACCGGCTTTGGGCGCACCGGACGGCTCTTCGCCTGCGAGCATGCGGGGACGGCGCCGGACATCATGACCGTCGGGAAGGCGCTCACCGGCGGCTACCTGACCCTGGCGGCCACCCTGGCCAGCGCCGAGGTGGCCCATACCATTTCCTCGGGCGATCCGGGTGTCTTCATGCACGGCCCGACCTTCATGGGCAATCCCTTGGCCTGCGCGATCGCCAATGCCAGCATCGAGCTCTTGCTGGCATCGGATTGGCAGGCCAACATCCGGCGCATCGAGCGCATCCTTCGAGTGAGGCTCGCCCCCTGTGCCGAGCTGCCGGGGGTGGTGGACGTGCGGGTGCTGGGGGCGATCGGCGTGGTGGAGATGGAGCATCCGGTGCAAATGCGCGAGATCCAGCGCCGCTTCATCGACCGCGGCGTCTGGGTGCGCCCCTTCGGTAAGCTGGTGTACCTGATGCCGCCCTACATCATCAGCGACGAGCAGCTCGAGGTGCTTTGCGGGGCCATGGTCGAGGTGATCTCTCAGTCAGCCTCGATCCGATAACCCAAAACGGAAGCGTCCGCTACCGCGTCATCGCAAATAGGCACCGTCTTCGCCGATCTTTCCGGGACCGTCCAGGACATAGATCCCGGCCGAGTTGCCCTTGACGTGGAAGGAGAGGGCGCCGCCATGGGACCAGATCTCGTTGCCCGTGACCGCGTCGCGGTAGACTCCCTCGCGTACTCCGCCGATATTGATGTCCTGACCGCCGCCGATGGTGAGCCCGACCACGGCGTAGCTCTCGCCGTCGTTCCAATCGCGCACGAAGGATAACCCGGAGCCCCACTCGCTCAGATGGCTCATATGCGCCTTCTGCAGGGCGGGGATGGCGCGGCGGATCTGGTTGAGACGCTGGATGTGCTTGTACAGAGGGTGGCTTTGGGTCTGGGCGATGTGCTCGTCGTCGATGTAGTCGCCGAAATAGGCGCGACCGGTGGACTCCAGGGTGTCGTTGTTCCCGATCACGTCTTGTGGAGCGCCCTTCATATGCTCGATTTCCTCGCCGAAATAGAGGCAGGGGATGCCGCGCACCGTCCAAAGTAGGTTGTAGGCCGCCGCCGCCATCCATTGCTCGCCCTTGAAGCGGAAGCGGAAGTCATTGTCGGGGCCCACGTCATGGTTCTGCAGGAAGGTGACCAGTTCGGTGGCATTGCCGTAGATCCAGTCCATCTCCAGTACCCGGGCGACGCCCTCGAAGCTGCCGCGGCTCAGATTGTCGCGGAAGGTGGAGAAGAGACCGAAATCCAGCTGCGGGAAACCCGAGTCGCCTCCCGAATTCGGGTCGCGTGGATCATAGCCGAGGCGGGTATACCACCAGGGCCGGATCTCGGAAGGCCCGTTGTCGCCGCCGCCGAGATCGCCCCACCCGTATCCCTTGACCAGGTTCTCACCGAACACGAAGAGTCCCGGCTTGTGGGCCTTCCAGGCGTTGACGTACTCGAGCAGGTTGTCGCGCTCGATGTGCTTGACGGTATCGATGCGCAGGGCATCGACGCCCATGTCCAGGTAGCGGTTGATCGAGCCGATGATGTAGTCCTTGACGTTCTGCCGCCCCGTGGCCAAGTCGATGCAGTCGCCGGCGAGGTGCTTGTGCTGCAGTGGATGGGCGCTCTCCCAGTCACCGCCGCAGATGAAGCCTTCCTGGTGGTACCACTCAGGATCCAGGGTGTTGGCGTCGATGCCGAAGAAGCGCCCGGGGTTATAGCCCGGCTTGGGGACCATCTCGCCCGTCTTGGGGTCGACCAGCGGCTCGATCCCATCCGGGTCGCGGGCGTGGCGCTCCCGATACCATTCCGGGGCGACGGGGTTGTCGAGGTCGTCCCGGTTCGGCCAGGCGTAATTGCCGAGAGTGCCCTGGTAGGGCCCGTGATTCACACGGCCCTGCTCGGAGCCCTGGGGAACGTAGTACTTGATCGGCAGGTGGTCGATCCAGACCTTGCCGCGGATGCCGTACTGACAGGAGTGGTTGACGACCACGTCCTGGATGATCTTGATGCCCCGCGCGTGGGCGGCGTCGATCAGATCCTGATAGGTGGCGTCGGGGGACTCCAGCCGTGGGTCGATGCGCGTCCAGTCGTAGCCATGATATCCATGGTAGTCGAGCCCGGAACGGTTCTCGATCGGCGGCGTGATCCAGATGGCGGTGAAGCCCAGGTCGCGGATGTAGTCCAGGCGTTGGATCAGCCCTTTGAAGTCACCACGCCAGTGCGGATCCTCGGCCTCGCCGGCGGCATTGAGCTTGATGCGGTCGCGGCAGAAGAAGTTGTTGGACGGATCACCGTCGTAGAAACGGGCGGTGAGCAGGAAGTAGATAGTCTCCTCTCGGAAGTCGGGCAACCCCTTATTTTCCCTGATTCTCTGGTGCCTCGGCGCTGCTTTGGCCGACGCCGAGGAGTCAGCTCGAGCAGGTTTCGGCGGGGCCGTTGTCTTCGGCGCTTGATCGTGCCATTGGCCGCTCAGATCGTACCAGCCGCTGCGATCGCGATAGAGATCGGCGCTTTGGCGGCCTTGGGTGTCGTTGAAGACGAAGTTGGCGGCCTCGACCCCGTCGAATCTGTACACGAGCCAGTCGCCCACCCTTTCCATGGGTGCGCCTGGCCAACGGGTCTCCTGTCGTTGCGGGTTGGTGTTCCAGTAATGGATGTACACAGTTTCGGACCAGTCCGAGGGCTTTCTGAAACGGACGACGAGATCAGCCATTTCCAAGACTCCGACAGAACGGGAAATTTCGATGGGACAAAATCGATGCCATGGCTATGCCGCGGCTCTCTCTTCAATGGGCACGTAGGTCCTCTTTTCCTGCCCCGTATAGATTTGGCGCGGACGGGCGATTTTCTGTGCCGGGTCGTTCAACATCTCGATCCACTGTGCCAACCAACCGGCCGCGCGCGGTATGGCGAACAGCACCGGGAACATGTCGGTTGGAAAGCGCATGGCCTGCAGGATGATCCCACTGTAGAAGTCCACGTTGGGATACAGCTTGTGGGCGATGAAATACTCGTCGTTCAGCGCGATTCGCTCCAGCTCCAGGGCGATCTCGATCAAGGGATTGGTGCCGGTTACCGCGAACACGTCTTCTGCGACCTGCTTGATGATGGTGGCCCTCGGGTCGTAGCTGGTATAGATGCGATGGCCAAAGCCCATGAGGCGAAATTCACCCTTCTTGACGCGCTCGATATATCGGGGGATCGCCGATACCGAGCCTATTTGCTCCAGCATCCGGAGAACCGCTTCGTTGGCGCCTCCGTGCAACGGCCCGAACAAGGCGGCGGCGGCCGCGGCGAGGGCGCTGTACGGATCCACACGCGAGGAGCCGACTGCACGCATGGTGGCGGTAGAGCAATTTTGCTCATGGTCAGCGTGCAGCAAAAAGAGCACATCCAAGGCTCGGGACAATGGCTCGGGCACCTCATAGTCACGCTCGTTCATGTAATCGAGCATATACAAGAAATTGCCCGCGTATCCACGGCTGATGTCCGGATAATTGTTGGGCCGACCGATGCGGACCCGATAGGCAAAGGCCGCTATCGTCGGCAGCTTTCCGAGGATGCGCCAGACTTGCTTCTCGCGAACCCTGGGGTCATCCACGTTTCTGGCCTTCGGGTGAAACGTAGACATCGCGGCAACTGAGCTGATCAGAATGCCCATCGGATGGGCGTCGTACCGAAACGACTCGATGATCCGGACCAGGTTTTCATGGAGATAGGTGTGCCGCATGATGCGCGTGGTCCAATGATCGAGCTGCTCGGCGGTCGGCAGCTCACCATAGATCAGCAGGTAGGCACACTCGAGGAAGCTACTTTTCTCGGCAAGCTCTTCGATGGGGTAGCCACGGTATCGGAGGATGCTTTTCTCCCCATCGATGTAGGTGATCGAGCTGGAGCACGCCGCCGTGTTCATGAAGGCGGGATCGTAGCTCATTACGCCGAAATCATCCGGGTGCAGCTTGATCCGGCGCAAATCAGGGGCACGGATGCAACCATCGTGTAGCTCGATATCGTAGGAATCTCCAGTCCGGTTGTCTGTGATCGTCAAGGTGTCATTGTTCATGCTCGACGCTCCTCATTCAGAGGCCAACGCTATTGCACTCAACCCCGATACTTTCGCACGCAGAGGGATGCATTCGTGCCCCCGAAGCCGAAAGAGTTGGATAGGACGCAATCGATATCCACATCAGTAATCTTTTCATGAGCAAGCTTGAGTCCGGTGCATTGAGGATCCACCTCCTCGATATTCAATGACTCGTGAATGAATCCCTGATCCATCATCAGGAGTGACATGATAAGCTCAGCGGCACCTGCTGCGCCCATCATATGACCGGTGAACGACTTGGATGCCGTAACCCATGGGCCGTTTTCTCCGAACACCTGGACGATTGCCGCTGCCTCCTTTCTATCGCCTACCGGTGTGCTCGTCGCATGCGGGCTGATCAAGTCGATATCTGCCGGATCTATTTCCGACATAGCCATCTGCATGGCCCGAATGGCACCCTCGCCGGAGGGCTCGGTCATGTGGTGCCCATCGGACGTTGCACCATAGCCAATGATCTCACCATAAATCCGTGCGCCACGCGCCAGCGCATCCTCCAACTCCTCGAGTACCACTACGGCAGCTCCGCCGCTGATGACGAAACCGGTCCTGTTCTTATCAAAGGGACGGCTTGCTTTCTCGGGTGCATCATTGAGGTTCGACAAGGCAGGCATGGCGTCGAACATAACCGATTGAGTCCAATGCAGACCCTCGGCACCGCCTGCAATCATGCAATTCTGCCGTCCCGTACGTACCATCCACCAGGCCTCGCCGATGTTGTGAGCGCTCGTCGCACATGCGGACGAGATCGAAAAGGTTATTCCCTTGATCTCCAAGGCGGTCGCAACCGTAGCAGAGCATGAGCTCGACATGGTCTTGGGCACCCATCGGGTACCAGCTCTCTTCGGACCCTTCGCCAAGGCGGTGTTAGTCGAATTCACGATATCCTCGGTGGAAGGCCCACCCGCTCCGATGAGGAGCCCCGTTGCAGGGCTCGACCTGAGATCGTCCGGGAGGCTCGCGTCGAGAATCGCGGCTTCTGCAGCCTGGTAGGCCCATCCCGCTTGCTCACCCATCCACTTGTGCACCTTGAGTGGAACACCTTCCGTGTATCCGCGCTTGACTTCCCCGATCACGTTCGACCTGAACCCTCGTTCCTTATACTCGGGGCAGAAGACAATACCGGATCTACCGTCCATCATTGACGCGATTACTTCGTCCTTCGTGCAGCCGATGGGTCCTATGAATCCCATACCGGTAACAACTACTCTTCTGTACATAACGGATTGCTTCTCTTCAGGGAACGAGACGAAAGCACCGGGCTCGCAAAGGCATCCCGGACTGGTCGCCAAGCGAAGGCCGCTGTTTCCAGCGGCATCAGACTATATCATGGAGAAGAGGTGAGCATCCCTCCAGCTGCGCCCGGTTGAAGCTGGTCAGGCATCAGGGGAATTCAGTTTCGCTCCAGTAACCCTTGGCTGTTGGGTCTTGCCGATGTGGCGGCAGAGAGCGAGGCGAGGGTACAGAAGATCCTGAACGTGATCATTGCGGCGCTGGAAGTCTGGCTCGAAGGTCTGCTCAACCCGGTGTCTGATGCTATCGACTACGTGGTCGCGAAGCTGGGGGAGATCGAGAGCAGGCTCGCGGGGATCAGGGATGCCGTCAACGATGCGATCTCGCTCGGCACGGTCCAGATCGGCAACTACGTGGCGATGGATCTGCAGCCGAGGGCAGCCTATACACAGGCGAAGCTGGATGCCCACGGGGAACGGGTAGCTGCCTATGCTCGTGACGTGGCGCTCGTGAACCTGGGGGAGATCGATTGGGATCTCGGGCTGCAGAATCTCCCAACCCAAGGAACATAGCCGGCAAGCACGGCCAGCAGACGCACACAGCCGGCGTTGGGCT
>CAYYHR010000172.1:0-7504 GCA_964471705.1 uncultured Chromatiaceae bacterium
GCTAGCCTGCGGGCGCGTCTCATCGACGCCAAACGGGCCGAGGCGACCTTTCACCCCGATGTCCCCGGGCGCTACGAGCGGAGCTACGGATCAGCGGCAGGGGCTTGAAATCCCCGGCCACCGATTCTCTGACCGTGACCGTATCGCCCCAGGCCATGGTGCCCTTCCAGACCGTGCTGGCGGACGACGGCTCGCCTGAGGGAGTCTGGGTCGCCGTCGACCGGACGACCTGCGGTACGACCCTCGACCAGAGCCTTTCGCAGCCATGCTGGTACGAAGCCGGCGGTTCGGTGGAGGTCCTGGTCTTGGACCGAACCTCGCTGGAGCCCGTGTCCAAGAAGAGTTATTCCACGCTCAACGGGGACGAGCTCCAGAGCCAAATCGGCGACCTGGACGACGGCGAAGATCTCGTCATCATCGTCTCGAGAGCGGATCTCGTGAATCCCGACAGCACCCTGGTCACGCAGCTCCAGGGCATCGGGGTCGACATCGCCAGCGGCGGCTATCTCGAGGGCCCCTTCTCCATCGTCGGCATCCCCGGCTCCATTCAGGGAAAGGCCTACCTCAACACCGGACTCACCATTACCGGCCAACAGGCCGGAGAGCTCTCCGGCTTCCTCAAATACGCCGGCACCATCAGCTCCAATGGCGGCAACGTGGACGACGCTCAATTTGTGCTCGCGCTGTCGGATGTTTACGCCTACGACACCCGCTCCGATGCCTCCACGACGGACACCAATGTCGTGCAGATCGGGGATTCGACGGCGAAGGCTTTAACCGACAAGGGTGGTCTCCAAGTCGTCACCTTCGACGCCCTGAATCTGGAAATTCTCACAAACGAGGTCTACCATGGTGCCGACGACGGCGTGACCGGCATTAGCTGGACAGACATGGGCACCAGGCTGCGCCGCGCGCTGGACGAGGGGAACGATTTCGTGATCGTCTCTCTTGTGCCGAACGGCGGCTCGTCGACCCTCACGAGCGGTTACCCCTCCGAATGGGAGAGCGCCGGTCTCTACGACATGGTCCTGCCGGCCATCGAGCGCGCCGGCGGCAACCCGGACATCTTCCTTCGCGCGGTAAACGAGAACAAAACCTACTCCTTCATTGGATCGCCGGGGGCGGGGGGTGTGGGCTACGAATCGAGCGCGGTCTTCTACGATGCTCTAGCGGCGGAAGATCCAGGCAGTCAGAACTCCCTGCCCGGAATACACGGTGCGCTCTCCGGGGCGCTGGGCCGCGGCTTCGACACGAGGCTGTATCCGACGGCCGGGGATCCGAACGGCCTGCAGCAGCCGCAGCTCTCGCCGATTCAGTATCAGCCGCTCACCGCCTGGCCGATGACGCCGGCCCTGGATGCGGACAGCGCGACGGGAGAGGAGGTCGCGCTTGCCTACATCGCACAGAACGCCTTGGGGGTGGATTGCAACGATCTATCAGAATCAACGTGCACGGAGCCGACGGTGAGTATCGATTCAACCCAGGGTGTGCGCCAAGTCGCACTCGACTTGCGGGCCAACTATCCGTCGAGCTGGACCGGGAGCAGCACCGAGGTCAATGAACTGGACTGCGACGACGCCGATTTCAGCGGAACCGCCAACCCGCAAACGACCCCGAGCGATTGCGTTTCAGCCCAGGAGCAGCTGGTCGACGAGTTGGCTGACCGGTCAGCAGTCACGAACTGGTTTACGAGCCTCGCAGCTCCTTTTGTGGATACCCAAGGGGAGACAGTCATCAACCTCCAGCAGATCGGGAATATTGTGCAGACTTGCGTCTTGGAACAGGAAATCGACGCCATGTTGAAAGCCGCGAGCGCCGGGTGGCGTTCCAATCTCTTCACGAGTGCCCTGAGTGGTCTTGCAGGAATAACCGAGTTCTTCGGTGAATTCACGAGTCCGGAGCTAGGCACGGTAGGAAGCATACTCGGGCTCATGGCCGAGGGGGGCGAATTCGTCGATACGGCAAGTGAGGGCCCCTCGACTGAGGTCGAGAGCTACTTTCTACTGGAGTTGGAGCTCCAACAGGACGAGATCGAGATAGACACCCAGGTGGAAAACGCGGTTCAACTGCAGATGACCGGTCTGACCTTGAGCCAACAGGCGGTGCTGAGCGATTGGGGGAAGATGTCGCAGGCAGCAACGAAGTCGAACATGGCATACGACGAGGGTGGCTGGGAGATCACGACGCAGGATACGACCACCATGGAAAACGCACTCAATTACTCCGTGCGGCAGCAGGCGTTCCGGGCCTGGATGCAGGATCTCTACGCGGCCGTGCAGGTCGATATCGCCTCGCAAGAGTACGGCACCAACGCAACAAATGCCGCCGACTGGATCTGCGTGCACTGCGCCACCAGCGCCGAAGATTCGAAATTATTCAAGGATGCGACATACGAGATGACATTCGATAACAACAACACGATCGATGGCTTCGGTAATGCCCAACAATACTGGCCTCAGACCAGCGTCCGGTACTCCGGAGAGGATGCGTCGGCGGTTTACCACTACAGCTATGTCATGTACCAGCAGGCTTGGCACGCTCCCGGCGATCCCGAGAGCGGTGGTAATGCCGAGCTCGTGCCGATGGACACCATCGACGCCCTGTTCGGTCAGCCGAGTGCGGACAGCTGCCCCAGTCCGGCAGGTTTCGTCCCGCCCCTCTTTTGGCCACCGACATTCGATATGACCGAGGAGGTGAGGTGTCCCTGCCCTGGCTGCGAAAAAACCTCCTCAGCCTGCGACGCCAACGGTTGGAATAACAAATATCAATGGTTTACGGGCTCTTACTACGAGGTGTATCGCAACCCGCTTTCGTTCTGCACGACCGTGATCAGCAATGACTCTCCCGTCGGTGAGAGATGCACCTTAACCAGTGCGAGCGATACGAATTTGAAACCGATCGACCTGGCGGCGCTCGTCGACGACATCAATCAGCATACCCTGGGGCAAGGCCTTGGTGTCCAAGTCACCGATGATTCCGTCGTCATGATCGAGGCCTACGGCGGAAAAGGGCATGAGGGAGATAACGGTGGCAACGGCTGTGGCACGGCGGACGGTGGTGACGGGGGTCAACCCGGATACGCACGGACGGTCTCGACGGTGGGGACGCTCGGATCGTCGATGCTCTATCTCTATCCGGGCGAGGAAGGATCTGAGTACGGTTGGGGTGGATCGGCGACGCTCGTCTCCACGTCCGAGCTAGGGTGGCTTTCACATGCGTACAAGCTATCGTCCATCGGAGCATCTGTGGCGACCGAGGACGCTGGAATCCTAGCGATCGCCGGCGGGGGCGGCGGGGGCGGCAAGGGCCACTGCACAAGCAGTGGCGAGAGTGAGGATGGCAGAAAAGGAGGGTCTGGCGGTCAAGCCATCGCCAATAGCGCGAGCTATGCTGTCGGTGCAGGAACCGAGGGCTCGGGAGACTCCCCCGGTCACGGGGGCAGTGATGGCGAGGGGGGTAGCGGTCATCCTGGAGGATCGAACGGAGTCGGTGGACCCGGGGGAATAGTAGCGAGTAGCCAAGAAGTGGGGGGCGGCGTCCTGTGGAACGGATGGTATTGGGCGGATAATCCCCGCTACACAGGCGGCGGGTGGCCGTGGGGAGCAGGCGGCTCCAATGGCGAACATGGTGGGGCCGGCGGGGGAGGCTTCGGCGGTGGTGGTGCGGCAGAGGGCTCGGGTGTCAACCACATCGGAGGCGGTGGTGGCGGCGGAAGCCTCGCGGCGGAGCCAAAGCGTGAGTACGGCGAAGACAGTCCGCTTTTTCAAGGACCGACGCCCCCCTCTGATTTCGACGGGGCCGGGGGGGTGGTCCTGACCTTCCAGCTTCAGTAACGAGCGCTGATCAATTCAGCAATTCCCTCACGGCAGGATGCGCCATCATTTTCAGTTGCTCCATGCAGCTGAACATGGCCCAACAAGCAAAGCACGAAGCTGCTGTGAGATGCCATATAAGGATTTGCCGCTTCTATTCTTCCGCATACCCGCTACGAGGAGATGACCTAATGGTGTCCATGTCACGTCGCACCTTCTGCACCGGTGCCGGGATGCTGACGGCCGCGGTGATGCTCGGAGGTGCTCGTCTCGCCACCGCTGCATCCAAGGGAACCGCGTTGCCGATCCCGCCCGAGCTTCGCCCCGATAGGAACGGCAAGATCAGGCTGATCGCCGAGTCGGGCAAGATGTCCTTCCGCCCCGGCGTCGCCACGCCAACCTATGGCTTCAACGGGCCTTTCCTCGGTCCCGCCATCCGGGTGCGCCGTGGGCGGACCGTCGATGTCAGCATCGACAACCGCTTGTGCGACACCATCACGGTGCACTGGCACGGCCTGATCATCCCGGGGGAGGTGGATGGTGGCCCGTACCAGTTGGTTCCGGGCGGCAGCGCCCGTGACGTCCAGCTCGCTATCGATCAACCGGCAGCGACCCTGTGGTACCACCCGCATATCTACCCCGCTACCGCCGAGCTGGTCATCATGGGCCTTGCGGGACTATTCATCGTTGACGATGATGAGACCGACCGGCTCAACCTTCCATCGCGCTGGGGTGTCGACGATATCCCTTTAGTGCTGCAGGACCGCCGTTTCAATGACGACGGAAGCTTCTTCCATCGCTTCAACGAGATAGCGGTCGCGATGGGCTACGTCGGTGATGTCATGCTGGTCAACGGGGCGGTCCAGCCCACCGCCCGCTCGGCACGAGGGTGGCTGCGCCTGCGCATCCTGAACGGCTCCAACGCACGCAACTACCGACTGGCCGCGTCGGACAATCGCGCGCTCTATGTCATAGCAACCGATGGCGGCTTACTTGAGGAACCCGTGGAGGTCAAGGACCTGCCGATTGCCGCCGGCGAGCGTTTCGAGGTGTTGGTGGATGCCCGCAATGGCAAGCCCTTCGACCTGGTTTCACTGCCGGTGGACCAGCCCATCCGGCGCCTGCCCCCATTCGATCGGCCGCTGCCATTGGTCGGATTCCAACCGGACGGCGCCGCCGGTGACCGTAAGCTGCCGGATGCCCTGGTCTCTCTGCCGAGTCTGCCGGAGAGCCCGCCACCGGTGAGTCAGGGGCTGGTCATGCAGATGTACCGGGACATGAACGCGAAGCGCGTCATGATGGAGACCGGGTTCATGGCGATGGTGAAATCGGGTAAGACTGATCCCGCTGTGGTGGCCAAGATCAACGATGCGATCGTCAATGGGCCGGAGCTTCCGCTGAAGGAGCAGCTTACGGCCAACGGCATCAATGGGAAGCCCTTCTCCTTCACCGAGCCGGGCTTCCGTGCGCCGATCAATACCGATCTGGTCTGGGCCATCTCCGAGGAGACGGACAAGATGCTGCATCCGGTGCATATCCACGGTTGCCAGTTCCGGGTGCTGACCATGGACGGCAAGGCACCACCGGCTTACATGGCCGGCTGGAAGGACACGGTGCCGATCGAGAACGCCGGCAACGCCGAGATCTTCGTGCGCTTCCCGCTGCCCGCCCCTGCCAAAGCGCCGTACATGGCCCACTGCCACATCCTGGAGCACGAGGACTCCGGGATGATGACTGAATTCACGGTCGGCTGAAGGACAGAAAAAAGGCTGTAGGTGGAACGGAGCGACCGATTTCGTCTTCTTCGCCCGGCGCGGCGAGATGGTGAGCAACCGCCGCGAGGACCACGAGATCAGCATGCTCACCCACCATCTGATCCAGAACTGCATGGTCTACATCAACACGCTGATGATTCAAGCCATGCTGGAGAAACCGCATTGGCAGGGAAGGCTCACGCCTCGCGACTATGCCGCCTTGACGCCACTAATTTGGGAGCACGTCAACCCGTATGGACGCTTCGAGCTCGACATGAGCACCCGGCTGGTCTTGCCTTGAGAGAAGTGGCGGCTGGTGACACGACTGCTGGGTCTACCCCATTTTCAGGTGCGATAAGCGGTTGAAAATGGAGCCATTCTAGAGTCGCGCCTCGCGAATGGCGAGCTGATCAGATCCAAGTATGAATTTGATCAGCGTCTCCTCAGGGGGATGCCAGAGAACCGCCGGCTGTCCGTTCCGGATGCCCTGGTCCCGCGCGATTAGAGCCATTTGTTCCGTTTGAACAGGTACAGCATCGTCCCTGCGACCGCGATCATGACCAGCCAGATGGCGGGGTAGCCGTAGTCCCAGCGCAGCAGCGGCATCGCCCACCAACTGTGGGTGTTGTTGCCGAAATTCATGCCGTAGACGCCGGTGATGAAGGTCAAGGGGATGAAGAGGGTGGCGATGATGGTGAGCAGGCGCATGGACTCGTTGAGGCGGTTGCTCAGGCTCGACAGGTACACGTCCAGCATACTGGCCGCCATCTCCCGGTAGCTCTCGAGCAGATCCAGGATCTGTACCGTGTGATCGTAGCAGTCGCGCAGGTAGAGCCTGGTATCCTGCTCGATACAGCTGCATTCCTCGCGAAAGAGCTGGCCGAGCACTTCGCGCTGGGGCCAGAGCATGCGACGGATGAGCAATAGCTCGCGGCGCAGCCGATGGATCTCGGCCAGGGTGTCGGGGCTCGGACGTTCCAGCAGCTCGTCCTCGAGCGCCTCGATGCGCTCGCCGTAGCTTTCCAGGAGAGGGAAGGCGTGGTCGATGACGACATCGAGCAAGGCGTACAGCAGATAATCGCTTTTGCGCTTGCGAATGCGCCCGATGTGCTTGCGCAGACGCTCGCGGACCGGCTCGAACGGGTCTTCCAGTGTCCCGCAAAAGCTGACCAGGAACCCCTGTCCTGCAAAGAGGCTCATCTGCTCGATGCGCAAGGTGCCATTCCCGTCGATGACCGGCAGGTGCACGACCACGAAGATCTGCTCGTCGTATTCTTCGAGCTTCGCGCGCTGACCTTGGTTCGCCACGTCTTCCAAGGCCAGAGGATGCAGTCCCAGAAGGTGCCCCAGCTCATGCAGCGTACCGGGCTGCACGCCGCCCTGGACCTGCACCCAGGTGATGGAGTCGCGCTCCATGAAGGGGCGACACTCCGCAACACCGTGCAACTCGCGCTCTTCGAACTGCTCGTCCCGGTAATCGATCAGCCAGATAGCGAGGGGGACCTCGGAGACCACCTCGGCCAGGGTTCCCGGTGACGTGCCGGGTGGGTGGTAGCGTTTGCGAAAAACTCTCATCGGGAATCCTCTGTGAGCAGATCCCAGCCGGTCCGACCCTCGACGGCCCGGCGGCTGTGCTGCGCCACAAAGCATGGGTGTGAGCTTACCCTGCTCGTCGACTTGGTGATCGACCGGCGCATCGAGCTTGCGCATCGGTGCCGCTGCAGGCCGAGGCCCGCCGTACGCAGTCCGAGTGGCTCATAGGCCAGGTTGCGTGAAGAAACTCCACCCTGGGTTTTCCGCTCGCCTTCCGAATTATTGCGCGCGCGATAAGATATCGCCTTGCCCCTGATCGTACCACCACCTCGAGCCTCTCTCGGAGGAAGTAGGAGCAACCCTGCTTCGCGAATTTCATCTTAAGCCGAATGCGGTACGAGCTCC
>CAYYHR010000173.1:0-7479 GCA_964471705.1 uncultured Chromatiaceae bacterium
ACTTCGACCACTGCTGCCAGCCGACGCTGCCGAGCACCGCCCAGCGGTCATTCACTTGTGTAAAGAGGCTGCCCATCACTTGCTGGGGGACTTCGATTCCGACTTTGATCTTGGAGCTCAGCAGTCCGCGGTTATCCAGCAGTCGTTCCAGACCGGGAGCCAGCCCAGAGAATTGGGCATTCGACTCGAAGTCGAGATCGACCTTCGAGCTCCAGGTGAGGCCGAGGCGGGTGTCGGGATCGATCTCGTAGAGCAGGCCCAGATTGATGCCCCAGCCCCAGGTGTTGTCATTGAGCTTGAGCTGGCCATCTCCGTATCTGGGGTCCGGGTTATTGATCGCCACCTGGTTCTTGTACATGCCGTACATAGCGTTCAGGCTCGCCCCGAGGGAGAGCTTGTCGCTCACCTTGTAAGCGACCGAAGGCAGGAAGGACACCCCGAGCAGGGTCGCCTTCTGGACGTAATAACGGCCCACCCAATCGTTGTCATAATTCTCCGCGAAACCGAAGTTGCCGGTCAGTGCAACACCCAGCTCGAGTTCGGGTGAGACGCCGTAGCTGAGAAACGCCCCGCCCCCGGGAAACCACCCGTCTGAGCCCAAAACACGACCGCCGTCTTCACCGCCGAGCTCGGGTGATGTGCCCGAGTCGATCGAAAATTCGGTATTGCTCCAGAGCAACTGTCCTGCCACCAGTGCCTGATTGCCCTCCAGGCGGGTCATGCCGGCAGGGTTGGTGAAAACGGTCGATGCATCCTGCGCCCGCGCACTGTTGCCCGCCGAGGCAAGCCCGACGTCCGCCGTGCCGACCTCGTAGAGGAGTAGACCTCCGGCATCCGCCGGCCCGGCGGCGAGGGTGCCGGCGCAAAGCGCCAGTGCGCCGGCGACGCGGTATATCCCATTGGTCGAGAAACGTTTGTCGAGCATGCAATTCTCCTGAGCGCTTTTTCGGTTAGAGGGCCTCTTCATCCGAGCGGTCCGTCTGCTCTTCATGTCGTCGGCGCGCCCAAGGTGTCGAGTCACGAGCGGAGCCGGGTTTCCCCGGCGATCGGTGCTGGGCCGAGCAGCGAGCCCTTCGATTCGCCTGAAGAGACATTGAAATCATAACCCCGGGTCCCTGCGATCGGCTTGATAGTTTGCGACAGGGCGTGTCGTCAGGCTTCGCTCGCCCCTGGCGGCTCGTAGATCCCAGGTATTCCGTCGGCGAGTATCCCAACGTGGATGGCGTAGACCGCCAACGGGACACCCAGCAGCAGGCCCCAGATGCCGAACAGGTGCTCGCCGATCACCAGGACCGCCAGTACCAGAACCGGGTGCAGGTGCAGGACCTTGCCGACGATCCTGGGCGACAGGACCATGGACTCTAAGGCATGAATGGCGCCGATGCCGAGTAGGGCATAGAGGGCGAGATCCAGAGATCCATCCGGTTGGAGCAGTGCCTGCAGGCCGATGGGGATGGCCGAGAAGATGATGCCGAGCACTGGGATGAAGCTGGCGATGAAGACCATCGAGCAGAGCAGAAACTCGTTTTGCAGACCGAGCACCCGCATCAGGGCAAGGGTCAGCAGGGTGTTGACGAGCGCGATCATCCCCTGGGCGGCGAAGGAACGACCGATGAGCCGCGCGACGGCCTCCAGGTTGGGGACGAGCTTGGCGTAGAGATGGGCCAGACGGCTGTGGCGGAGGCGTTGGGCACCCCGTTTCAGACCGACCATGTCGAAGCTGATCAGAATGGTCAGCAACAGGGCGGTGCCGACCTGGCTCGGAATGGCGATCAGTGCCTGCATCCAGGTTGCGAAGCGGCTGGCGGCCGCGGCCGCGAGCTCGGTCAGGTCCTGCTTCAGGTGCGCGCGCACACTGGCGGCGATCGGGTTGCTTGCCCACCAGTTGCGCGCGAGATCCAGCTCTGTGGCGCGTTGGAAGTCGAGACGTGTCCCGGCGGTTCCTGCCGGGGTCTTGGCTACCCGCTCCCGATACGCCCTCTTGAAGGCACCCAACCCCTCCGCGAAAGCATCGCTCAGGGCTTGGTAAGTGGGAAAATCGTAAGGCCGACTGGCCGCAACGCCCTCCGGGCTCTCCATCCATGCCCGAAATGCCTTGCCGTACTCGGGGGACGCCTGTAATCGACGCCATTGCTCGTCCGCCTCTGCCTGCTCCCACTCTTCGATCAGTCGGGCTCGTTCCGCCGGATTCGCATCCAGATCCTTCAAGGCGAGCTCGCCGAGGCGCTGCTCCAGGCTCTTGCTCTTTGCCGACTCGGCTTTGCCACCATCGGGCTGCAATCGGGCCAGGTAGGAGGCGCGCCGTTCAGCGATCAGGGCGGGGGCCTTGACCGTCAGGAACCAGAGGTCGAACTGCGCCCCGCCGTCCCCGTCGCCGCGCAATTGCTGTTGCAGACGGGCACGAGCAGACGCCTCGTAAGCGATCTCGAAGCCGGCTCGCACCTGCATTTGCATGCGCCCGAAATCCGTGAAGGCACCTTCCCCGGTTCGCTGCCGCTCGGTGTACTTGTCGAACGCCGCTTGGTAACGCGGATCACCCGAGGTGCCGTAGGCCTGATGAAACAGATAGGCGCCTACCGTCCTGGCCAGAAAATGGTCGAGGATTTCCTGGGGATCGAGACGCTCCGCGTGAGCCGTCAGGAGCCGTGCCTGGAGAACGAACTGGGGAACGAGGAGGACGGCAACTCCCCACAGCAGGGCGACGATGGCGGCGAAGGTGCCCAGGGTGAGCAACCGCTCCAGCGTTGGGCGTTCCCGATTCGGACTGATCCTCCGGGCCAGGGGGATCACGATGGCCCGCACCAGATAGGTCAGGAGGAAGGTGAGGAAGACGACAGGGAAGACATCCTGAAGGAAGTAAAGGAGCACCAAGAACCCCGCCCAGAGCAGGATGTCCTCCCAGGGCAAATAGGCGATGGGATTGCTGGTCATGCTCCGAGCCCCCTGGGGTCCCTCGTCCGGAAATCTTCTCGCCGTTCCACTCTCGGCGAAGACGCGGATGTCAGCCTAGCGACGCCCGCGGAAACCGCCGAATCGGCCACCGAAGCCACCGCCACCGAATCGGTTGGAAAACCCTCCGCCGCCCAAGCCGTCCCCGCCGAATCGGCCAGAGAATCCTCCACCCAACAAGCCGCCGCCGGAGCGGTCGCCCCAACCGCCCTGCGAGAAGGCGCCGAGTTGGTTGTCGCTGTCCAGCCTGGCCTGTTGCTCCCGGTCGGCCCAGTCGGTGCTTCCGCCTGCGGGTTGCCAGCCGCCGTTGCTGTGGGTCTGCCAGCCATCTCCGGTATTGCGGTAGACGTGCCCGTCCGCCCCGGCGTAGAGGTTGTTGCCGACGTGAGCCGTGGTGACGGTATGGCTCTGGCCGGTGTGGGCATTGTCGACAGTGGTGTGATGAACGGCCGCCGATTGGCCGTAGCGGTTCTCCGCGGCGGCGGTGCTGCGGGAGACGCTGCTCCCTCCGGGGCCGGTGGCCGTGGCGTGCGAGCCGTAGGAGCGGGTGCCGGTAGCGGGATTGTAGCGCTCGCCGCGCGCCACCGCGCCTGACGCTCCCCCGGGGGTGTCGAAGGTTCGCGCGTAGCCGCGCTGGGCCGTGCCCGTCCAGGCATCGTAGCTGCGGCCGGCGGCGTAGCTGCCCGTGGTCCCGGTACGGTAGTTGGTGTAGCTACCGCGGGCGCTAGTCCCGGCGACCCCGCCACCCGCGTACCAGGTCCGGGTGCCGCTGGCCACTGTGTCACCCCAGTGGGTGTAGACATCCGCGCTGGTCGCTGCGCAGCAACCATAGCCGGCGTAGTAGGGGCGGTAGTAGGCCCCGCCCCAGTAGTAGCTCGCGACGGCAGCGGTCGCCAGGCCCAGGCCGAAGCCGTAGGCGTAGCCGACGGCCGGGTTGTAGACGGGGGCGGCCGCCAAGGCATAGGTCTCCGGGGCGGCGATCCAGACGTCGCCGATCCAGGGCTGGTAGTCGTAGCCGGTACCGTAGACCACCACCCCGTCGGTCGAGGTGACCGTGCCCAGATAGCCGGGGGTGTAGCCCTCGTAGACCACCTCCGGGGTTGTCCCGTAGATCCGCACATAGGTCACGTAATGCAGAGGTGAGCTGGGCGGTATGCTGTAGATCGCGGCTGGCACCGAAGTGGCGATCGTCCAGGGACCTGCCAGGCTGTCCGACCGGAACCAGACACCCGCCTGGAGCGCGTAGAAGGTCTTGCCGTCCACGCGGATCACCGGGGTCTCGGAGTTGACCACGTACTGCAGGTCCGTCCCTTTCAAGAGCTCCACGGTAGGGGGGCCGTCGGTCTTCAGGGTGAAGCTGGGCCCGCCCTTGCGTGGCACGGTCGCGGTCTGGGGGATGGAGTTGGCGATCACCGCCTCCTTCGCCTGCTTGGTCCCGGCCACTGCCGCCAGGACCACCCCGGACGGACTCTTGGGTGGGATTTTGGCGAAGCTCGCGGGCAGCCCGTTGCTCGCGACATAGGTCCAAGGCCCCTTCAGGTCGGCGGCCCGGAACCAACGCCCGGCCAGCAGGACGTAATAGCTGTTGTCGTCCGTATCTACGATGACATCGGCCGAGGTGTTGCTGGCCCAGAGCAGGGATGTCCCCTCGATGGGCACCAGGTTCGGCTTTCCCTTGAAAACCAGGAGCTCAGCAGGGGTTTCGCTCACGAAGACGACCGGCGGGCCGGCCGAGAGCAGGTCCAGAGTGGGCGTGCTGGGACTTCCGTTGAGCAGATCCGCCCGCCCGGCTGCTGCCAGCTTGCTCGCCAGCTCGTTCGCCCCCTCGAGCGTCGCTTCGGCGCGGGTCCAAGGTCCGTCCAGGGACTGGGCCGTCATCCAACCGTCCAGCAGGTGCAGGTAATAGGGACCGCCTGGGTCGTTCGCCAGGATGATCGCCCGGGTGTTGATGATCCGCTGGAGCTGGGTATCCGGAACCGGCTTCCAGACGGGGCTTCCCTGGATGGGGACCAGGACCGCCGGCTTGTCGCTCACGATGATCCGCGGGGGACTGTTCTTTACTGCAACACCGGCGGGTGGCGTTACCTCGGCGGCGGCTAGCGATGCCTCCAGTCGATCCAGGGGCACCACGCGAACCGTCTGCGCGAGCTTTGCCTCGGCCGCCTTGGCGAGGGACGCACCCTGATCGGGCAGGGTCGGGAATTCGGCCTTGACGATCTTCAGATCCTCCAGGACCACCTCGCGCTGGATCTTATCCACCCCGGTCTTGGCTTGGAGCCGGACCACCCCATAGGATTTGCCGCCTTTGTCCGCGCTCCTTACGGCCACCGCCACCTGGAAGCTCAACCGGTTGTCCTTCCAAGCCTCGACCTGGGGCTGATAGACGCTCAGGGTCTGGTCTCCGACCTGGACCTGCCGAGGCCAGGGGTCCGGGGGCAGCCGGGCGGCGGTTGCCCCCGGTGCCGCAGCGGAGTTACCTGGGGTACCATCACCCACCTCGATCTGCTGTCCGACCCGGATCTGGGTCGAGCTCAGATTGTTCTGTTTCTCCAGAGTGCTCAGGCTCAGGCCGAAGCGCTGAGCAATCGCCCCCAGATTGTCCCCGGGGGCTACTTGGTAGGTGCCGGCAGAGGCGTTATAGCTGCCCTCGGCATGGGGACGTGGTCCCCCGTCCGCCGCCTGCAGAGCGGCGGTCACGGCGAGGGCGAACGCCAAGGCAAGACCGGATCGCGCCAGGGCTCCGCGGACGCGCCCACCGACTCCTCCCCCTGCTTTCGGCCGACCGCTGTGCTCCAAAGCCTTCTCTGCTTTGATTCGGCTGGACATCGAGTCTCTCCGAATGGTGTAGATAAAAGACCACGCACCTGGCATGGCACCGGGTCTAGTCCGCTCGGCCGGATTCTGGAAGAAACGATCCCCGACGCACCTTCCTACCGGAAGGTTGCGCTCGGGGGTCGCGTCTTCAACCTAAACGATCCCCGCCACCTGCTCGACAGCGGCGGGGGCTCTCTCGGCTAGCCCTCAGCCTCGATCTCGGCGAAACAGGCCTCCAGCGCCTTGATGATCAGGGCACGGGCCTCCTTTTCCTCTACATCAGGTACGTCCCATTCCATGATGCGGACGTATTTCTTCACGAGATGCCGCAGATCATCGACGATCTCCCGTTTGTAACGCGCAAGCTCGACCTTTTCGACTTCACTCATCGTGGACCTCCATTTTCAGCTCGGGTAAGCAGGTGCGCATTTGCGGTCTGCTTGGATCTGATCAGAAGTGCTTTTTGATCTTGTCCCAGAGCGACGCCGTCTTGTCGCCCTCGCAGTCAGCTATGACAGCTGCAACCGGCTCGCCAGCGGCGTCGTAGCCGACCTCGATCTCCCCGGCGTCGACTTCCTTCTTGGACGATCCCGTTGCGACACCGCTCATCCAGTAGGCAACTTGGTTCTGTTTAGCTGCATCCATCGCGAGGAACTCGTTGCAGGTGACGTCCTTCAGCTTGGCGGCGCTCGCCGCTCCTGTCGTCAGCAGGATGCCGAGGCCGGCGCCGAGGGAAAGTGCTATTGCCGATTTCTTCATCACTCGTGATCTCCTATGGATTTCGACCCACCACCGGATCGTTCAGGGTTTCGGAAGAATAAAAGAGGTGCGCGCTCCACGCGGCAAGGTCCGCAGTTGTCCCAGGTCTCACTCGGGTCGCATGGAAGGCAGGCGGACATCCTCCCCGCACGAGAGCACATCGTATGTTTCGAGGCGCCTTTCTTCGAGGAGCGCTCGATCCGGATCATTCGTCCATCGTGACAGTGACACCGCTGACGGTCCCGAGGTTCAGATCCAAACCCTTGGTTCGCGAATGCAGGGTCATGATGACGCCGTTCTGGTTCTTCAGTCGCAAACCGCCCATGCCTCCACCCAGGGCAACGCTCGCGTCGAGCTTGGTGTAGGTGCCCGGGAACTGGGAAACCTTGGCCAGATCGTAGACCTCGCCAGCCGCGCTCATCTTGGAAACGCCCACGTTAAACCCCGCGCTCAGCCCCGTGAGCTTGAACGGGTATTCTTTGCCCTCGAAGGTCAACGTTCCGCCACCAAAGCTACCACCCACGATCAGGCCGATCTGCTTCTCTTGGATGGAAACCTTGCCAACCGGCTGCTTGGCTTCTCCTGCGATGGCCAGGCCGCCCGCCAGGAGCGTAGCGGCCAGGAGAAATCGAGAGGCATATATACGAGGATTGTGAATCATCTGTCGTCTTCTCCGTTACAAGGACTTAGGTTGCGAAAACGCGGTATCGGACTTGCCCGCCTGCCTTCTCTTGCCGGGATGTGCCGCCATTTTCGGTGCCATCCGGCTTCGAGAGCTCGGGCACGCGGAGCCGGCATTTTCGCCTACAGTGCCGCTCATTACCAGAATGGCAATCTCCATGTGATGAGGCGCTCGTTGGGCAAAGCATTCTCGCCTTTTTCGAGAATTACCGTGTATCTCCTCTAGAATCGTTCAGCCGCCTCAACCACCACTTACCCCGCTAACCGCTGGACTAG
>CAYYHR010000174.1:0-7471 GCA_964471705.1 uncultured Chromatiaceae bacterium
TCTGCTCGCATCCGAGTAATCCTCATCGTGTTCGAGGAGAGCTCGAGGTGCAGGCAGATGAGCCGCTACGGGTGCCGCGCTTTTACGCTCGGCTGAATCGCTTCCTCACGGACAATATGGTGCTGATGGCGGAAACCGGCGACGCGATGTTCGCAGCCAGCGAGCTGTATATCGAGGAGCCGGAGAACTTCATTTCCCAGGCCTATTATTTATCGATCGGATATTGCTTGCCGGCAAGCTTGGGAGTGGCGCTGGCGCGACCGCAGAAGCGAGTCGTGCTGCTGGAAGGCGATGGCGCATTCCAGATGACCGCCCAGGAGTTGTCGACCCTGTTGCGGGAGGGCTGCAATCCCATCATCTTCCTGCTCAACAACGACGGGTATGTGATCGAGCGCCTGATTCACGACGGACCCTATAACGATATTCAGCGCTGGAGCTATCACCCGTTGCCGCAGGCCTTTGCCGGGGATGCCTTGAGCCTTGAAGTGCGCACCGAGGGTGAGCTCGAACAGGCACTGACGAGCACGGCCGAGCACCCAGACAAGCTGATCTTCATCAACCTGTATCTGCCGCCGGACGAGGGCTCCGAGGCGCTCGAGCGCCTGTGTACCAGGCTGCGCGAGCTTCAGACGGCGCCGGAGCAAGATTAGAGGGACGTACCCAACAAGACACCTTACTACTCTCTCCTCGATTCTCCTCAACCCCTATTTTCTTGCTCCACATGCTTGCGTACTTCTCGTAAGAGGCTCTGGGCATCTATCTTCGGTATCTGCGCGAGCAGTTCCATGCGAGACAGCGATGAGGGTGCGGCGAGCCTTCCCAATATAGCTCGAGGTCTTCTGCGATACTGAGGGCACCGAGCCCATGACCCCATCTATCCGTTCTCAGTCTCATGATTTTCCTGACCGTCTTCGTACTAATTCGTTGGACTCGTCGATTCGCTCATAGGGGCGGTTGGCCGAGAGTACGCTCAACAAAATCGCTAAGCCCAGTAGCATCCCTATAACCCATTTCCCCCACCCGAGGAGCCCTTGCTCCAGGTAGACGAAGCCAGCCAACACCAAGCATACGATTACTGCGGATAGATTCTTGGGCTCGGCATTAAAACGTGCACCACAATACTTGCATCTGACCACCTGTTCAGTGGGCTTATACCAAGAAACCCCTGGATCTTTGTATTCCGCCTGCGCCCATCCAAGGGACATTTTGCAATTAGGGCATGCCATGTCATTTATACTGAAGGCAGAGAACAGAGATCTGACTCCCAATTCTCTCTATATTACATCCCTCTGAGGTAACCGTTAAGACCCTCCCCGTCATCTCGGCCAGGATGCCGGGATCCAGGTGCTATGGATGGCAAATCAAGTCAGCGAGTCTGAACGGTTACCCACTGAGCGCCTCGAGCAGTGCGTTGACTTCGGCTTTACTGAAGCACCAGCACGGAATCAAATACTTCAGCCCCTCCTTCGTTACAACCACTATCCTAACCTCACGGCCGGATCCGTCTACAGCGACGCTAGCCAGTTCTACAATGGTGAAATTTGCATGAACCATGCCGCTGTGCTCCACGACAACGGCTCCACCATCAATTTCAATACGAACCTTCGTATTCCCGATCAGGTACGATGCCCCGGCGGCTATTGCAATCCCGATGGCATATGCCCACCAAGACCCGGCACCCCAAAAATCAACGTAGCTCAGCAGATAGAGCCCGAAGATAGTCGTTAGAGCGGCATAAAGGTGATGCCGTTTGAACCTGTTCAATCGACACTCGTAACTCATTGCTCAGCCATGACGATCCAGGGCAGCGGTCCCGTGCACGGGGCCTGCCGCGATTTAGGACAGCTTCTCGGCCGTGAGCCAGCATCAATTGTTTGGCGAAAATAGGGCCATGACTCCCTTTCCTACGCTATTTCAACACAAGGCCGCAGTCCTGGCTGAATCTACAGAAGAACTACGAGTCGGAGGTCGCCAAGCCGGCGGAGGGTCACACCATCGCAGCGAAGGTGTCTCCATGGTCGACAAGTCGAACAACTTGGCCTCTGATTCGATCGCCGCTCATGCGCGGATGATTGCCGAGGGCATTACGAACTTCTTCAACAGATCAGCATCCCTATCGTTCATGCTGGCTCACCGGCATGTCCCGCATCCCGATCTTCACGCAGATAGACGGCGAAGGACGTTTCGGCAATATCGAATGCGGTCAGCAGCCGCTTGATATTGTCGCGTATCTGATTAGCGGACAGGTTCGTCTCGGCTAGGACATTGCGGCCGAAGTCGCGCGGTGTACGCAGGTCAGCGGCGTGTCGGGAGAAGTACTTGTTTCCCTTCGTGCTCATGAAATCTGGATTGTCCGGCAGGGTGTCAAACACGGACGGCTCGAGTGTCGCCAAGTGCCGGCACAGCGTCTGGTAGACCTGCGACCACGTATTCGTCCCGTCGATAGGAACGCCGTTTACCGTGAAGACGGCCGGGCGCTTATATCGGAAGTCCTCGTCGAGTCCATGTGGTACGCGCTGATCCAGCGACCGGATGATCCGCTCGCGACGCTCGCGCTCCGCTGCCGAGCCCGGCGCATCCGGCGCCTCGAAGCTCGGCACCTGGGTGAAGTCTTCGACCAGTGCTGACAACCGTGCGGCAACGGCTTGAAACTCGCCGACGTTCTTGTTGAACGCGATCTTGAACTCTGCACCTTTCGCGACGGCGTCGCTGTCGTTGTGATCGATGTTGAGCCAGATATCGTCGGACAGGGCGAGCAGGTCCTCGCCGACGGTTTCCAGGTTGGTCAAAATGCTTTGGATTCTTTGACGCATATTGTCTTGCTGCAATCACACTGGACCAAAACCGTTCCACGCTGGCTCATCAACGAGAAAGTTTCTCGGTTTTCACTCCTTTACTCTGTCTTAGCTGATTCTCGACGATTCGATACTCCTCCGCTACAACGCTCCCCGCCTTGAACGTAGCGGACGAGCGCTCCCCTACTTCCGGTCCTTCGAAGATCTTCAGACCCAGTCCAACATCCCAAACGTGAAATTGCCCGAATCGAATATAGCGGTCATGCGACAATCGGCCGAACACGTCGGAATGTGACATCCAGATCGTGAGCTGCTCAACGTACCTAAGCCTCTCCCACTCATCCTCCATGCCTCGAACAATATCTGCTAATGAAATACCTTTTAATGCGTTTGTCCAAGCAGAGAATACGGTGACGTACTTCGGCGACCTTGCCGTGGCGTCAATCCGGAGCAACAAACGTTCCAAACCCGACTCTCGTCCGAACTCAAATGCTCGCGACACCGCATAACGATCTACAACGACGACGGACTTAATGGGTGCGGATACGAGTCCTGCGAAACGCATATCCCATACCGACTGGTGTGCGTCCTTGAGGTTAATAGGACGACCAGCCAAGCCCTTTGCTTCCTGAAAGCGCTCGCAGACCGGTGCTGCATGAAGACGACACACTTCCACCAGAGACTGGCTACCAAAACGCCGTGATAATTGTTCCGGCGTGAAATCGAACTCACCTACTGCTGTCGTATCATCAACTAGGGCCAACAGCGCATTTCCGTCCTCTAGGACAGTCACACTTTGGCGACATACGGTTCCATCCCAGCAGCCCCCAATAGGAGTCTTCGGAAGGTGCTTTAGCGCTTGAGCCCAAAGGTGACGGACGCCTCGGTGGGGTAGCTTCTGTACTGCGTTGTTTACTGAGCTCGTTTCAAATCGATCCGTATCGTATAGCAACAACCCAAAATGTCCCGTAATCTCTTGAACTAGCTGTTGGCTCACGACATACTGAGACGCGCTGCAGTCCGGTTCTATGACCAGGGAATCCCGATCAATCACAAACGGAATCAGCATACTCATCGTCCAGCGAAGGTCTCTTTGAAGGAATCTTCAAAGAACCCCCCCGGCCACTCGTCGATGAATTCCCCCTCCGCGTCTATTTTGATACGGTAAATACGAGGTCCATCCTCCGTGACTTCGACGAAATGAACAGCGACATCCTTCGGCTCTACTGGCGGAAACTCGTGCACCAGTAAGCCTTTCGACGTTTCTCTGATCCGCCTTAAGCAACGCAGCATCAGGTGCTCGCTGTGGGTCTCGACCAAAAACAGCACATCCGAGTTCGCCTTAGCCTGGGTGATGAACAGGTCTGCCAGAACGACCTGGAATGCTGGGTGTATGTTCGACTCCGGCTCTTCGATCATGACTACCCGAGACTGCTGCGTAGGCTGAGGCGTGTTATCAAGGGCGGCGGCGATGACCGGAATCACCTGTGAGATACCGATACCCAAGTCCTGCGGTGCTAGAAAGAGTCCGCTCTCGATGTGTTGCAGCTCCAGCTTGCTCGTTTCCGGCAAGTTTTCGAGTTGTTGGAGGAGATCATCCGAGCCGGTCTCGATTTCGCCAGAAACCAAGCTCTTCCAAAAATCGCCGTCAACGTCCAAACTTTTCCGACGCTTGGCGACAACGCGATACTTCGTGTTGAATCGATCCCGCGACGTCAACCAGTCGCTGACTGACATACGAAGGGAATCATCAGAACCGCGTAATAGCAAGTCCCACGCAGCGAGCCCGCTCGCCCAGCTTTGCGGCGCCGGCAAAGACTCTGTCCTGTAGCCTCTGGAGGGCAGGCGCCGAAACGGGCTAAGGTAAACCGCTTGCTGCAATGCCCGGAGCAACTCCTGGCCAGGATTGACGATTGCTGTTGTCAAGAGTTCCTTGAAGAACTCCTGCGCAAACATAGGGTACTCCCAAAACTGGTTGCATTCGTCGCGCATCCATACGTGCGAATCTGGCTGCAACGTCTTCCCCCATTGCGGAACGGCCGAATCTCTCTGCCGCAGGGGTATCGAGAAGTCCGCAATATAGTCTTCTTCGATCAGAGCGGCGAAGAACTCCAGCATCCAGCCATCTATTTCATGGTCTTTCTCATCAAACAGGTGCTCCAAGAAGAATTGCCAGTCGTTCCAGCACCGCTCTTGTGTGCTCGCGTTCTGCTGTTTCGACGGCGAGCTGCTAGACACCGAATGAATATCTATATCTACATGAACTACCAAGGGTGGCGAAGACGCCTTCGGTGTGACGCGAGGTCTTACATAATTGATCAGTCGTTCCCTCTCTAAGAAATAAGGATTCTGTTTGCCCGTTTCAGTATCGACTGATGGATCACCGTACTCGCCATCTCCGGCGACGATATGGTTCACAATCTGATCAAATCTAGCTCGGGTAATCCGAGTTTCCGATTCCGTTACGTCATCTTCTGCCAACGCGATCTGCGTGCTCTCCTTGGTTTTCATGCCGTCTTGATCGCGATTCCAAAGGTCTCTGCGTACAGACCAACGAACTTCCTTTTCCAATGCCCATTCGAAATCCGTGAGATCCCCTTTCTCGTATCGAGTGCCGAAAGGATAAATGCCGCAGTTGAAGTGAGACAGACAGGCATCTTCTTTCTCTTCGTCAAAAGCAATTTCTGCATACTCTGTGCTGCCGGTGCCGACCGAGTATGCGCGCACAACAGGGCGTTTTTGCGGCTCGCTCCAGGCAACCTTAATTTGCACCCAAATTTCGACCAGCTTGTCTGACAAACGCGCTGCCGATTGAATGTCAAGATCCTTTGGCGCATTGCGATAGAAATCGTATATACGCGTGGTGATTTCGTCCTCTCGGATAGATTCAGCGTCGTGCCTAGTTGCCTGGGATAGATCAAGCTCAAACCGCATCCGGATGACCCGGCTGCGATCATGCCCGTAGACGAGATTGTCGAAACCTCCGAGATCGACGACATCGCCACCGAGTATGGTGCGCCCCGCATCGCAGTTGTTCCTCTCCAACACCTCCCGCGCGTACATCAACGCCTGGACAATGGTGCTCTTGCCGGCGTTGTTCGGCCCGAACAGCAGCGTCAAGGGCGCGAACTCGATACGCACCGGCTCGCGGATGCCTTTGAAATTTTCGAGGGTGAGGGCCTTGAGGATCATCGGGGTGTCCGTTGTTCTTGGTGCTGCCTATTGCTCTTTGGGCAGGTCTGAGCGTGGTTTCGCAAGCGCCCTGTGGACCTGCCGAATTATTGCGCTCGACAGATAGAGGCCGTGCCGGTCCACAAGCTGGTCGAGCTTGTCTACCGCTGTTGTTTCGTCCAGATGCCCGAAGCGACGGGCCAGTACGAGCAGTCCGACAGTGCCGATGGGCCGCAAGCCCATTTGGACGGCCTTGCGTCTGGCCGCCTTGTCATCGACAGCGACGAGATCGATCTCGCGCTCTCGTGCGAGTGTGAGTGTCTCCAACTCGCCCCGATGCAGGGTCCCGATCGCGCCTCGGACGAAGGCTTCACCGACCTCGGACAATCGGGATTCTTGGATGAAGTCCGGAAGGTCCAGGCGTGTCTCGGCCACAACAGCTGGGGGGACCAGGACCTGGGAAAAGCATCGCTGCAACAACCCGAGCGCGTCGATCTTCGTGAGGAAGATCAGGGGGCTGGCGTTGGTGACGATTCTCACGGGCGCTGCTCCGCGAGCTCATCGACGAGGCGCAGGTCCTCGCGGACCGTTTCGTCATGGATTGCAAAGCCATGGCCGAAGTGCTCCTTGAGTCGATAGTGGAATTCTTCGTAACCCAGACCGGCCAGGGCAGCGCCGGTGCCGAAGCTGATCTTGTGGGCATGGTAGAGGCTGGCGGCGAGGAAGAAGTCGCCGGCGCCGCTGCCGAGGGGCTCCAGGACGGGAGCGAAGTCGGGGTTGATGGTCGGTGCGGACATGATAGGGCTCCGGGTTGGTGCTCCTGGTCGGGGTCGCGTTGTTTTGACATAGATAAGGCAGATACCGTGCCATCATGGCTCGAGGCCATGCTTCCTGAGCCAATTGGTCAGGGTCGTCGGGTTGCCGAATCCGAGCAGCTTGGCGGCACGGGTCTTATTGCCGCCCGCGCTCTGCATGGCCTGCTCCAGGTAGTGTCGCGCAACCTTATCGATGATGCCATTGAGATCAATGCCTTGGCGGATGTCCTGGGTGAGGACAGGATCCTGGCCGTTGCTGCTTCCGGGGCACGGCAGAAGGGCGTCGCGGGCGTCATCGGCATCGATAACAGGTCCGGGTGTCCAGACCGCGGCACGGCGCAGGGTGTTGAGGATCTCGCGGACGTTACCGGGCCAGGGGTGGTCGAGCAGAAGTTTTCTTGCGGTAACGGAAATTTCTTTGGGCTCGTATCCGGGCTCGATGGCGCTTTCCCGGTTGACCTGGTCGAGCAGGCGCTCCAGCAGCAGGGCGGCGTCGCCGTCGCGCTCGCGCAGTGGCGGCAGGGTGATGACGGCGACTGCGAGGCGATAGAAGAGGTCCTCGCGGAAGCGGCCGGTGCTGACCTCCCTGGTCAGGCTGCGGTTGGTGGCGGCGATGATGCGCACATCGACGCGGATGGTCTCGGTGGCGCCGACGCGGGTGATCTCCCCCGCCTGCAGCGCGCGCAGGAA
>CAYYHR010000175.1:0-7446 GCA_964471705.1 uncultured Chromatiaceae bacterium
CTACGACGACGGCATGTTCGATGCCTCGGTCACCGCCGGCTACGAAAAGGGACGGCTGAAGGGCACCTTGACCGCCGGCGCCACCAACCGACCCGTGGGCGACAAGGGAAAGCCATCAGGCGGCGCACCCGAGGGAAAGGGCGACAAGATCGTCTTCTACGGCGGCGGCTCGCTGTCGCTGAAGCTCTCCCCCTGGCTGCAGGCCACCGCCGGGGTCATGTTCAAGCCCAACGGTGAGATCCAGATCTCGGGCGAGATCGGGCTGCCC
The DNA here is from genome assembly GCA_964471705.1 of uncultured Chromatiaceae bacterium. Classification (GTDB taxonomy): domain Bacteria; phylum Pseudomonadota; class Gammaproteobacteria; order Chromatiales; family Chromatiaceae; genus Thiosymbion. The sequence goes on from CAYYHR010000175.1 coordinate 269, forward strand.
GAGGCGTTGAACATCTTCCCGGAGAAGAAGCTCGACAAGAACCTCTTCAAGATCGGGGTCGACATCCCGATCGTCGGCGTGGCGGTCGCGGGTCAGCGCATCGGCATCTTCGCCAATATCACCGGTGGGCTGGACCTCAGCGCCGGGATCGGGCCCGGGCAGCTGCAGGCGCTGAAGATGAAGGTGGACTACAACCCGGCGCATGAGGATCAGACCCATGTGCAGGGCGATGCCCGGCTGCATGTACCGGCCCACGCGGGCCTGCGCCTGTTCGTGCGTGGCGGGCTCGGGGTCGGCATCCCGATCGTCAGTGCCCAGGCCGGCATCGAGGTCGGCGGACAACTCGGCCTCTCAGGGGCGCTCGACACCGGGGTGCATGTGGATTGGACCCCGACCAAGGGTCTGGTGCTCGATGCCAATGCCGAGATCTATGTCGAGCCCAAGCTCAAGTTCGATGTGACCGGCTTCGTGCTCGTCGAGGCCGACCTCTGGATCACGACGATCGAGCTCTACAACAAGCGCTGGCAATTGGCCGGCTTCGAGTGGGGCTCCGGCCTGCGCTTCGGGGTCAGCTTCCCGGTCCACTACGAGGAGGGCAAGGAGCTGAACCTCTCGCTCGACAACGTCAAGTTCCAGGTACCGGACATCAAGCCCAAGGCGGTCCTGTCCGACCTCATGAAGAAGATTGCCTGATCATGGCCGACCAAGACTCACCCAAGGACCTGCTCGCCCAGGCCCTGCGTACCCAGGACGACTCCCCGGATGCGGCCAGGGAGCACAACAACCGTGGCGCCCTGTGCCATCTGCAGGGGGACCTGGAAGGGGCACGGGTGGAGTATGCGGCCGCCCTCGCCCTCGATCCGGACAACGCCACGGCCCTGAACAATCTGGGCTTCCTGCTGGCCCAGGAGGGCCGGCTCGGGGAGGCCCAGACGCACCTGGAGCGGGCACTGGAGGTCGATCCAGAGCGCAGCATGGCCCTGGCCAACCTCGGCAACGTGCGGGTCCTGCTCGGCGATCACGAGGGCGGGCAGGAGGCCCTGGAGCGTGCGGTGGCGGCCGATCCGGCGAACGCCCAGGCCTGGGACAATCTGGCTCGACTGCAGCTTGCCGCCGGGGACCTTGCGGCCGCCGAACAGTGCTGGCGGCAGGCGGTCGATGCCCAGCCCGGGGAGCACGGCCTCTGGCTGGAGCTCGGCAAGGTGGTCGCGGCGGCCGAGCGTCTCCCGGAGGCCTTGGCCCTGGTGCGCGAGGCCGTGCGCCTGGCACCCGGCTCGGCGGATGCGCATGCCCAGCTGGGCACACTGCTGTTCATGCGCCAGGACCTGGGCTCGGCCCGCGAGGCCCTCGAGCAGGCCGTCAGCCTGGCCCCGGCCGAGGCCTCGATTCGTCACCAGCTGGCCCTGGTGCTGGTCGCCCTGGGCGAGCAGCGGGCGGCTGCCGAGACCCTGGAGGCCGTGTTGCGGCTCGACTCCGGGGACCTCGTCGCCCAGCGGGACCTCGCGGTGCTGGCCCTCGGCGAGGGGCGCTTCGAGGAGGCCCTGCACCGCCTGGACGCGGCCCTCGCGCAGGATGACGCCGATCCGCGCACCCGCTATTACCGGGCGCTCGCGCTCGAGCAAACCGGGCACGCCGGGGAGGCCGAGTCGGTCTTGCGGGACCTGGCCGCGACCGATGGACCCTACGCCGACAGGGCCCAGGAATGGCTGGCCGCGCGTCCGGTACACTGAGCCCGGCCCGTCGGCCGGCCGCGGCGGACCTCGCGTCGGGCGCCGCCGCCCGCTGCCCCGGTGAGGTCGTATCGTGATGAGCGCTGCCTCAACGCCGCCTGTCCCGATCCATCGTGGCGGCCCCGGGGACCCGCTGCCGACGACCCTGGCCGGCTTTCGGGACATCCATCGCGGCGAGACCATCGTCGTGTGCGGCTGCGGTCCTTCCCTGACCGAGCTTCCGGAGCCCGGGCGGCTGATCTCGATCGGCGTCAACGACGTCGGTCGTCTGTTCGATCCCACCTACCTGGTGGTGGTCAACGGCCGCAATCAGTTCGCGGCGGACCGCTTCCGCTGGGTCGAGTCGAGCCGTGCCCGCGCACTCTTCTCACAGCTGGACCTGCGGGTCGCCCATCCCCATCAGGTCGGGATCCGACTGGGCCGGCGCGGCGGGACGGACTTCTCCGATCCGCAGGTACTCCACTACACCAGCAACTCACCCTATGTGGCCGTCTGTCTCGCGGCGCAGATGGGGGCGCGGCGGATCGGGCTGATCGGGGTCGATTTCGTCGATCATCATTTCTTCGCCGCGACCGGTACGCATCCCCTCGCCCGCCAGCTGCCGCAGATCGACCGGGAATACGGGGCCCTGGCCGAGGCACTGGGCCGCGCCGGCATCGAGCTGGTGAACCTGAGCCGAGCGAGCCGCCTGACGGCGCTACCGAAGGTCCCGGCGGCGGAATGGATCGCGGTGCCCGGAGACGGGCGTCCCCGGGCACCAGCACCGGCACCGGACCCACTGCGCATCGTCTCCTATGCCACAACGCCGATCGCCGGCGTACCCCCGGTGCTCGCGCGCTGTATCGCCCATGTCACCCCCCACCGAGCGCGCTGCGTCTGGGCAACCGACCGCTATCCCAACGGCGTGGTCTTCGACGGCGATATCCAATGGCTGCAATCGCCGACGCAGGCCGAAGCAGAGCTGGGCGCCGCCGACGCGGTGGTGGTCCACAACGGCAAGACGGACCCGCGCCATGCCGGGCTGCTGGACCGCAAGCCGGTCATTACGATGGCCCACAACTACGCCTGGAACGTCGATATGCGCTTCACCAGGCGCGACCTCCCGGGGCTGGTGGTCGCACAGTACCAGGCCACCCTGCCTGAGCTCGCCGGCTGGATCCCGGTACCCAATCCGGTACCGATCTGGGAGGCGGCCTATCGGCCCGAGCCCAAGCCGGATCAGATCACGATCTGCTACTCGCCGAGCGCCCTCCACGAGCGCTATCCGCCGGGGCACCGGCTCTACTGGCATGCAAAGGGGGCGACGACCACACTCGCGATACTCGACCGTCTGGCGCGCGAGCTGCCGATCCGAATCGAGGCCATCCGCGGTCGGATGCTGCCGCAGGCGGAGGTGCTGGCGATGAAGCGCCGCGCGCATATCGTCATCGACGAGTGCGTGACCGGCAGCTACCACCGCAACAGCCTCGAGGGATTGGCCGCCGGTTGCGTGGTCGTCAACGCCGTCGGCCTGCTCCCTGGCGTGAGCGAGGCGCTTCAGTCCTGCGCACCAGACAGCGAGGGCTCGCCCTTTGTATTCGCCACGCTCGAATCGCTTGAATCGGTGCTGCGCGATCTGATCGCACGCGGTCCATCGGCGCTCGCCGAGGCCGGGCACGCCGGCCGGGTCTGGATGGAACGTCACTGGGACTTCGCCACTCAGTGGTCGCGCTGGTGGCTGCCGGCTATCGACGAAGCGAGCGAGCGGCTCGGGCGGCCCAGGGTCCAGAGACGGCAGAAGGTCGACATGGGCGCGACACCCGTCAGCCAACTGCCGCTGCGGCAGGAGGTACAGACGAGTGCACCGGGCGAGCTCCGGGTTTCGGTCGTCATCCCCCACGGCGGCCACGAGCGGCTGCCCCTGCTCGCGGCGACATTGGCTTCACTGCGTCAGGCGCCCGCGCTCGGGGAGGTGATCGTCGTCGAGATGGGCGTGACCCCCTGTGCCCGGGACCTGGCCTCGTGCTGGGCCGACCGGTATCTCTTCATGGAGCACCCGGGCCCGTTCGAGCGTGCCCGCGCGCTCAATGCCGGGACCGCCGCCGCCTCACATGAGATCGTCTTTTGGCAGGACAACGACCTGTTGCACGATAGCGGCTTCATCGGGCGCGCTGCCGAGGAGCTGCAGCGCCGGCAGCTCGATTTCCTCCTGCCGTACAGCGTCGTCCACTACCTCGGCGAGGTCGATTCCCGGGCTGTCATGCGCGGCGAAGGCTCGCCGGCGGACTGTCCGCCGATGAACAGCCTGAGATCGAGCGGCGACGGGGCCTGGTGGATCGGCTGCATCGGGGTGGTCCGGCAGGCCTTCGTCCAGCGTCACGGTGCCCTGATCGAGGGCTTTCGCGGCTGGGGCGGCGAGGATGATGCCTGGTTCCACAAGGTGCGCCTGCTTGGTCGCATCGCCGCCACCGGCCGCCCGGACCAGCCTGTCTACCATCTCTACCATCCGTTGTCCGGCGGCACCGAGCCCGGCAGGCCGGGGGCGGTCAACCCGGATTACGATCGCAATCTGGCACTATTGAACGAGGTGCGATCGGCGCGAACCGGGGTCGACCTGGCAGCGCGGTTTCCGCCCCGCCCTCCGACGCCCGGACAGCTCAACGTCTTCGTACCGCCACCGCACCCCGATGGTCCCGGACTGCCGGTATGGACCTACTGGGAGGGGCCCTGTCCGGACTGGATCCGCGCCTGCCGACGGACATTGTCCCGCCATGCCCCCGGCCTTCGGCTGCTCGACCCGGAGACCTTCGAACTGCTGCGGGCCGGGGATCCGGACCGAGGGATCGATCTCTCGCACCTGCATGTCGCACATCGATCCGACTTCATCCGCGCCTTTCTGCTACAACGTTTCGGCGGTCTCTGGATCGATGCGGACTGCCTGGCGATGGCCCCACTTGCGCCGGCACTGGCGCTGCTCGCTGCGCACGACTTCATCGGCCACCGGGCGCGCGGCGGAGTGATCTCCAACGCATTCATCGGCGCTAGGGCAGGCAGCCGGATCGCCGCCGCCTACTACAGCCGCGTTCGACAGGTCGTGGCGGCGAAGCGGCGATTCCATTGGAACTGGCTCGGCGGCGACCTGCTGACAGAGGTCGTATCGCAGGACGGCAGGGGTTGGCACGAGCTGCCCGCGGACCAAGTGCAGCCGATCTGCTGGAGCCGGCCGGGAGAGTTTCTCACCGAGCGCGATGCCGCGGCGCACGAGGCGCTGGTGAACCCTGGCTCCTGGACCTACATGCTCTCGAATGTGGAGCTGGGGAAGCGTTTCCCGCAGGCGAGTCGGAATCCGGACCTGTTGGGCCAGCGCACGTTCTTCACGCACCTGTTGCGCCGCTCTCTCGGGGGTGCCGATCCCAGGGCGTCGATTGCACGCGAGGCCGGTGCCGCCGCGCACGCAGACGAGCTCCGCCGATATCGGTGCGAATCGATCTCCGGTACAGGGTCGAGCCTCCAGCAGACCGCAGCCATCAGGCAGCGCCTCCCACGGCTGCTGACACACCTCGGGGTGCAGCGACTGCTCGACGCCCCCTGTGGCGACCTCAATTGGATCCGCGAGGTCCGGCTCGGCAGTATCGAGTACATCGGCCTCGACATCCTGAGCGAGTTCATCGCAGCGCACAATGCGCGCAACACCGACCCCCACCGACGCTTCGTCTGTGCAGACATGTTGAGCGATCCCTTGCCTGTCGCTGACGCGATCCTCTGCCGCGACCTGCTGCCCCATCTCTCGTTCCTCGAGATCGCCGAGGTTCTCCGACGCTTCGTCGCCACCGGTACGAGCTACGTCGTCATGACCCATTTCCCCACGTTCCGACCCAACAGGGACACAACGAACGGTGCCTGGCGCCCGCTCAGTTTCCAGCTAACTCCGTTCGACTTCCCCCCACCGCTATACCGGCTGAGAGAAGGATGCACCGAAGATGCCGGTGTCTGGGAGGACAAGAGCCTCGCGGTCTGGCGACTGGATGACTTGGCACAGACCGCTTTTCTGAAACGCGCCCCCCCTGAGCGCCACAGCTCACAGCAGGAACTGCCAAAGCATCACTGAGCCAGCGTATCATCCAGCGCGAGCACCACAGAACCATCGACACCGGGCTCTATGGACCACCAATCGAACTAGTGTCAAATTCACAATCGGCGCGATCCCGATACAGCGCTGCAATGGTGAGGATCTCCTCCTCGAGGGAGGTCACCAGCACGGCGTATTCGTAGATGCGCACGTCCTCCTCGACCTCGGTGAAGCTCAGGCGTAACTGTCTTGGATCGCTGAGATCTTCAACGGCGAGGTCCTTGGCTAGGCGCCGGTGCAGCACCACGACGCGACGCGCGCGGCTCCAACCGGATAGGTGTAGGCTCGCTTCGGCCCCTTGCCAGCCCTGAGTGGCATCGCACCATTGGGCATCGCACAGTAGCCGCTCGATGAGCTGGTTGGTGCCCTCACATCGTGAGCTTGCGCAGCAGCTGAGATCTTCTTTTACACGCGTGGGAAGCCCGAACCATATTGAAGCCAATCCGACGCCTGGGCCCGCCGTCAAGTACCGATATGATTCCATGTTGCACGAATTTGGTGCACAAGCATTGCCCGGATCGCGATCTTCGCTGGTAATTCAGCCTTGCCAGATTGGCACAGTCCCTGCCAGTCTGTCCGGAGCCATGACGAGCTGGAGGAAATGACATGGGTGCATCCGCTACCAGCCCTCTAGCGCCCGGTTCGGGCGCCCAGTCTGTTGGCGCCATGCTGGTGTTCACCGACCTGGACGGCACCCTGCTGGACCATGACCATTACGGCTGGGAGCCGGCCCGAGGCGCGCTGGAGCGGCTCCGTGCCGGTGGCCACCCGGTGGTGCTCACCAGCAGCAAGACACTGGCCGAGCTCGAGGTGCTGCAGCGGGAGATGGACCTGGAGGGGCCTGTCATCGCTGAGAACGGCGCCCTTCTTGCGGTGCCACAGGCACTGGTCTCCGGCGATGGGCTCGAGTCCCTGGGTCCGTGGCGCCTGTACCGCTCCTCCCCCTCTTATGAGGTCATCGTCCGAACCTTGGCGCGCCTGAGGACCGAGCACGGTCATCCTTTCGTCGGCTTCGCCGACCTCACCGCCGGCGAGATCTCCGACCTGACCGGGCTCCGATTGGAAGATGCCGAGGCGGCGCGTTGCCGTGAGGGCTCGGAGCCCCTGCAATGGCAGGGCGAGCCGTCGCGCCTGGTAGAATTCGACAAGTATCTCGCGCAACTGTCCCTTCGGCGTGTCACCGGCGGTCGCTTTCATCACGTTCTCGGGGCAGCGGCTGACAAGGCGTCGGCAATGTCGGCACTACGCCGTATCCTTGCCGACAATGGCCGGAGCTATGGCGCCACGGTGGCGCTCGGCGACGGACCCAACGATCGCGCCATGCTGGCGGCGGCGGATTA
>CAYYHR010000176.1:0-7445 GCA_964471705.1 uncultured Chromatiaceae bacterium
CACTTACCCCGGAGGCCGCGCAGTCGGTGTTAGGGGTCAACCGGATAGGCATGGTTGCTTTGGTGTCGTAACCTCCAGCCTACCATCTGAGCCAGCCACCCCTGAATTTTCTCCGCGAATCAGGCGGTTGTGGTTAATTCAGTGCCATTCAGGTCAGGCTCCAGATAGATCACTTTCTCGTTATCGGCGGCGGCAAGCGCGGGATTATCGGCAATAGCCTTCCCACTGCACTGGACCCTGGCGAATGCGAAAAGGGTCATACGGGCGATTCGGATTCTCTTCTCGCCACTCAAATACTGAATACCAGCTATAGTCTGAACTAGTCTCGTTGCATGCGGAGCGCCATGCACAACGCCATCGGCGCAGTGGAGTTTCCCGAATCAGACTGCTGTAAGCATAGAAATTCGTCGCGGCCATGCGAGAAAACCACGCAATTCTGATCGTCGATGACGACCCCAGGATCTGCCGTCTCCTTCGGCGTTACCTCGAAACGGAAGGATACCGAACCTATACCGCTTCCAGCGGTAACGAGATGCGCAAAAAACTCGCCGAGTCACGGGTCAATCTCGTCTTGCTGGACGTTCGATTACCCGATGAAGACGGTTTCACGCTTGTGAAGGAGCTGCGCGCCCTTTCGAACCCGGCCGTCATCATGGTAACGGGAAAATCAGATCCCCTCGACAAGGTACTGGGTCTGGAGCTCGGCGCCGACGACTACATAACGAAGCCTTTTGATGAAAGGGAGTTGTTGGCACGTGTGCGTAGCGTCCTTCGGCGCACCTCCGAAAAGAACGTGGGTCCGGAGGTTGCTCCTGGTCGCGCCGTGGCTTGCTTTGCAGGATGGCAACTTGATCAACCCGCTCAAGAGTTCACTTCTCCGAACGGTTCCAGGGTATTTCTGACCACCCGTGAGTTTCAGCTGATGGCGGCCCTCGTCGAGCATGCCCAGCGCGTTTTGTCGCGCGACGCAATTCTGGAGCTTCTGGCAGGCCGTGATTGGGCGCTTATAGATCGCAGTATCGATGTGCTCATAGGCAAGCTGCGCAAAAAGCTTGGGGATGACGCACAACATCCGAACCTCATCAAAACCGTGCGCGGAGTCGGCTACAAGCTGGCATCGCCTGTGGAGTTCCGCTAGCGAATCGAGCGCTGTTTGCTTTGCGGCCGAGTCGCTCCCCCAGAGAGAGAGCCTGGCTTGACCTGCCTCAGTGAGGAACCGTGTCTATCCAAAAAAGAATCCTCCTCCTTCTCTTGATTATGACAGGGGTCTCCGGTGGCATAGGCATAGCTGCCGTCGGGTTTCTTTACGATGCTGCGTTTGAAGAAGCGCGACAACGCCTCACGGAGATCGCGAAAAGCCGAGCGCGTCTAGTCGAGGCCATGACCCGCTTTCATACGACCTACAGCAGCGACTACCCGGATGGTCCGGCAAATGCTGTCGTTTTCCAGCTCAAGGACGCCCATGGCATTTACGAAGGCTTTGGGAAGACCGGCGAATTTACGTTAGCAAAACGGGAGGCTGACGATATCCGCTTCATCCTTTCTTTTCGTCATGCGCAACCCGATGCTGCCTATCGTATTCCGATTCAGTCGAAACTTGCCGAACCTATGCGGCGCGCCCTTGCGGGACTTTCGGGGACCCTGATCGGACTCGACTACCGAGGGGTAAAGGTGCTGGCGGCTCACGAACCCGTCGGGGAGCTCGATCTTGGCATCGTGGCGAAGATCGACCTGGCGGAGATCCGCGCACCCTTCCTGAGGGCGGGGATCATTGCAGGCGGCGCAGGGCTGTTGCTCATCGCGGGAGGGGCCCTGGTCTTCTTTCGTGTCGCCAGGCCAATCCTTCAACGCGTCACCGAGAGTGAGAAGCGCTTCCGGGATATCTCGCACAGCATGGCCGACTGGGTGTGGGAGGTCGACCGCGAGGGCCGGTACACGATGGCATCGGGAAGGGTTGAACAGCTTCTCGGGTATAAACCCGAGGAGCTGCTCGGCAAGACGCCCTTCGATCTGATGCCGCAGGAGGAGGCCGAGCGTGTGTCGAAGGCATTCAACCGGATTGCCGAGCGGAGGCTGCCAATCGTGGATCTGGAGAACCTGAATCTGACCAAGAGCGGGGAGCGGGTCCTGCTGCTGACCAACGGTGTGCCGATCCTCGATGAGCTCGGCCAACTCGTCGGGTACCGTGGTGTCGACAAGGACATCACCGCGCGCAAGAATGCGGAGCGGTCCCTTCAGGAAAGCGAACGTTACAACCGCACACTGTTCGAACAATCGCCTATTGGATTAGCCCTTTGTCGTTTGAACGGTGCTCTGGTGGACTGTAACTTGCCATATTCGAATATCGTGGGTCGCACTCCGGAGGAAATGACCCATCTCAGCTACTGGGACCTCACGCCTAAGGAGTACGCAGAACAAGAGCAGCAACAGCTGAAGAGTCTGCGTTCAAGGGGTTTCTACGGACCCTATGAAAAAGTATACATTCACAAGGACGGTCACCGTGTGCCGGTACGCTTGAGTGGCCGGCTCCTGAAAAGAGGGGGCGAGACCTTCATCTGGTCGAGCGTCGAAGACATCTCCGAGACTGTGGCGGCTCGCCGAGCCCTGCAGGAAAGCCGATCCCGCTTTGCGCTTTTCATGGATAACCTGCCGGCGGCGATCTTCATCAAAGATGCCCGAAGCCGCGTGTTGTACGTCAATCAATACTTGAAAACGCATTTTGGCGCGCGGGAATCGCAAGGCGCGGTTACCTGTGCGCATTTCTCTCCGGAGGACACGAAGAGAATCTCGCTCGACGATAGCAAGGCGCTGGTCGAAGGTCAGCTTGATCTGGTGGAAAGGTTGAAGGATCGAACGGGCCAAGAACGCACCTTCCGAACGGTCAAATTTGCAATTCCCCGCTCGCAGGGGCAGGCGCCCTGGCTGGGCGGCATTGCCTGGGATATCACCGACGCCCTCGCGGCTTCCGAGTCATTGGCGCGCAGCAAGCGCCGTTATCGGGAACTGTTTGAAATAGCGCAAGAAGGAATCTGGCTCATCGACGCCGAGGGGAACACGGTGGAGGTCAACGAGCGGATGGCGCAGATGCTGGGGTATACACCCGAGGAGATGCGCGAACGACATCTGTTCGATTTCATGGATACGCAGGAACGCAAGGTGGCCGAAGGATATCTCGAGCGGCGTCGCCAGGGCATTGCGGAGAAATACGACTTTCGTTTTCGGACCAAGAAGGGTGCCGATTGTTGGGCCATCGTCAGCACCGCTCCGATGTACGATGCGCAGGGCGCGTACGCTGGGGCACTGCGGATGGTTACCGACATCACCGAGCGTAAGCGTGGCGAAGACGCATTGCGGACGCAGGAGGAACAGCTGCGCTCCATCCTCGCTTCGACGGGCGAGGGCATCTTCGGGTTGGACATGCACGGAAATTGTACCTTCGCCAATCGCGCCTGTCTCGATCTGCTGGGTTACGATGACGTATATGATTTGCTCGGAAAGAAAATGCACGAGCTCATTCACCATACTCATCACGATGGCACCGAGTATCCCGTGGAGGAATGCCCCACATATCGTTCTTGTACCCTGCGCCACGTCACTTTCGCCGACGACGAACCGCTGTGGCGCGCCGACGGCAGTCGCTTCCATGCGCAATACCAGTCCTTTCCCATGGTGCGTAACGATGAAGTCGTCGGGGCGGTCGTGACGTTTGCCGACATCACCGAGCGCAAGAAGGCCGAAACGGCACTCAAGCGGGAGCGGGACTTCGCCGAGCGCCTCATCGACACGGCACCGGTCATCGTCCTGTTGCTCGATCCGCAGGGAAACATCATTCGCTTCAATTCCTTCATGGAAAAGCTGTCCGGCTACAGGCTGTCGGAGGTGAGGGGTAAGAACTGGTTCGGGACCTTCCTTCCCAAGCGCGATATGGAATGGGTCAACCAGGTCTTTGCTGAGGCCAAGGGCGGAACGCGCACAAGCGGCAATCTGAATGCCATCGTAACGCGGGATGGTGAGGAGCGGCTGATCGCCTGGTACGACACGACCTTGCAGGATCCTACAGGCGCTTTGACCGCGCTGCTCGCTATCGGCCACGATGTGACCGATCAGAAGGCCAAGGAAGCGCAGCTTCAGCAGGCGCAAAAAATGGAGACGGTGGGTCAGCTTACCGGCGGCATCGCGCACGACTTCAACAACCTGCTCACGGTCATTTTGGGAAATCTGGACCTTGTGGCCAAGGCAATCGGCCCCGACTGCGACCCCGAGCTTTCCGATTTGCTGCAGGATATGAACTCCGCGGCCAAAGACGGCGCGGAGCTGACCAAGCGCCTGCTTGCATTTTCCCGCCGGGAGACTCTGCAGCACAAGCACATTGACCTTCCTGCGTTCCTTGGAAATCTCCAGCGTTTTCTCCAGCGTACGCTGGGCGCGGATATTGCCGTGCAGGTAGCCATTGAGACAAATATCGATGAGTTGGTCAGCGATCCGCACCAGCTTGAGAACGCGTTGTTGAATCTCGCTCTCAATGCTCGGGACGCCATGCCTCATGGCGGTCGGCTTTCTTTACAGGCGGAGACGAAGCAGGCAGCCGACCTGGACCCCACCTTGGAGCCGGGAAACTACGCCGAGCTTTCTGTGATCGACACGGGAGAAGGCATGAACCCCGAGCAGCTCTCCCGCGCGATCGAGCCCTTTTACACCACCAAAGCAAGCGGACATGGCAGCGGTTTGGGATTGAGCATGGTCTTCAGTTTTTGCGAGCAGGCCGGCGGCAGATTTCGGCTCGCCAGCCAACCGGGAGTGGGCACCCAGGCAACAATCGTCTTGCCTTTGGATGGCCTCGGCAGCGAGGAGGACGCGCAGGTGCCCGAATCCGAGCCAGAGGCAGAGGGCTTGACAGAAAAAGGGACGGTCCTGGTGGTCGAGGACGAAGTGCGAGTCCGCAAGCTTGCAGGACGCTATCTGAGGGACCTCGGATACGATGTGCTGATGGCCGAGGATGGGGAGAGAGCGATCGAGATCCTTAGGAGTGAATCCGCCATTGATCTGGTGTTCAGCGATGTCGTCATGCCGGGCAAAATCAATGGTGACGATCTGTATCGCTGGGTGATAGCACAATGTCCACAAGTGAAAGTCTTGCTTACCACAGGCTTGAAATCGCCGGAGATCAACGAGCGCTCCCAAACCGGGAAGCCGCCGGTGCCGATCGCCTTGCCCAAGCCCTACACCAAGGCGCAACTTTCCGAAGCGATCCGCGACGCCCTGTCGATCTGAGATTTGAACGTCTAGACATCATGTTTTGACGTGTCCGTCCTCAACGCTCGTGGGTTATGTTGGGGACGGAATTATCCATCAACACAGAGCCACATTGAGGGGGGCAGGTCATGCAAGAGTTTAACGCAGAGCAGCATCGGATCGAGACGGTATCGGCCTTGGAGGTTGTGCGAAAAGCGGGCTAATTCGATCAACTCTCAACTGTGGAGTTCATTTGGTTATCGATTGAATCTGGCAGTCGCCGGACGTGATGCAATAGGCATAGTCCTACAACAGGGAGGCTCGTGGTTTGCTGTTGATCGTACACCGCACCGCCACCGCGGAAGTGGCAGAGACCGCTTTAAACTGTGTTTCTCTTTAGCCGTAGTCCGGATTAGCCAACTTTCGTTGGCCGTTCTTTTGCGACCACACAGTGACCGCACAACGTCTTTTTTCACCGCTTTGCGGACCTTTCCAGAACTTGCACGGAGCGGAGCTTCCGGCCGATGAGAGGTTGACCTCCACCGAATGCGGCAATTGCCGAACCGCATCTTTGCAGTCCATAAAGACTTCCGTCTCATTACAAATCATCGTTCGATTATTCGATGGCTACAGCGACACACACTGTATCAGGTCGGTGGATCTGCTTGGCTTTCGTCGGGCACCGGCAACAACTCCGACCCGCAATTCACAGGGCACTGCTTCCACTTAACGTTCGCAAAGGCTTTAGCAGCGCTTGCTGTTCGCTGATTCTTGATGTTCATCGCTTTTTGCTTGTCTTCCAGTGTGCCTCGGTTCACGGTTTCGCCACGCCAATCGCTAATATATGGATTTCGGTCCGTAAGTTGCATGTTGCGAACCGTTGGCGCCCCGTGAGAAGGCAGCGCGTGACGAACAAGAACCAACAAAGGGCCACCGCTGTGTTGCGGCGAAATGATCTCGAAATCGTCTTTTGCGCGTGAAAAAGTCAAGTGCATGTATGCTGCAATCCGGCGAAAAGCGGCTACTCGGGTGCGTGTCGAGTCGTTTGATTCGGCCGGTACATGGACTCGTCTGACAGTATTTGACACGAAATCAAGTCAATAAGCGAAAGAAACGAGTAATGGCTGCCAGACGGGTATAGGTCCGAGAATCTGTACGGATTGCTTCTACGCAGCCGACACGGGATTGTGTCCGCTCGGGATGGTCGACCTAATTGCACCGAGTAGTCACCGTTCGGAAAGTGAAAACAAACTATAGAATTTTAATCGTCGATAAAGATCCTCGAATTTGTCGTCTCATTCGTCGTTATCTCGAACATGACGGATACGGATTGGATATCGCCGTCAATGGAAAAGACATGCTGCGAAAACTCAGCGAGGCAAACGTCGATCTTATTCTTCTTGACGCTCTTTTGCCTGCTGAAGATAGCTTCACGTTCGTAAAGGAGCTGCGTGCTGTTGCGAACATAAGAATAATCAAGCTAGTGGATAATTTGGGCGCCTTTGTAAAGGTGCCGGAGCTAGAATTCGACGCGGACGATTACGTCATGAAACCTTTGAATGAAAATGAGCTACTTGCAAGCGTCCGTCGCGTACTGCGAGATATTTCACCAAAGGGCGTGGAGTCCAACCTAGCAAATCAGACTAAGCCCACTTAGGGTGGAAGTCTGACTCCCCGCGTCGCACGCTGATTGGCGCTTACAGGGCAAGAAGCGGAAGTTCAGCGTCGGAGTCTCAGATGCCCGCTTTTTGTCGTTCTCAAGCGTCCGCATGGTCTCACTCTGCGTTCGCTTACGCGGCACTACCGCCGCTGAGGGTTGCATGACCGACTGGCAGCTTTGGGACGATTCTCCGTCCATAGAGCGGCGGATCGTGGGGGTCCGGAATCAGCATCGACTTGCCACCGAGCCTCATCAGATCGGCGTCCGCTTTTGAGACGGTGATCGTGATCGCTGAAGTCTTCTCCGGTGACCGCAATGCGACAGGAGCGGCCTCCTGAGAGTCCCACCGTCAGCGGCAGCAAACAGCGTTAAGCGGTCACCTCAGATCGTTAGGTCACTGGAAGGATTCCGAAAGGGTCGCGGAAGGTGAACCACGCAAGTATTTGTGCCCGTCTTACCACAACGAGGAACACCGAACCGCTCCCGTTTGGTCCGCTTCTGGCCGACAGAGGACAATCAGGTGACGCTTGGAACGCCGCCAGTTTCCGGCAGG
>CAYYHR010000177.1:0-7444 GCA_964471705.1 uncultured Chromatiaceae bacterium
TCGGCGGGCGCTACTCCATGGACTGTGCGATCGGCCTGTCCACCATGATCGCCATCGGCCCGGACAACTTCTCCGCCATGCTGTCCGGCTTCCGCCAGATGGACGAGCATTTCCAGACTGCGCCGCTGGAGAAGAACCTGCCGGTGCTGATGGGCCTGCTGGCGGTCTGGTACAACTGTTTCTTCGATGCCCAGACCATCGCGGTACTGCCCTACGACCAGTATCTGCATCGCTTTCCGGCCTATCTGCAGCAGCTGACCATGGAGAGCAACGGCAAGCAGGTTACCCTGGATGGCACCCGCGTGGATTACCAGACCGGACCCGTCTACTGGGGCGAGCCCGGTACCAACGGCCAGCATTCCTTCTACCAGCTGATCCACCAGGGCACCAAGCTGATCCCCTGCGACTTCATCGCCTTCCGCCAGTCGCTCAATCCCCTGGGCGAGCACCACGACCTGCTGATCGCCAACGTGCTGGCCCAGGGCGAGGCCCTGGCCTTCGGCAAGACCCTGGACGAGGTGCGGGCCGAGGGCACTCCCGAATGGCTCGCGCCACACCGCGAGTTCGACGGCAACCGCCCCTCCACCACCCTGTTCGCCGACCGGCTCACCCCGGAGATCCTGGGCAAGCTGGTGGCCCTGTACGAGCACAGCGTGTTCACCCAGGGCGTGATCTGGGGCCTCGATTCCTTCGATCAGTGGGGGGTCGAGCTGGGCAAGGTGCTGGCCAAACGCATCGTCCCGCAGCTGCAGGGCCAGGACGAAGCCCTGGACCACGACAGCTCTACCAATGCGCTGATCCGCTATTACCGGGCCGGACGGCAGGGCGCTTGAGCTAGAAAACCAGTCTTCATCCGAGCGCAACCGGGAGAACGAGCATGCCCGACACATCCGTCAATCCGCATACCCGGCGACTGCACGGTTCCGGAGTCAGCCTGTGGCTGGACAACATCACTCGTGGCCTGCTGACCCAGGGCACCCTGCGCAAGTACATCGAGGAGTACGCGGTCACGGGCCTGACCTCCAACCCGACGATCTACGATCACGCCATCGCCAGCACCGATTTTTACGATGAGGCGATCCGTGGCAAGGTGGCTTCTGGCCTGTCCGGCGAAGACCTCTTCTTCGACCTGGCCCTGGAAGACCTGACCCAGGCCGCCGACCTGTTCGCTCCGGTTCACGAGCGCACCAGTGGCCTGGACGGCTGGGTGTCGCTGGAGGTCTCGCCGCTGCTGGCCTATGACCCGGCGGCGACCTTGAAAGCGGCCAAGGAGCTGTTCGCGAGAGCCGCTCGGCCCAACCTGTTCATCAAGATCCCGGGTACCGCCGAGGGCCTGCCGGCTGTCGAAGAGGCCATCTTCGCCGGGGTGCCGGTCAACGTCACCCTGCTGTTCTCTGCCGAGCAATACCTGGCAGCAGCCGATGCCTACCTGCGCGGCATCGAACGGCGGGTCGAGGCCGGGCTGAATCCGGACGTCCGCTCGGTGGCCTCGGTGTTCATCAGCCGCTGGGACAAGGCCAGCGCCGCCAAGGCGCCGGCGGAGCTGCTCAACCGATTGGGCATCGCCGTGGGCATGCGCACCTTCCGCGCCTACCGGGAGCTGCTGAGCTCGCCGCGCATGCTGCGCGCCATGAACGAGGGCGCACGGCCCCAGCGCCTGCTGTGGGCCAGTACCGGTACCAAGGACCCGAGCGCCTCCGATATCCTCTACATTCGCGGCTTGGTTGCGCCCTACACCGTCAATACCATGCCCGAGAAGACCCTGCAGATGTTCGCCGAGCATGGGGAGGTCGGTGAGCTGCTGCCGATCGACGGCGGCGATGCCGACCAGGTCCTCGCGGCGTTTGGTGAAGCGGGCGTCGACTATCAAGAGCTCGCCGCCGAGCTGCAGAGGGACGGCGCCGATTCCTTCGTGGAATCCTGGAACGAGCTGTTGGCGACCCTCCAGGCAAAAGGGGACGGACGCTAGGTCGCGCGCGGGACGATCAGGGGCGAGGCCGAGCCCGCCGGCGATCGCCGGCGAACGGAGGAATTCCCCAGGGCCTCAGCACATCACGAAACGGTGGAGACCTATTCGGGTCTCCGCCGACGCGATCGTGTAGAATCCGGCGGCAATTCCCTGACTGAGAGTCGACGGAGTCCTGCGTGGAGAACGACCCGGGAGTCGAGCCATCCGTATTCGCGGATGCCGCAACAGAGCCGACGATCCGGCCAGAGTCGCGCCCGATACCGAAAAGGCCCCGGTTTTCGATCCTCCGGGGACTGGGGCAGCTCATCGCGGCGCTGCTGGGCACGGCACTGGACATCCTCATGGTCGGCCTGACGGCGGCCAGCGCCTTCGTTGCCGTCACCCTGACGGACCTTCCCAACACGGATGTCCTCAAAGAGGTGCGTCTGCAGGAGCCCCTGCGGATCTATGCCGACGACGGCGCCCTGATGGCGGAGTACGGTGTTCAGCGCCGCACCCCGGTGTCCTTCAACCAGATACCGCCCATGGTGGTCAAGGCATTCCTGGCCACGGAGGATGCGCGCTTCTTCGAGCACGAGGGGGTTGACATCAAGAGCATGGGGCGGGCGGCGCTCAACTACATCCGCACCGGCAAGCGCAGCCAGGGCGCCAGCACCATTACCATGCAGGTCGCGCGCAACTTCTTCCTGACCCGGGAGAAGACCTTCCGGCGCAAGCTCGCAGAGCTGCTCCTTTCCCTGCACATCGAGCGGACCCTCACCAAAGAGGAGATCCTCGAGCTCTATCTCAACAAGATCTTCTTCGGCCACCGTGCCTACGGCATTTCCGCAGCCGCTGCCCTCTACTACGGCAAGTCGCTGGACCAGCTGACCATCGCCGAGATGGCCATGCTCGCCGGCCTGCCCAAGGCTCCCTCCGCCAACAACCCGGTCTCCAACCCCGGGCGGGCACATGTGCGCCGTAACTACATCCTGCGGCGCATGCATGACCTCGGCTACATCACAGACGAGGAGTTTCGCATCGCCTCGGAGTCCAAGGATCAGGCCCGCCTGCACCGCAAGGAGCCGGACCTGCATGCCGGTTATGCCGCCGAGATGGTGCGACAAGAGATGGTCGAGCGGTTCGGAAAGGACGCCTACCGAGAGGGTTACCGGGTGACCACCACTATCGACCCCCGGCTACAGCACGCTGCCCAGGAGGCGGTTCGCGGGGCCCTGCGGGCCTACGATCGGCGCCACGGCTACCACGGCGCCGAGACCAAGTACGATGTGACTGGGGCGAGCGACGCAACGCTCGATCGGCTGCTGGCATCGGTGCGGGCATTGCCCGATCTGACCGCCGGCATCGTCGTGCGGGCGGGCGCCAAGGAGGCCCAAGTCTATATCGGGAAAGGCCGGCGCGTGACCCTCGGGCACAAGCAGGTTGCCTGGGCGCGTCGGTTCAAGAGCGAGAATTCGAAAGGGTCGGCGCCGCGTCGGGTGTCGGATGCTGTGGCCGTGGGGGATCTGATCCGGCTGCAGAAGAAGGCCGACGGGGCCTGGGAGCTGTCGCAATCACCTTCCGTTGCCGGTGCCCTGGTCGCCCTCTCGCCGGAGGACGGGGCGATCCGCGCCTTGGTCGGGGGGTACTACTTCGGTGACAGCAAGTTCAATCGTGCGGCCGACGCGCGCCGCCAGCCCGGCTCCAGCTTCAAGCCCTTCATCTACGCTTCGGCTCTGAACAAGGGCTACACCCCGGCCAGCCTGGTCCGGGACGAGTCCATTTCCATCCGGCTCAACCGGAACAAGATGTGGACGCCGCAGAACTTCGACCACAAGACCATGGGGCGGATACGGATGCGCCTCGCCTTGACCCTGTCCCGCAACCTGGCCTCGATCAATCTATTGAACCGCGTGGGTCTGGATGATGCCAGGGACTATATCCAGCGCTTCGGCTTCGATCTGAAGGACCTGCCCCTGGGCCTGTCCATGGCCCTGGGCACGGCGGAGGTCTCCCCCTTGCAGATGGCCGGGGCCTACGCCGTGCTCGCGAACGGCGGTTATCGGGTGATGCCCTATCTCATCAGCCGGGTCGAGAACGGGGCGGGCGAGGTGGTCTTCGAGGCGAATCCTCCGCGCGCCTGCGCGGACTGTTGGTTCCATTACGAGGAGTCTTCCGCCGAGACTGCTCCCCTCCAGCAAGCCCAGCCGAACCTTGCTGAGCGGGTCATGGACCCCCGCTTGGACTACGAGCTGACCTCCATGATGCAGGACGTGATCAAGCACGGCACGGGCCGCAGGGCGCTGCAGCTCGGTCGCGATGACCTCGCCGGCAAGACCGGGACCACAAACGATGTGCGCGATTCCTGGTTCTGCGGATTTCAGAAGGACTTGGTGACCGTCGCCTGGATGGGGTTCGACGAGTTCCATCCCCTCGGCAAGGGAGAGACCGGCGGTCAGGCCGGCCTCGGTATGTGGGTGGACTTCATGCGCGTGGCGCTGAAGGACAAACCCGAGGCAATCCTTGATCCGCCCGAGGGTATGGTCGAGGTGCGCGTTTCCAAGAGCACGGGGCGTCAATCCGCGTCCGGCGAGCTCGTGGAGTGGGTCCCCGCGGAGTACGCCGATGCCTTGCAGGGGCCGAGTCCCGTGGCCTATGTGAGCAAGGGCGGCGGCAGAAGGTCGAAAGGCGGTGTGGCCAAACGGGCCGCGCCGCGCGTCATCGACGAGCTTTTTTGAGCGGCCGTCGATTACTTGAACAGGTCCTCCGCGGCCTTGACCAGGTCGTCCGCCGTAGGGTCACCATTGCTCTGGACGCGCCTGTCGCTCGGCTCGAAGAGGTCGCAGAAGTTGGCCCTTTCTTTGTCCAGGACCGACTCCGCCAGGGGCTCGAGGCAGTCGTTGGGTCGTCCTCGGGCAAAGTGGCGACAATTACGGCAGACGTGTGTCGGCTTGTGGCAGCCCAGGCAGTTCGTTTCCCGCCCGTAATCGACGGCTCGCAGCGCTTGACCGCAGTGCCAACAGTAACCTCGGATCGGATCGTTCATCACCCTCGTCCTGAAGCTCAAACCTCGTTCTGTAACTAATTGAGCCGCACTATTTTCGCAGATCAGAATCATCGCGCTTGGTTTGGCACTTGCGCAACCAGTGCCGAGGCCCTACCTTGTCGAGTCCGCCGACGGCAATCCCCTGCCCCGAGCGGAATTCCGCACCACAGGGGCGATCATCCAGGATCATGCGATATCTGAGCACCCGCGGCGGGGTTGAGTCCGTTGGTTTTTCCGAAGCGGTGATGATGGGCCTCGGCACCGATGGCGGGCTACTGTTACCCGAAACGGTGCCGCGAGTCGGCCCCGATCTGCTTCGCGACTACTCCCGTCTCAGTTTCCAGGACCTGACCCTGGAGATCATGAGCCCCTTCGTCGGCGATGCCGTTCCCCGCGAGGACCTGGCCGATCTGATCCGTCGCTCCTATGCGACCTTCTCCCATCCGGAGGTGACACCTCTGGTCCGGGTCGGCGCGCAACCGATCCTGGAGCTCTTCCACGGTCCTACGGCCGCCTTCAAGGATGTGGCACTGCAGTTCCTCGGCAACCTCTTCGAGTACCTGCTGGAGCGCGACGGCGGCCGCTTTACCATCCTGGGTGCGACGTCCGGGGACACGGGGTCGGCGGCGATCGCCGGGATACGCGGCAAGGAGCGGATCCAGATCTTTATCCTGCATCCCGCCGGGCGGGTCTCGCCGATCCAGGAACGGCAGATGACCACTGTGCTGGATGCCAACGTCCACAACATCGCCATCCGGGGCACCTTCGACGACGGCCAGCGCATCGTCAAGGCCCTGTTCAACGATCTGCTGTTCAAGCAGCAGTACCATCTCGGGGCCGTCAACTCTATCAACTGGGCGCGCATCCTGGCCCAGATGGTCTACTACTTCTATGCGTGGGGCCGCCTGAGCGGTGGAGATCCCGGCTACCGGCTCAGCTTCTGCGTCCCCACCGGAAACTTCGGCGACGTCTTCGCCGGCTACATGGCCAAGCGCATGGGGCTACCGGTGGACCGCCTCCTGATCGCCACCAACCGCAACGACATCCTGACCAGGTTCGTAGCGACCGGAATCTACGAGGCCGGCGAGGTCCATCCGACCCTGAGCCCCGCCATGGACATCCAGATCGCCTCGAATTTCGAGCGTTATCTGTATTACCTGGTGGGCGAAGATCCGGCGGCCGTGCGCAGCCTGCTCGGGGAGATGAGCCGCACGGGCCGCATGCAGGTGACGCAGGGGCAGCATGCGGCGGTCGCCCATGATTTCGATGCGGATGCCGTCACGGATCCCCAGGTCCTGGAGCAGATCCGCCGGACCTGGGAGAGCACGGGCTACATCCTCGACCCCCACACGGCGGTCGGCGTGCGCGCCGCCAAGTCCCACTGCGACATGGTGTGCCTCGCCACGGCGCATCCGGCCAAGTTCAACGAGGCGGTACGCGAGGCCATCGGCATCGAAGCACCACCGCCGCCCTGCCTGCAGGGACTCCTGGAGAAAGAGGCCCGATGTGCCTCTCTCGACGCCGACGAGGAGGCGGTCCGCGACTACATTCGCACCACCCTGGCAGCTAGCGGCCAGTGAGATCCCATCGAGCCATAGAGGCCCGGCATCTTTGCGCGAATACTACCTTTCTCGGATTTGCGTCTATTCGCGCTCATTCGCGGTTTAATCCATCGAAAAGCACCAGAGCAATGACCCACGACAGATGAACGAGCCTACCCCGAGCATCCAGATCCTCGACACCACCCTGCGTGACGGCGAGCAGACCCATGGCGTGTCTTTCTCCCCAGACGAGAAGGCCAACATCGGTAAGGCCCTGCTCGAGCTGGTGCGGGTCGACCGGATCGAGGTGGCCTCGGCCTACGTCTCGGCCAGGGAGCTCAGTGCCGTGTCCAATCTCATCGAGTGGGCCAAGGATAAGGGTCTGGACGACCGGGTGGAGGTGCTCGGATTCATCGATCACGGCAAGAGTGTGGACTGGATCCTGGGGGCCGGCGGGCACGTCATCAACCTGCTTGCCAAGGGCAGCGAGAAGCACTGTTGGAATCAGCTCCACAAGACCCTGGACGAGCATCTGGCGGACGTGCGAAATAACATTCAGATCGCCCGCGGGAAGGGCCTGGCGGCGAATCTCTACCTGGAGGACTGGTCCAACGGCTACCGGGACAACCGGGAATACGTCTACCGCTTCGTGGAGGGGCTCGCCGACGCAGGGGTGGGTCACTTCATGCTGCCGGACACCCTGGGGGTGATGACGCCGGAGTGGGTCTTCACCGCCATGACGGATATGATCCGCCGCTTTCCGGACCTGAAGTTCGACTTCCATCCACACAACGACTATGGTCTGGCCACCGCCAACGTGGTCGCGGCCGCCCAGGCGGGTGCGGCCGCGGTCCACTGCACGGTCAATTGCCTGGGCGAGCGGGCCGGCAATGCGTCCCTGGCCGAGGT
>CAYYHR010000178.1:0-7373 GCA_964471705.1 uncultured Chromatiaceae bacterium
GTCTAGACACTGGAGGTGCGAATCCCTACAGCGAATCCACCAACTCCTCGCATGGGGTGACCGGATTTGTTCAGCTGCTACCAAGCTTGACGTGTCCACATAACTGAGTGGAAAGCGGAGAAAGGCTGGAAGCAGCCGTTCCTGATCCGCCGTAAGGATAAGGTGCCCTTTGCGATGGCCGGCCTGTGGGATCGCTGGCACGGCGAAGAGGACCAACCGCTCGAATCCTGCACCATCATCGTCACCGACGCCAACGACTTGGTACGCGACATCCACGACCGCATGCCCGTCATCCTTGCTCCTGCGGACTTCGTGACCTGGCTCGATCCTGCGACCAAGGATGCCGATGGACTCCTGCGGATGCTGAAGCCCACCGATCCGGTGCCCTGGTCGATGCATCCAGTCTCCCGCCAGGTCAATAGCCCCCGCAACGATGGGCCGGACCTACTCGAGCCGCTCGCGCCGATGGGTGCTGAGCGGTAGCTATTCGCGGTTGAGCCGCCGCAACACCTCCCGGGAATCCACCCCCCCCCAGTCCTTGATCTGGTACTCCCCGCCGATAGGGGTATCACCGTCTCGATGGAAGCGTACGCGTAGTTACGAAAAGAGATTGTCGAGCATCTTCTCCACGCGCTTGGCGATCTTTCGGTAGCCATCATCGTTCGGGTGGATCTCGTTCTGCCAGTCGCGGCTCGATCCAGTGGTTCCCAGTTTCGCCCTTTTGGTTGCCCCGCGCGTGTCCACGACGTGAAAGTTCTTGATCTTGTCGCTTCCTTTCTGCAGCGCCCAAATCGCCTCGGCTAGCTCGTCGATCAAGTAATCGGCGACCGGGACCCAGGCCGCTTCCGGAACGTTTGCTGCGTTCAGCGCAGGGAATAGCCAGGGCCCCAAGGTGACGATGAAGAATCGCGCCGGCGCATTGCGCGGTGTCGCGTAATCATAGGTGTGGGTGATGATGGGTGCCTTTTTCGAATTGCTCCCGGTCGAGTCTCGGACCGAGGCGAGCCGGCGGAAACCTCTCTGGACCTCGTTGGCCAGGTCGCGTAGCTGCGTTTGGTCGCAGTAATCGGCGGGTGCCTTCACCGCGGCATCGCTCCGATTCTGTGGAATGAGGATCTCGTCCGCCCTGTCGATCAGGTCGTTCCCACCGCCACTGAGGAGAATGCCTTTCCACTTGAACCCGGGCGTGGTCAGCGCCTCGCGGTAGTCGCTATTTCGCCCTAACTGAGACATGTGGCGGATGGTATCGCCAGGTCGCGCGCAGTTGACGATCTCGGTGATCGCATAGAAGCGAAGTTGAAAGAGCAAATTGTAGGCCGGCAGGCCGCTCATCGAGAGCCAGGAATCCCCCTCAGCAAGAAACCGTTGGCTGGCAAATGTGGGAAACTCCGTATCCGAGTTGACGTCGTTCCAGCTCACTACGTACGGTCGGTGTGTGCGTTTCGGCATTGTCGCTCCTCCTACATTCGTATCGGTGGATGGTCATTCCATCGGTGCAAGAAACCAGATCGGCTTCAGTGGCAACAACCGCCGCGCGTCCTCGCCGATCCGGTCCTCTCCCAGATCTTCGACTACGGCAACACCGACATCGAGAAGCGCTCGATCTTCTTCCGCCGCTTGTTGCCGCTGCTGGACTACGGCCGGGAGCGCGAAGGCGTGGATCTCTCAAAGGTCGAACTCACGCACCATGCACTACGCAAACAAGGCCAGCGTGACCTCGCGTTGACAGGCGACGGCGAGGCCCTCGCCCCCATGACCGAGCCGGGCGGTGGCGACGTGCACGAAAAAGACAAAGCCAGACTCGGAGAGATCATCGCTGCCGTCAACGACCTCTTAGAAGGAGACCTGACCGAGGACGACAAGCTCGTCTACGTCAACGACGTCCTCAAGACCAAGCTCCTGGAATCGCAGATCCTGATCCAACAGGCCCGCAACAATACCAAGGAGCAGTTCGCGAGCTCACCAGATCTCGAGCAGGAGCTATTGAACGCGATCATGGACGCTCTGGCTGCGCATAGCGCCATGAGCAAGCAGGCCCTGGAATCGGATGCTGTGCGCCTTGGGATCAAAGAGATCCTGCTAGCCTGCATCGCTCACAGTATGCGGCAACCGTCGATATTGCTCGTGGTGTTCGCGGTTGAGATGCAGGAGCAGGTCGTCTGGCATGCGATGCGAGATCCGAAGCAGGTAAACAGGCGCATGTCGAGACTCAGCAGGGCATAATTACCCTGGTCACTACATGGGATATGCGGCAGTTGACCATTGCTGCCCGTCGGCGCCATCTTCGGGTGCCGTCAATGGGAAAGACCATTCTGCCTTTTTCCCCTACCGCCGGATCAGGATGAATCGAGAGAAACAGGTACTGCTTGGATGTTGCGCAGGGCTTGAACGAACAGTCGCGCCAGTGGAAAGGCCTCGGAGAAGGAGATCCAGACCTTGCGCACACTCACGCGCACCTGCGCACCGACCTTCAGCAAGCGGGTGCGAATAGTGCCGCACTGGGCATGCTCCAGCTCAGTGCCATGCAACCCGAGCCGGCGCAGGGCACATTCCAGGACGTAGGCAAAGGAGCTGAAGTACAACCGCAGCTGGTTGGCGTAGAGGGTGTGGGTGCTGGTGCGATCGGCAAACAGGTCGAGCTGCTGCTCTTTGATCCGGTTTTCCATATCCCCGCGCGCACAATAGAGGTCCTCGTAGAGGGTGCGGGCATCGGCCTGTGCAGCGCTCAGGGAGGTGACGACAAAGCGTGGATTCGCGCCTTTGCTCAGGTGCTCGGCTTTGACCACGACGCGCCGTGCTGTACTCCAGCTGTCGAGTGTCTGATAGGAAAACTCATCGAATACCCGGCAGGACTTGCCAGTGGCGAGAAAGTCGCTCTGCGCTTGAATGCGCGCGCTCAGGCTCATGGCGAGCAGCCGCGAATTTTTGGCCAGCCCGAGCACGAAATCCACGCCGTTGGCCTCGCACCAAGTCATGATCTCTTCGCGGCAAAAGCCCGAGTCGCCTCGGATGGTGATCTTCGTCTCTGGCCAGTGTTCCCGGATTTTCTTGACGATCCGGTCGAGCTCTTCGACGCTGCCGGCGGCGGCGTCGATGTTCGATGGGCGCAGCCGGGCGCACAGCAGGTGCTCGCCACTGAAGATGTACAGCGGCAGATAGCAGTAGTGGCCGTAGTAACCATGGAAGAAGCGCCCTTCCTGCTGCCCGTATAGGGGGTCGTCGGTCGCATCCAGATCCAGCCAGATCGACGCCGGCGCTGTGCGATGGGCGTCGACAAAGCAGTCCACCAGCAGAGCGTCCATACCCTCGGGGCTGGCGACGATCTTCTTGTAGCGCTCGTTCTCTTCGATCTCTTTGGCAGTCAATTCCAACCGATTGAGCGTGCTGGAGCTGGCCAGCGCCTTGCCCCGGTCCTGTTCGGCGCGCCGATCCTGCCCTGTCGGGTCGAGCTTACCGACCGCTGCGGCCAACAACGGATCGAACCGCAGCCGGTCATGGTCGTTGAGGTCCTCGTAGCCCAACACCAACGAGAATACTCGTTGCCCGATAAGCTCGCGCACACTGTGCTCGATGAGATCGGGCTTGCGGTGGTCGACGAACAGTGCGGCAAGCCGGTCGACGATGTGCGTCTTCGCTTCTACTTCACTGAGAAGCAGTGCGCCCCCATCGGAGCTGATTGCTCCACCATCGAATTTTCCGATCACCGCACGCTTGCCCAGCGCGTGAAATTCCAGCTGCTTCTCGCTACACTCTATCATTGAAGGGCCGCCCTCTGCTGTTTGCATAAAACGTTGATCGCACAACCTTTATGCAACAGATCGCGGCCCTTTTTCAACCCCCTGGTGAGATATCCGGGCTGATATGTTTTGACCTGTCAAGTACTGGCACAGAGTTTCGTAGCGCTCCTCTTCAATTCCCTTTTAAAGCAATTTGTTGTTAAACCTGTGGGTATGTGGGCGAGAGGCCCGAGAGTGTGGTCAACCTGTTGGCCGCGCCATCGATACGCTCGACCTCTATACTGGCCTTTCGGCGCGGTCCATGGGTTGTCCACACGTCTTTAGCTCGGGCCGGTCCGCAGGGATGCGGACTCGTCCACATATCCACAGGCTAGCGAGGACGTGGCTGCAAACACATTGGCTCAGGGCACACACGGCAGATTGCGACGGTGGATCATGCTGAGATGCGTGGATTGGCTACCACCTGACTTCACTGCGTCGCGGAGCTGGCCTTTCTCTAGGAGCAGGGATCGGCACCCGGAATGCCCGTTTGGGGATTCTTCCGAGCGCTGCCGGTATAGCCCGAACAAGGGTTCTCCACACCGGCCGCTTATGCCCTGAGTCAATGTGTCTGTTCCTCTTTCCTGTTCTGGCCAATCAATACGGATGTAATCGTCGCTACCCCCGGGTGTCAGGATAGAAGTCGCCTCCCTGTGGGAGGATTTGTGTGAGGATGGGGCATCACCGATCCCGGGGCCTTGCGCCCGCTGGGGGTCCGCCGGGAGGGAGCCCGTAGGGCGACTGTAAGGCGGACCCCCAGCGGGCGCGGCGCGAGCGCTCTGGGACCATTGCGAGGCGACGAACATTGAAGACCTATTCGAGCGAGCTCAAAGAGAACATCCTGGCGAAGATGCTGCCACCGAACAACCTCGGCGTGCCGCAGTTGGCGCGCGAGACGGGCATCCCGCGCGATACCCTCTACGGCTGGTGCCGCCAGGCTTTGGGCCAGGGCCACTTGCCGGCCACCTCGGGCAGCACCGTGCAGAGCCTGGCGAGCGAGGAGAAGTTTGCCGTGGTGATGGAAACGGCGACCCTCAACGAGCTGGAGCTGGGCGAGTACTGTCGGCGCAAGGGTCTGTTTGCCGAACAAATCGCCATGTGGCGCGAGACCTGCCGAGAGGCGAACGCACCGCTGGCGAGCAAGGCGGAGCGGGCCGAACGTCGGGCCGAGCGTGCCGAGATCCAGCGCCTGAACCGGGAGGTGCTGCGCAAGGACAAGGCGCTGGCCGAGGCCGCAGCATTGCTGGTGCTCCAAAAAAAAGTGCGGGCAATCTGGGAGGAGTCAGAGGACGCTCTCTCACCCTTCAGCGACGCCTCCAAGTGAGTGAGGCCATCGCCCAAGCCTGCGCCGACGGTGCCCGCAATCAGCCTGCCTGCGAGGCGCTGGGACTGTCCGTGCGCACGCTCCAGCGCTGGCGACGCGATGGCGCCGTGAGCGGCGACCGGCGCTTGCGCGAGCACCGCTCGCGGGGCAGCGTGCGCACCCCGACCAATCGGCTCTCCGAGAAGGAGCAGGCCGATATCCTGGCGGTGGCCAACGAGGCGCGCTTCGCCCACCTCAGCCCGCACCAGATCGTCCCGGCACTGGCCGACGAGGGCCGCTACCTGGCCTCGGAATCCACCTTCTACCGGCTCCTGCGCGACGCCGATCAACTCGCCCGCCGCGGCAAATCCAAGGCCCCGGCCCGGGTGCGCCCTCAGCCCTTCGAGGCCACCGGCCCCAATCAGCTCTGGAGCTGGGATATCACCTACCTGGCCAGCACCGTACGCGGCGCCTTCTTCTATCTCTACCTGATCATGGATGTCTACAGCCGCAAGATCGTCGGCTGGGAGGTCTACCCGCAGGAGTGCGCCGAGCACGCCGCCAGCGTCTTCCACAAGGCCCATCTGCGCGAGGGTGTGCGCGCCGATGCGCTGGTTCTGCACTCGGACAATGGCGCGCCCATGAAGGGCGCCACCATGCTCGCCACCCTGCAGCGCTTGGGTGTCGTGCCCTCCTTCAGCCGGCCCTCGGTAAGCAACGACAACCCCTACTCGGAGTCCTTGTTCAACACGGTCAAGGGACGCCCTGACTTCCCAGATAAACCGTTCGAAACACCCGAGAGGGCACGCGCATGGGTGGCAAAATTCGCCCGTTGGTACAACGACGCGCATCTGCATAGCGCACTGAAATTCGTCACCCCGGCTCAGCGCCATCGCGGCGAGGATGCCGACCTGCTGCGCAAACGCGATGTCCTTTACCAGGCCGCGAGGGCTGCCAATCCCGCCCGCTGGTCCGGCTCGACACGCGATTGGAACGCGCCCACTTCGGTGCTGCTCAACCCGGGGAAACCTACCTCCCGGACGAGCCAATCGGACGCAGACGCAGCATGATTGATGCGACAACTACCTTGACACTTACCGCTACTGAGCCAGCCCTTCAGCTCTGCTGCGGCGCCAGGCGCGGCATCTCGCGGCGTACGATATACCAGATGAAGCCGGCCAGCTCGCGGGCAATGGCCACGCAAACCACCTTGGTGTTCTTGCCCGCCCGCGTGAGTGTGCGGTAGCGCCCGCACAGGCGGGTCTGGGCCTTCCAGGCAATCTTCTTGGTCGCCGCCGAGGCATGGCGTGCCTTGCCCTTGAGGTGCTTGCTCTGCCGCGCCGGGAAGCGGTAGCTGCAGGCCGACTCGACCAACATGCGCCGGGCATGGCCGTTGCCCGTGAGGGTGATGCCGCCCTGGCGCCGACGCGGCCCCGAGCTGTGCTCGCTGGGCACCAGCCCGAGGAAGGCCATCAACTGCCTCGGTGATTCGAAGCGGCTGATGTCCCCCAGTTCGGCGAGCAGGACGATCGCCGCCAGCTTGTCGACCCCGCGCAAGGCGATCAGTGAGTCGACCACCGGGGCCAGCGACCACTCGGGTAGAGCACGCATCAGATGATCGCTGAGCTGGGCTACCCGCTCACCGCCAGCGCGCTCGGCATCGATGTACTCTTGCAAGACCACTTGCTGCCAGGGATGCTCCATCTTCAACCCAGCCAGCCAATTCTCGTGGGCCGGGGTCCAGCGGCTCTTGCACCGTGGCCAGTGATGGCCGTGGCGTAGCAGAAAGGCGTTGAGCTGTTGGCGTGCCTTGCGCTCCTGCCCCTTCATGTCGTCACGGGCACGACTGAGGTCGCGCATCCGTTCCTGCTCCTGATCGGGAACCCACACCGCCGTGAGATCACCACCGCGCAGCAGCCGCGCCAGCTTCAAGGCATCACGGCGATCGTTCTTGATCCGCTCGCCCGGTGCCTTGGGGATCCGCGAGGGGGCGACTACCTGGCAGTCGTGGCCGCTGGCAAGGATCTGGCGGTAGAGGACGTAGCCGCACGGGCCGGCTTCATAGCAGAACAGCAGCAGCCCCCCGTCGTAGTCCGCGCTGAGCTTGGCCAGCAGCTTCTCGACCGCCTTGGGCTTGTTGGCGATCTCCCCGCGGTAGATCGGCTCTGCTCGCCCCGGCTTGGCCACCGCCACCGTAATCGTCTCCTTGTGCACGTCCAGGCCCACGTACGCCGCATACACATCCACGTTCTCTGCAGTACGGACAATCTCCAAGGCCGACGCCGTCTCGATCC
>CAYYHR010000179.1:0-7308 GCA_964471705.1 uncultured Chromatiaceae bacterium
CCACACCGAGCTGGTTGGGAAGCCTTTGGTACCAGGCGGTGGTGTTGGTGCTGGTACTAGTGATCCTGTTGCCGGAAAGTCGCTGGCTCGCGCGGCTCAAGCGACGGTCTTCGCCGAGGGATTCTGGGTAGCCCCTTCAGGTCTTCCCGGCTCCGGTAGGCGCTGCCCCAGTAGGCAAGACAATCGTCGTGCTGCAGTGAGAGTAGGGCGGAGACGGCTCCCTGCTCTGCGATCCGCTCCAAGTCTCTGGGCGTCATCGGACAGTTACCGACGAGGATTCCGGGCATGATCTCGTCCCAGTCCAGAGACCAGGTCCAGGTGCACATCAGGCAGATCTCGATCTCGGCTCTCGTGTGAATCCCGAGGGGCTCAGCAGTAGGGATCACTGTGCCGATCTTCAGCGGCTGGCACCTACCATCTGCTCGGGCCCTCTCCTACAGGTCGCCAAAGCGGCCTCTCTTGCACGCTCTGTAGGATGTGGTGAGCGCAGCGAACCGCATCCAACGCGGGTTGGTGTAACGCCGGGAATTAACGGAGGGTCAGCTCAGCTTGTTCCGCGATGCGATAGCCCATCGCCTGATAGCCTCGCTGTCGCTTATTCCACATCCGTATCAACGCCGGATGGCCGATATCTACGAAATCGATGATGCGCACATCGCTCTTGGTCGAGTGCTCCCGATGTAACCTGCCGGCATACTGCTGCAGGGTTCCTTTCCATGACACCGGCATCGCCAGTATCAACGTATCGAGCGGTGGATGGTCAAAGCCTTCTCCGACCAGTTTGCCCGTGGCAACAACCACTCTGGGCAAGTCCTGCGGTAGCGCATTGAGCGCGGCGATCAAGCTGGTGCGCTGCTTTCTCGACATCTTCCCATGGAGTATGAAAGGCTTCGGGATCGTGCCGTTCAGCGCCGTACTGATGGCGTGCACATGGTCGGTGCGCTCGGTCAGAGCCAGGATCTTACGACCTTGGCCGACGGCAACTCGAATGGCCGCGGCAATGGCCTCGGTTCGACCTTCGTCATCGGCGAGGTAACGGAATACTTTCTGAATACCGGCGTCATCAGGCAGGTCGATTCTCGTCGTCATCTCATGTGGTACCACGACAAGGTCACGTGGGGCACCGCCAGATTGTTCCGCCGTGTATCGCAGTGGACCGCATTGCATGAAGATGATGGGATCTTGCCCATCACGACGGATCGGTGTCGCCGTCAAACCCAGGACGAATCTGGCTTGGACGCGTTTCAGGATCGCCTCGAATGAGCGTGCGCCAATATGGTGGCACTCGTCGACGATGACTTGACCATAAGCTTCCACGAGTGGTTTGACCTCGCTCTTGTGGGACAGCGACTGCATCAAAGCGATGTCGATCTTGCCGCTGGGCTTGGCTTTGCCGCCGCCGATGGTGCCGAGCATTCCTTTCTCGAAACCCAGGAAGGTTTGCAAACGCTCTTGCCATTGCCTGAGCAGGTCTGTCCGTTGTACCAGGATCAGTGTGTTCACGCGACGACGGGCGATCATCGCCGCCGCGACGACTGTTTTGCCGAAGGCAGTGGGTGCACAAAGCACACCCGTCTCCTGATGCGACATGGCTGCCACGGCTGCCTCCTGGTCCAGGCGCAGGCAGCCCGTAAAGTCGGCGTCGAGGCGCTCGCCTACATACCGCTCATCATCGATTTCACAGTCGATGTCGTTTTCCTGCAGGAGGTCCAACGTGGCATCCAGACAGCCACGCGGCAACGCGATGTGCTGCGGATAGTTCTCCGCGCAGCCGATCACCCGTGGTTTGTCCCATACCGATCGACGCATGGTCTGCGCGCGATAGAACTCCGGATTCTGGAAGGCGGCGAGCCGAATCAGTCGGTTGGCGAGCGGCTGCGGCAAATGTGCTTTCTCGAAATAGACTCCGTTTGCCAGTGTCACTGAGAGCGTCTTTGGCATGGGCTCCGTAAGCACCTTGGTTGCCGGCGTCGGTCGCTTCCATGGCTGGGCCAGATCTTCCTCGTCGATGAAGGTGACATCCAGTGGATTTATTCCGCCGCTGGCCTGCAGGATGGCGGGGTCGATGTCTTTCGGTGACAGCGATTGCACGGACGCCAGAAATGCCCATTGGTCCGCATAGGGACACCAGTCGTAGTCTACGAACAGACTACAGCCGTTCTCTCGTGGCTTCTTTTGCAGCGGCAAGGCAATGAGGTTTCCGAATCCACCTTTGGGTAGCTTGTCCTGATTAGGGAAGAGTCGGTCGTAGGATCTCAGCGCTAGCTGCCGCATGCGGGCACAGGTGTAGCTGATGATGGTGGTGCCCAGACGACGGGCATCGCGTGCCGGCACCCGATCGGTGAAGAAGATCCAAGCATGCGCACCCTGGCCGGAGCGGGAGATCTCGAGCGCAACCGGGATACCAAGCTCTTCGCAGGATTGAACAAAGGCACGTGCGTCGGACCGCCATTCGGCGTCGTCAAAATCGACCGCGAGAAAATGGCAGGTGTCGTCCTCCAGTAGTGGATAGACACCAATCGTGTGCTTGCCGGTCAAGTGGTCATAGACCACCGAATCGCTCAGGGCGACCAGTTTGCGATTTCTACAGTCACCGCATTTCACCCGAGGCTTATCGCAGATGCCGTGGCGCCATTCGTTGGCGCAGGCGGGCGAATAGCCGGATTTGCCGCTTGCCTTGCTCTCCCAGCGTACGGGATAGACATCGTCGCGACCACGGAAAAGTCGGCGAAAAATGGCTACCTTCCCTTGCGTCGATAGCCCTGAGACGTTCTGCACTGTGGCGGGAGGAGAGGGTTTTGGGGGCAACCGCCACTCGATGCCATGCTCCTGCAGCAACCCAATCAGTCGGGCATTCTCTGCCCGTAGTCTCGCCAGATCATCCGAATCGGACATTCGGGTCACATTTCACACATCGACTGTCTATCGCATCGCCTCAGCGATTCGGAAATGCCGGCGCTGCTTTCAGTTTGTTCCAAGCGTTCATATGGTTACATTGGATGTCTACGGTGGATCAGGAGGGCGGCAGGTTTCACCCAGCTGGATCATCGGACCTCGGAACAGTGTGGGATCAAGCAAATAAGGGGGTGCTTCCAGCAGTTTACTCGACTACTTCTTGGTTTAGGGGCGCTCGTTGTAGAGATGGGTATACTGGTAACGGAATTTCAGTCGCTTCGGGGGGATTCTCCGGAAATTCCGCAAAGGAGCCCCGGGCGGATATCCAGCCAAACGGCTACAAGCTTGCGTTCCCGGACTCGGGCACGGAGCATAAGAACCTTTCCCCAATCAGCCTTTCGGCCCGTATCCGATGATCAAAGAACTGCGCGTCGAGCATTGGAAGAGCTTCGAGCAGGCGACGCTGTACATCGATCCGCTGACGATTCTCATCGGTCCCAACGCAAGCGGAAAGTCGAATCTTCTCGATGCCCTGGTCTTTCTGCAACGTGTCGGCTCGGGAGCTGACATCGATGAGGCCGTCAACGGTAGCAGCGTGTTACCTGCTCTGCGCGGCGGAGCGTCCGCGGTATGTCGCAAACCGTCGCACTGGTTCGCCCTCGAAGCCCTGATAGGACAGGCTGGACAACCGGACTGTCGCTACCGAATCAAGGTCTGGGCCGACCGCCTCAGTGTGACAGCATTCGAGGAAACGCTGTCCCTCATGAGTGACGCGATGGTCGGCGGGAACGAAAGCGAAGAGCGGATCTTCTGGACCAAGAGGATTGACCCCGAGGAGGATCTGCAACCACGACTCGAGTTACACCCGACACTTGGCGAGATCGAACATCGAGTCCATGTTCGCGGGCAATTCCTCGAAGCAAATTGGAGAACCAAGAGCGGCGAGGTAAAGCAAACACAAAGTGTAGGGGCCTCGCGAACCTACCTGCAGTACCTTCCCCCATTCGAGTTCAGTGACGTTTTCCTCGATTGCGTCCGTCGCGTCCGGATCAACCTGGAACGAATCTTCGTTTTCGACCCTGTGCCCAGCGTAATGCGCGATGTCGCGGCATTGTCGGACAGGCTCGAACCGGATGGCTCCAACGTAGCCGGTGTGCTCGCGGCGCTCGACAGCGAGCGCCAGAAATCTGTGGAAAAGACTTTGACGGACTATGTCAAGGGTTTGCCCGAGCGTGACATTCAGCGCGTCTGGGCACAGCGCTTGGGCGTACTGGAGAACGACGCAATGCTGTATTGCGAGGAGGGCTGGGCGTGTCCGGGGGAGCCACCCATCGACGCTCGTACCATGTCGGACGGCACCTTGCGTTTTCTCGCCATCATTACCGCCATGCTGCTGCGTCCGCAGGGGAGCCTGCTGGTCATCGAAGATGCCGACAATGGTCTGCATCCCTCTCGGGCTCGGTTATTGATCGATATGCTTCGCACCCTGGGCAAGGAGCGTGGAATCGACGTCTTGACTACAACCCACAATCCGGCGTTGATCGATGCTGCGGGTGTGCGCATGTTGCCGTTCCTCATCGTAGCCCATCGCGATGAGTCCACAGGTGCCAGCCGTCTGACGCCTGTTGAAGATATCGGACAACTGCCGAAACTGCTTGCCGGCGGATCGCTCGGTCAGCTGGCGACAGCGGGCCGGATTCAGTCCGCACTTGCAGCGGGCAATGGCTGATGCGCAAGGTCTTGATCCTGGATACCAGTATCCTCTGCGTGTGGCTGAAGATACCCGGCAAGGATACTTGCGGTCCCGCGAATGATTGCTGGGACCACGGACGTGTCGAGCAGAAGATCGACCAAGAGACATCCACCGACACGGTTCTGGTTCTGCCATTGGCATCTATCATTGAGACCGGAAACCACATCGCGCACGCCAAGCACAGCTGCAAGGAGCGGGCCGAAAAGTTAGCGGAGCTGATGCGCAGCAGCGCAGATGAATGCAGTCCTTGGGCTGCCTTCGCGGATCAATCGGCGCTTTGGTCGCCCGAGAAACTAAGAGCCCTCGCAGATTCCTGGCCAAGACTCGCGGCTCAGGGTCTGTCGCTTGCCGACGCGACGATCAAGGATGTGGCTGAGCACTATGCCACGATGGGTTGTCGAGTCGAAATTCTGACCGGCGATCGAGGCATGAAGGCTTACGAGCCTTTGGCGCCACCGGAGATTCCTCGGCGGCGGAAGTCACCTTGATTCGGAGCCGCCGGATAGAACAGGGTTGCCATTAACTGTTCCCCATCAATACCGGTTCTCATACCTCACGAAGCCCGGCATCGAGATCAGGATAGCGCAGGCTGACTCCGAGCTCCGAGAGCATGCGCCGGTTGTCCATGCGCCGGGACTCCAGCAGATAGGACATCAATTCCGGCGACAGGCGCTCCCGGGCCTCTTCCATGGGGATCTCCTCCGGTGGCGGGAGGCCCAGTCGCCGTGCGACCGCCTTGAAGTACCCGCTCATGTTGCCCGGATGGCCGTCGCTGACGTTGTAGACTCGGCCCTTTCCGGTGCTTTCTCCGGCCGCAAGGCAAACGCTCACCAAGTCCTCTACATGGATGCGGTTCGTGTAGCCGCATTGCTCTTCGAGCAGTATCGGAGAGCGGCGATGCAGCCGTGCCTCCGGCAGGCGGCCGGGGCCATAGATGCCTCCGACCCGGAGCACGGTCGCCGCGATCCCGCTTTGTTGGCCCCAGTCCTGTAGCCGATTCTCGGCATCGAGACGGCGCCAGGCGCGATCCGTTTGTGGGTTTGGCGGGGTGTCTTCGTCGACCCAGGCGCCGCCGCAGTCTCCGTACACGCCGCTGGTGCTGACGTAGATGATCCGGCGCGGTGGGCTACCCGCATCGATCGCGGCGAGGAAATTCGCCATGCGCGGATCCTCAACGCCGCTCCCCGGCGGGGGCGCCAGGTAGTGGACGAGGTCGCCGTCGAGGCTCAGCGAGGTCAAGGACGCAGGATAATCCAAGTCACCGCGAACAGGGATGATCCCGAGGGACTCCAACTCTCCCGCGGTCGTGGCCGATCGGGCGAGGCCGAAAACCGGCTGGTCCTGGTCGAGGTATCTCTGTGCAATCAGGCGGCCCACCTGTCCACATCCCACAATAAAGACTTTGCTCATGGTCGCAGTCCTTTTCGCTCACGGTTGATCAAAAGTGCAATGCTAGGAACGACATGACTGCCTCGTTGAATTCTTCCGGGGCGTCCATCGGTGTGAAGTGACCGGAGCCCTGGATCACTTTCAACTCGCCATTGGCCAACTTTGCGGTGTAGTGTTCTTTCATCGCAAGAGGTATGAAATCGTCCTCACCGGAGATTACGCACGTCGGACAGCTGATGGAGTCTAGCCGATCCGCAATGTTCCACCGGGAAACGGAGGCCAAGGAGGCCAGGTAGGCGTCGGGGTGATTTTCCGCCCATCGCTCGATGAACCCTCGTCTCAGTGCATTCTGGGATTGTCGTGGGAATAATTTCTTGCTCAGGACACGGCCGAGCGTGCGCATTCCGAAGAGCCGCACGATCAACCGTCGAAGGAAAAGCGCCCAGGCAATCCGCAAGCGGTCCCGAAATCTGCCCCTTGGCAAGCCGGGTGCGGCGTTCACCACGATCAGGCTGCGCAGCAGGTCAGGATGCTCGACGGCGAGCTGAAATGCGACGAAACCGCCGAGCGAGAGCCCGACAATGTGCACTGGCGCGATGTCCAGCGATCTGATCAACTCGACGAGATCGCCGGCAAAGAGCGGGATGTCGTATGGTCCCGGCGGCTTGTCCGACTCGCCGTGCCCTCGCAGATCGGGGATGATTACCCGGTAGCGTTCGGCGAAGACGCCGGCCTGGTTTTCCCAGTCCCGTCCGCTGGAGCCGAGTCCGTGGATGAGGAGCAGGGGGTCTCCCCGTCCGCGGCTTTCATAATGAAGGCGAATTTTACCGGACTTCCAGTAAGACATCGAAACCTCTTCAACGAAGCTCTGAGGTGGAGAATTTCAATTCAGGCGATCAGATTTTTCCACAGTGATTGCCTTGGACGCACAAATGATGAATGTGATTTCCGACACCCCTACCTGCGAGATCATAACCATAGGCACCGAGCTCCTGTTGGGCCAGATCATGGACACCAACACGGCCTATCTCGCCGGTGAGCTGGGGCGCATCGGTGTGGCCACGCGATTCCGCACCTCTGTCGGCGACAGGCTGGAGGAGATCGTCGAGGTCATCCGAGGTGCGGTCGAGCGCTGCGACCTGGTCATCACGACTGGCGGTCTCGGGCCCACCCTGGATGATCTGACCCGTGAGGCAGTAGCCGGGGCGGCAGGGGTGGAGCTAGTGCTCGAGCCGGAGCTCATGGATCAGATCGAGGCCTATTTTGCGCGT
>CAYYHR010000180.1:0-7252 GCA_964471705.1 uncultured Chromatiaceae bacterium
GTGTCCAGCCAGATTTGACTCCGACCCCACTGAGATATGGGTAATGACATGGCCCGAGATGCCATGCCCTCCACCGTCGACACCTCTTTTCGGGAGCCCAGGCCGGGCTTTCTTCTAGAGCAACTCTGAGCCTTCAGTCGAACGGCTTCGGCGACGGCGTCTTGTCCGTCGACGGGGGCAGGATCGGTATCAGAAACGAGGGTTGTGCACCTGTGAGTGTCTCGAGGAAGGCTACGATCTTGGCGTTTTCCTCCTCGGTGAATTTCTTTCTGAGCTGCAGACGGCCCATGGTATCCACTGCCTCGGTGAGGGTTTGTGCCTCACCGTCGTGGAAGTAGGGGTAGGTAAGCTCCACATTGCGCAGTGTCGGTACCTTGAACTTGAAACGATCTGCGTCCTTGCCGGTCACACCGGCCATGCCCTGGGCGTTGCTCTTGGTCTGGTAGGGCTCGAAAACGCCCATTTTCTGGAAGGAGTTGCCACCCACGCCCTCCCCGTTGTGGCAGGCCACACAACCGCTGGTTTTGAACAGTTGGTAGCCCTCCAGCTCGTAGGGTGTAATGGCGTTCTTATCGCCCAGCAGCCATCTGTCAAACCGCGAATTCGGTGTCTTCAAGGTCTTCTCGAATTCTGCAAGTGCCAAGGTGACCTCGTCGATGGTGATCTTGTCGGTGCCGAACACCAGGGTAAACTCGACGACATACTCGGGGATCGACTCCAGCACCCCGACAGCGAGGGTGTGGGAGAATGCCATCTCGCCGGGATTTGCGATCGGGCCGCCGGCCTGGGCCTGGAGATCCTTGGCGCGTCCATCCCAAAATTGGGCGACATTGAGGCTCGAGTTGAGCACGGTCGGTGCATTGATCGGTCCCTGCTGCCAGCGATCGCCGATGGATGTCTTCAGATTGTCCGTGCCGCCCATGCTCAGGTTGTGGCAGGAGTTGCAGGAGATGAAGCCCGACTTGGACAGGCGCGGGTCGAAATAGAGCTTCTTGCCCAGCTCCGCGAGGGCGAGATTCACTTCCTTGACGGGCTCGATAGGCTGGATGGGCTCTTCGGCAGCGAACAGGCCGCCAGAAGCCGCGATCAGGACCGTTCCCAGCAGGGCATGGCGGAGCTCTGTTTTCGATTTCACGGTTTCCCCTCTATCAATTCATGGAATGCTGCTCGTTGCCGCCAGCGAGCCGATTCTGGCGAATCCTGTAAGACGGTCAAGGGTATTTCGCAAGTCCGAGCGCGCTCTGTTCCGGGTAGGCGAACGGACCTGTTCAATCCAGATCGTCGGGTGCGCATTTGTTTGAGCAAAGGCTACGCATCGACCTCCGTGGGGTTGCGTCTGCTTCTTGCCGACAAATCCCACGCGACCGTCGTAAAAGTCAAACCCCGCTTTCCTCCAATAACCTCGCCTCTGCCGCATCCAGTGTGTCTTGCGTCCCCTGGAGGATCAGGGCGTCACCTGCGCGCAGGACCATTTCGGGATCCGGCTCATCGCCGCAGATACCGGCGCGACGCACTGTGACCACCTGCACGCCCAGGGTGCCAAGAGCCAGTGCGGTGATGGGCTGACCCACTGCATAGGCTTCGCTCGGCAGGACCACGGTGTGCAGCCGGTAGCGATTCAGCTCGTCCATATCCTCGATGGCCTCGCCGTGGAAATAGCGGCGCAGACGGCGGTAATGGTCGGTGCGAGCCTGCTCCACCACCTGGGCGATTTCGTCAGTGTCCACGGCGAGGCTGTGCAGAAGGCGGGTGGCGAGCATGAGGCTGGATTCCACAGATTCCGGTACGACGTGCGTGGCACCGGCCTCCTCCAGTGCCTCGAGGTGCGCATCGTCGCTGGCTCTCACCACGATGGGGAGGTCGTCTCGCAGGCCCCTGGCGGTATGGATAATGCGCTCGGCGGTGTGGAATTCGTCGAAGGCGACAACCAGGGCCATGGCCCGATCGATGCCCGCCGTCTCGAGGATCTCGGGGTGGGTAGCGTTGCCGAAGAACGCCGGCTCTCCAGCCTCCCAGGCTTCTCGGATCAGCACCGAATCGACGTCGAGAGCAACGTAAGGGATGTCTTCCTTCTTCAGAAATAGCGCGAGGTTCTGGCCGATGCGGCCGAAACCGCACAGGATGACGTGATCCTCGAGGTGGCTGGCCTCTTCGGTGAGTTGGTGGGCCTGGGCCTCCCGGCTCTGGAGATAGCTGCGACAGACACGTTTGGCGATGTCGCCGTTGCGCCGCACCAGGATGGGCGCGAT
The DNA here is from genome assembly GCA_964471705.1 of uncultured Chromatiaceae bacterium. GTDB lineage: Bacteria > Pseudomonadota > Gammaproteobacteria > Chromatiales > Chromatiaceae > Thiosymbion. The sequence goes on from CAYYHR010000180.1 coordinate 2,250, forward strand.
GACCATGGACAGCACAACGGCAGCGATCACCGGCTGATTTTCCTCTGCCGTCAGGAGGCCGTAGCCCATGGCCAGCGCAAGGAGCGCGAAACCGAATTCTCCGCCTTGGGCCAGAACGAGCCCCGTACGAAGCGCTACGCCGCTTTCATTACCGCCGAGCTGCAGCACTGCGGTGATCAGTAGGCCTTTGCCGATGACTACGCCTGCCACCAGCAGGATCACCCAGTGCAAGGTTCCCGGCAGGGAAAACAGATTGAGCTGCATCCCCACCGTGATAAAGAACAGTCCCATCAGCACGTCGCGGAAGGGCCGGGTCTCCAGTTCCACGTGATGGCGATATTCGGTGTCGCCGATGAGCATGCCCGCGATGAAGGCGCCGAGCTCGGCCGACAGGCCCACCGAGTGGGTGATCGAAGAGGAGGTCAGTGCAACCAAGAGCACCGCGAGAGTAAAGAGCTCCACCGAATGCGCCGAGGCCACCCAGTGGAACAGGGGGCGCAGGGCCCAGCGGCCTACCGCGAGCATACCGATAACCACTGCGATGCCCTTGACCAGCGCCAAGCCCAGTGCGGCGACGATGCCCGATTCCGCCTGACCGCCGAGAATGGGAATGATAACGAGAAATGGCACAACGGCGAGGTCCTGGAACAACAAGATACCGAGCGCCAGCCGTCCGTGTCGTGATTGCAGCTCAAGCTGTTCGGTGAGCTGGCGAGCTACGATTGCGGTGGACGAAAGGGCGAGGGCGCCACCCACGACCAGTGCACCTTCCCAGCGGATGCCGCTCGACCAGGCGATTGCCATGACGATAAGGGTGGTGAGCCCGACCTGGGCGCCGCCGAAGCCCAGCACCGCGTGGCGCATGGACAGCAGCTGGGGAATGGAGATCTCCAGTCCGATCATGAACAGGAGAAAAACCACACCCGCCTCGCCCAGCAGATGGATCGCTTCGCTTTCTTGAATCCAGCCGAGCGCGTGGGGTCCGGCGATGACGCCCACGAACAAATAGCCGAGGATCGGCGGCAGGTGGACACGTCTCAGGAAGGCGACGGCCACTACGCTCAGGGCAAGCAGGACCAGCACATCGCTGACAGCGTTCTCGGACATGGGGCCTCGTTTTGTTGTCTTGTTCTCAGCGCTTGTGAAAAATTCGGTCGTCGTAGCGAGGGCGTTCAGGGGTGTCCGATATGTTCACAAGCTCTCAGGGAGCCACAGCCTACCCCGCGGCACCTGTACCTCGGGGTAGGCCGGAGCCGACGATCGGTATCAGAAGCAACATACTGTCACTGCCTGTTGGCACGTCCTTACCTGGCGTCCTTTTTGACTATGTGGTCTTGCGTCGCGAGCTCTCCCCTGCCCGCCAGATCCGGGGCTCGAAGGCTAAATGTGAGGGAGGGGGCCTGTGGTTGCCGCCACCTGCCGGGGACGCCAGACTCCCATCCCAGATATCCCCGCAATCTCCAATATTGGCGGCTCGAAATCTGTGGCCTGCTCCAGCTGCGTAGGATACCTCACGTGCCCATGGGGGGGCGGTGGTCGGGCCTATTGTGCCGAAACCTCGAAACACTGCAGATCCTCGGCGACACATTGGACCTTGGTGGGGCACCGACGATTTTCTGGGGCTCCGTGAGCCAGGGGCCGGGTGTCTGTCCTGCCCAACGGAGCAGCCCCATTGCCTTGATCCAGAAGGGTGACTGGTGCGGATCGGAGTGAATCTGCACCGACTCAACGAGAACCGCGGGCGCGTTGATGGTGGCAACTCGCTACTTCCTGACGACCACAAGCGCGAATGGTCGCGAGAAAAAGTGTCGTACCGTTGTCCGGGGTTAGCTAAATGATGACCCCTTTTACTATTTTACTTGAAAAAGTTCACACACAAAAATTCTGACAATCGCCCCCCCGTACGATGTTGCTGCGAGCGGGTCGAATTGTGTGCGTTGCCCTTCAGTCCTGCAGTGCCTTCGCCGCGTCTCCTTGTTGACGGTCCAGATATTCGTTCATGTCCTGGAGAGCTTGCTTGGCAATCTGTCGCACCCTAGTATTGGTATCGGCGCTTGCCGCGAGTTCGATGAGGGCACGGTTTGTTGCCTCGTCATTGAACTCAAGATCCGCTGCATGGCGCCACAGGGTCTCGGCGGACATCTCTTTTAATTCATCTACCGACCCGAACTCGCCGTTTGCCGCCGAAAGAAGACTCTCCGTGACCTGCGGATCGTCGATGCCCACGACATCAGAAAGAGCATCCTGATAAAGATAAGAGTAATCGGAAGACAGTACGGCTCGCGCTCGTGCTAAGCGCTCCTCCGCCTCCGCAAGAAGCGCCTGCTGCTGGATAGCTGCGAACTCTTCGGCCGACGACTGGCTATTAGCTTCCTCATCCTCGTGCTTAAATTTGTTCAAGGTCAGCTCGCCTGCTTGCACACGCTTCAAGGGCCAGAAGTCGTCCAAGCCGCGCAGCGGCAACGTTTCCCCTTCTTCCCTTTGCGCTCCGGAGTTCTGCACTGGCGGCGGAGTGGATATGATCGGTGCGAAGGGCTGCTCTTCGTCGATCGGTGCCGCTGCCGGACCCAGAAGAACGAGCTTCAATGTGTGGCTGACATTGTCTGGACCGGAGGTGAAGTAATCGTAGTCGCGCAGCAGTTCCTCGATAGCGTCCCGCACCGGCTTGTTCTCGAAATGGAAAGAGACTTTCTCCTCCACCATGGGAACATACCGCTGCTCTAGCTGTAAGCCGGGCACTTGTGCGAGCTTGGAGAGTATTTCCGCTAGGCTCACCGCATCGGCGCGTCCGCTCAGGAGGGAGATTTCAGTATCATATGTTAGCTCAGCGTGGGACTGAACAGCGCCGGAGTTAGCCAGGGAGCTACTTCCAGCCGTCTGATCGGCGCTCACGGGAAAAATCGAACGTCCAAATAGGCCGAGTGAGAATACCACTACCGCAACCTTTCGCATGACAGCCTCCGTTTTTTCGTGGTGCGGTTTCTGAAAAACTATAGCTTACCCTCGCCGCGCCTTTGCTTGAGGCCATCGCAGACGAGAAAGCCAACGCTGATAAAGCCTATGGGCCTATGGCTTTCGCCGCCATCTTAATAGACGCCGCCCACGAGCGCGGCCTAAGGCCACGAAATCGTCATGACGCAACAGTCAACAACGATGCGAACCCCTTCCTTCTCCCTCTCTACGAAGCCCGCAATCTCAGGACCGCTTTTTCAATCGCATGCAACTCCCCCCGTCGATTTGGCGTTGTGCGAGTCCTTTCCCGTCGCACTCATCTCTGGCCTGGCGCACGGAAACTCCAACACGACCTAGCGGCTTTCAGTCATACCATTACCCATAAGTCCGGCGATTTCGGCAGATCAGGGGCTTACAATCCCTACCGTAGACTGCTTCCGCAAACGTCATCGACAGCAGATCAAGCACTTGCGTCCACAGATGGGATCGGCTGCCGGACTTATGGGTAATGGCATGGCTTTCAGTATCTTGTCGGATAAAAGGTGCCAACTACATCATCCCACACTACATTACCGCCCGAAAACTCGCTATGGCAAGCCTTGAGGTAAAAGGTCTTGCTTCCTGCTCCCACGCTGTACACCTTTTGAAGGGACCAAGCTTTCTCGTTCTCATAATAGCTAGTATCCGATGTCTCCATAATCCAAGAATGGCCGTCGCAGGTGGTCCCACCGCTGGCATCATCAAGGCAAACTCTCCACGTCTGTCCACCAACAGTTTGGTTGGTTATACCATTGGCTCGGACCACAACATAGCCTGAGGTCGGCGCGGTAATCGTTACAGAAGTAAGATTGCTATATGAGCTACATTGGGCAATCCCAGCAGCGGCATGACCACCCCAGCCAGACCAATCTATACCGGCCTCGTCTTTGATGTCCACATCGGTAAGAGAGCCGTTCACAATATCATCGCTGTCCTTCGAGGTGCGAACGAAACGAACGGCGTCGGCAATAACGACCTCGTCCGTAGAGGTATTCTCGTTCCCTAACTTGACGACCCCTTTATTACCGGCGGTGAGATTCGTGGTGCAGCAATATTGCCAAGCGCCGCCATTGACAGTCTGGTTCAAGTAACAGGAGCAATTAACGCCGGTATCTGCGACACCGTCATACACGCGGTACCAAGCAGTTTCTTCCCTGTTAGGGTGCGTGGTCCATCGCGTATAGACCTCATATTGCCCGCTTATATCCGCCGTTGATGCGGTGGTAAAAGTAGCCTCTGCGGTCGCACTTGAGGTTCCGGAGCCCCAGGCATATTGGTAATTGTCGCCGTAGTACAGAATCTTTACCGTCGAAGTCCCCCACACCCCACTGAACGTAGCTGCGTGGTTGTCTACGTCCATGATGGCGTCGTTATCCCCAAACACTGGTGCGGTCGCGATTCCGAATGCCGCGATGAGCCCTAACGTTTTGTGCCTTTTTTGCCTGATCATGTCCACCACCACTATATTATGCGGCAACGCTCGATGAACCTCGGTGCGGATCACCATACGGCCCCCCCCTGGACTCTCGCGGTCGTTGTCCGAACAATAAAGACTACTACCACCCTCTCATAAATATAGACCTCGTTGGCTACACCCACCATCCACAACACGTAGGTGCTTTGATCTGGGTCAAGATAAGGCCAAAGCAAATATGCTCAATTCTAGTTGTATGGGAGGGGAAAAGGGGGCAGTGCGGCCTGGCAAGGTTGCGTGTTCTAGCGGGTGGGAATCCCGCCTGGGTAATCGTGCGCCGCGAGCCCAGGATCGAGCCTTGCGGTGTGGCTGGCAACAGACGCATCGGTGCGTAGTCACGAAAGCAGGCGAGGTGCAAGGATAACGGGTGATGCCGACCTTGAAGGTGTTGAGCCCCGAAAATTTTCGCGTCGGGAGTGCCGACGGGCTTGTTCCTCCGGCAGGCAACAATCCGTGCTGCATCCTGGCGAGCGGCACGGGTATTCCCCGGGGTCCGAGGCCGTGTCGAGCCTGACATTGAGAGCACGTGGTAACCAGG
>CAYYHR010000181.1:0-7187 GCA_964471705.1 uncultured Chromatiaceae bacterium
CTGGGAACGGCAGTTGACCGCGAAAGAGCAGGCATCTGTTGCCGCGGCGCACCGCGATTTCGAAGCGTTGTGTGCTCGCTCTCCCCTCCCCTATCCGGCCCAGATGGCCCCGTGCTCAGATCGCGCCCCGGGGTCGCGCGACGGCCTCGTCGCAACCTCTCAGCGCATAGAGCGGTAGACCTTGGCCCGGACGGGCTTGGATAGCACGACTTGCCACAGTTGCCCGTCGCGGGCGCGGAAATATGCGGCGCAGGCGTGCAGGTAGTACTTCCACATGCGATAGAAACGCTGGTCATAGCGGTGCCGGTCCAGGCTAGGCCACGCGGCGCTGAAGTTGTCCCACCAGGCCATCAGGGTTCGCGGGTAGTCGGGACCGAAATTGTGCCAGTCCTCGAGCACGAGCCAGGGCTCGAAGGCGGTCGTTATCTGCCGGGCGGACGGTACGACGCCGTTGGGGAAGATGTACCTGTCGATCCAGGGGTCGTTACCGGTGTGGCTGATGCGATCGCCGATTGTGTGCAGGAGCATCAGGCCGTCGTCCGCGAGCAGGCGGACTACCGTGCGAAAATAGGCCCGGTAGTTCTTGGGTCCGACGTGCTCGAACATGCCCACCGACGCGACCTTGTCGAAGCTGCCGTCCAGCTCTCGGTAGTCCTGGAGGCGGATGGTCACGGGCAGGCCGCTACATCGCTCCACGGCGAGGTACTGCTGCTCCCGGGAGACGGTGATGCCGAGCACCTCCACCCCGTAGTGACGTGCCGCGTGCTCCGCCAGTCCACCCCAGCCGCAGCCGATATCGAGCAGGCGCTCTCCCGCGGCCAGCTCCAGTTTGCGGCACACCATGTCGAGCTTGGCGCGCTGAGCGGCCTCCAGGGTGTCGGCGTCCTTCCAATAGCCGCAGCTGTAGCTCATGCTGGGGTCCAGCATGGCGCGGAACACATCGTTGCCGAGGTCATAGTGGCGCTCGCCGATCTGAAAAGCCCGGCACCGGCTCTGACGGTTCTGCACCCAGTCGCGCATCCAGGCACCGGCCATGCGCAGGCCCGCGATCCCGCGCAGCCGGTGCTTTGCGCCGGCTCGGATCAGCCGGGTCAGGGTCTCGTCCAGCTGGTTGCTGTCCCACAGCCCGTCCATGTAGGCCTCCCCGAGACCGCGTGCGCCCCCACGCAGAACGCGACCGTAGAGCGCCGGATCATGCACCCGGATATCCCAAGGGCGCGCGCCATTGAAGGCCACATCGGCGACGGAAGCGAGTCGCTGCAGCGCGTCCGGCGGCGCGAAGGATCTCGCCGCCGCGGAGCCTGTCGCCACCAATTCAGGGGTCGAGGTGTTGGAGTGTCTCATCTCGTATCTCCTCTGCAGGGGGCGGCAGGTCGGTGCATCGTCACCACCTCTCATCCAGAGCTCCCGCCCAGAGGCCGGAGGTCGCAGCAGATACCCTTCAGTCGGTGGTCTTTTCGGCTTGTCGGAGCAGCGAGTGCACGTCGGCAGCGTCCTGACGAGCCTGCTCGTTACGCATGGATTGTCGTCTCGTGCCGGTCCAGGGATGACGGTCAATCCGATCTCAAACAGCATGAAATATGCCAGACGACCTTTCGGCGCAGAATGATCCGGACCAGGGATAGGGCACGCGAGTTGCAATGAATGTGACAACGAACGCCGGTGATCGGACCAACCCCACCGGCGAAACGCACGACTTGGAAATGGATGATGTATGTTCTCGTACTGATCCTGGTGCTCGGTGTCGGCGGAGCATTGGCGCGTCTGGGTTACTCCAGAGGATGGCCGGTGCTTGTCTGGACAGGTGTGTTGATCGTGCTGAGCACGCTGGCCCTGTTCTCGGTGATGGATCTGTGGGGCGAGGCGCTCTGGTTCCACGCCCTCGGCTACGGAGCCCGATTCTGGACCTTCATCGGCGCGCAGGCCTGGACCGCAGTGGGCGGCGCCTTCGCCGCGCTCATGCTGGTGCTCCTGATCAATACACCGGCGCGGCGGCTGCGCCCTAGCGTAACCCCCTGGGCGGAGCTCGTCGGCACGGTGGGCGGCGCCCTCTGGGGCCTCGAAGCCTGGCAGCCGGCGCTGCTCTTCGTCAATCGAGCCCAAGCCGGCATCACCGAGCCCATCCTCCATCTCGATGCAGGCTTCTATCTGTTCGTTCTCCCCTTTCTGGAGCTGGTGCAGGATCTTCTGCTGTGGATCTTGGCCGTTGCCATCGCGAGCGCGGCCGTGGCGATCCAACTGCATCTGCAGAAGGCCGACGCCCCTGACCGCGACCGCCCGACCCTTTTGACGGTGGCGACGATCAGCCTGGCGCTGGGTCTGGTCTTCGGCGCCGGCGCCCTCGTGGATATTTTCGAGCTGCAGTACTCGGACCTTGGCGTGACCGCCGGGCCGGGCTGGACAGACGTGCATGTTCGCCTGCCGGCCTATGTCGTGCTCGCGGTGCTGACGGTGGCGCTTGGAGCGGCCCCCTTCCTTCCCGGCTTGCGCCGCTGGGCAGGAACCCGGTTGGGACGGCTGTGGCCATTTCTTCCACCCGCCGTATTAGCCGCGGGGACGGCCTGGGTGTTGGTCATCGGTCTGTGGATTCTCCTCGACGGCTTGCTGCCTTACTTCTTTCAGGCACTGGTCGTGGAGCCCAACGAGATCACCTTCGAGAAGCCCTACATTGCCAACAACATCCGCCTGACCCGTCAAGCCTTTGGGCTCGACAAAGTCGAAGAACGCCTGTACCCGGCGCAGAAAGGGCTCACCCGCCAGACGGTCGAGCAAAACCGCCATCTGCTCGCGGAGGTCCGGCTGTGGGACTGGCGGGCGCTGGACGCGGTCTACCAGCAGTTTCAGGCGTTCCGCCTCTACTACGAGTTCGTGGACGTCGATGTGGACCGCTATCGCATTGATGACAGCTATCGGCAAGTCATGGTGTCGGCGCGTGAGCTGTCCCCGGACAACCTGCCCGAGCAGAGCCAGACCTTCGTCAACCGCCGCTTTATTTACACCCACGGCTATGGGCTGACGATGGCCAGCGTCAAGGACTTCACGCCCGAAGGCCTGCCCAACCTGCTGATCAAGGATATTCCGCCCGAGTCCGAGTACGCCTCCCTCGCGGTCGAGCGGCCGCAGATCTACTACGGTGAGCTGACCTCCGACCCGGTCGTGGCCAACACCAAGGAGCGGGAGTTCGACCACCCACGCGGGGAGCAGAACGCCTACGTGCGCTACCAGGGAGAGGGAGGCGTCGAGCTGCGTAATCTGTGGCGCAAGTTCCTCTTCGGTTGGATGTTCGACGGTACCCGGTTTCTGCTGTCCAGCTACCCGACGGCCGCGAGTCGGGTGATGTTCCATCGCCAGATCCAGGAGAGGGTGCACACCCTGGCACCCTTCCTGACCCTGGACGAGGACCCCTACTTGGCGCTCGTCGGGGGGCGCCTGTACTGGATCATGGATGCCTACACGTCCTCCACCTACTTTCCTTACAGCGCGCCGTTCGAGGCGCCCATAGGGGACAGATTACGGCGACCGGTGCGCACGAGCAATTCCCCGGACGTAGCCTATCTCCACGGGATCGATTACCTGCGCAACTCGGTGAAGGTCGTGGTCGACGCCTACGAGGGAAACGTCGATTTCTATATCTTCGATCCGGCAGATCCCATCATCGGTGCTTGGCGCAACGCCCTACCCGGCATGTTCAAGCCGAAGTCCGAAATGCCGGCCGGGCTGCGCGCCCATGTCCGCTATCCCCAAGGTCTGCTGCTGACTCAGGGGCTGGTCTATGCCAAGTACCACATGCGCGACCCTGAGGTTTTCTACAATCAGGAGGACCTGTGGGTGCGGGCCACCGAGAAGCACGACGGCGGTGTGGAGCCGGTGGAGCCCTACTACGTGATGTGGCAGCTGCCGAATTCGGACCGGGCGCAGTTCGTCCTCATGCTGCCCTTCACCCCGAAAGACCGGCAGGTCCTCATCGGTTGGATCGCCGGTCTCTGCGACGGCGAGGACTACGGGCGCTTTCTCGCTTACCAGTTCCCCAAGGAGCGACGGGTGCTGGGGCCCCAGCAGGTCGAGACCAAGATCGATCAGGACAGCTACCTCTCCGGCCAGCTCACCTTGTGGGACCAGCGCGGCTCCCATGTCATTCGCGGCAACGTGCTCGCCATTCCGATCGATGACACCCTGCTCTACGTGGAGCCCATCTACCTGCGCGCGGAGACCGCGGCTTACCCGGAGCTGCGCCTGGTGGCCGTGATGCATGACGATAAGCTGAGCTATGCACCGACATTCGATGCGGCCCTGCAGGGGCTCTTCGGACAAGGGGCGTCTGCGGCACCTGGGGCAGAATCCGTCACTCTAAAACAGGTAGGAGCCAGGGCGAACGCAGCCTTCGAGCGCTACTTGAAGGCTCAGGGCGAAGGTCGGTTCTCGGACGCGGCCGAGGCGCTCTCGCAGCTGCAAACCCTGCTTCGACGGTTCGCGAACGAGAGCGAATCGGGTGCCTCGGAGAACCCCTCTCCCGGTGGCCACTAACATAGGCGAAGCGCGATGAGAACGACAGAATTACAGGCAGTGCTGTTCGATTTTGGCGGCGTCCTCGCGGAAGAGGGATTTTTCAATGGGCTACGGGCGCTCGCCGAAATGCAAAACCTGGATGCCGACATGCTGACCAAAGAGGGACGTCGCGCCGTTCATGACTCCGGCAGTCTGACCGGCCACGGCACCGAATCGGACTTCTGGGATCTGTTACGCCGCCGCACCGGCCTTCGCGGCAGCGACGATGCACTGACATCGATCATCCTGAGCCACTTCGTTCTTCGCCCCTGGATGCTCCGCCATGTGCAGAAATTGCGCGAGAGCGGCTATGTGGTGGCCATCCTGAGCGACCAGACCGACTGGCTCGAACGCCTGGATCGCGCGCATGGCTTCTATTCCATCTTCGATTACGTCTTCAACAGCTATCGGCTTGGAAAAACCAAGCATGACGAGACCCTGTTCGACGATGTAATCACCATGCTCGGACTGTCGCCGGCGGATGCCCTGTTCATCGACGACAAAAAAGGTCATGTCCGCAGGGCCCTCAGCCGCGGGCTCCACGCGGTGCGTTACGAGAGCCGCGGCGAAATCGAGAGCTTGCTGCGTAGGTTATCGCATCAGCGCGCGATCGAAGAGCTCGAGCCCGGTCATTGACGGGAGGAGTATGGCGCTACCGAGCACCGTCTTATCGAGGCAAGCGAGAATGAACATTATCGAAGAGCAAAAACGCGCGTTGAAATGGCGCCTCGACGAGCACTTTCTCGCGCTACGCGAAGAAACAACGCGGGAGTTGCGAGAATCCGACGAAGCTTCCTATGTCGACCTCGCCGGAAGCCTCAAGACGCAGCCGACGCCTCCGTCGCGGATCTGCTCGAGGACCTCCAGCACACGAGCAAGACGTGGAGCACCGAGTCAGCACATGGCTCGACCTCATGCCCCAGTTTCTTCAGGAACCGCATTGAGCCCGACTGGAAAGAGCAGTTATTCTCCAACGCAATTGGGAGTCGATCCATGTCTAATTACGCCAATCCCACCCCATTCGAGCTCCCTTCACGAGAGCCCCAACCGATCGAGGTACCCATCGACGGAGATCTGGCCGGCTTTCTCCTGAGACCGCAGGGGGCGAGCGGTCTGGTACTCTTCGCCCACGACACCGGTAGCAGTAAGTACAGCCGCCGCAACCGGGCGGTGGCCGATATCCTGAACCTTGGGCGGATCGCAACCCTGCTGTTCGACCTGCTCACACCCCAAGAGCAGAAGATCGACGAGCAGACACGCGAGCTTCGCTTCGATATCCCGCTTCTCACCGGGCGGGTGATTCGCGCCATCGACTGGGCGAGTGCAGACCAGCGCACAGCAGACCTGCCCCTCGGCCTTTTCGGTGCGAGCACCGGAGCCGCCGCTGCTTTGGGCGCCGCCGCCGAGCGGCACAGGGACGTCCGGGCAGTCGTCTGCCGCGGTGGACGGCCAGATCTCGCGGCCGGAGCCCTATCCCAAGTGTTTGCACCGACCTTGCTGATCGTCGGCAGCCTCGACCGGGACGTCCTGCAGCTGAACCGCGACGCCGCCCGCCAGATGCCGTCGCAGCCGCGTCTGGAAGTGATCGCAAGGGCCACGCACCTGTTTGAGGAGGCGGGAAAGCTTGATGAAGTCGCCCGGCGCGCCCGCGACTGGTTCCTGCAGCACTTTTGCAAAACCCCTCCCTCTCGGGGAAACGAGGCTCAGGACTGAGAGCGTTATAACCACATATCCCGTTGACCGTCGGGTGCTTTGCGGTCCCTGCTCAAGGCTTGAGCCGTGTGCGATGAAAATCGCACGCACGGTTCTTAAGGGACGGGGCGACGGTAACGTCGCCTCGCTCCCTGACTATCCCGAACAGACCCCCAGCGTATCAACCGCTGCAGTTGTCGAGCTCATGGAACACTAACCAAGCAGAGAAGTCAGAAATCAAAAGCAGTAGAGCAATGTCTGCGGATATCAAATTGTTTGGAGTGTGGAAATAGCTCTATTGAACCGATTGGATCAAAGGATGCCGCTGTGAGCGGAATACACTGACAATGCGTCCCGGTCGGGGATGGAAGAGCAGCTTCCGATTTCGTCAAAACCGCGATTGGTCTTACCACTAAAAGCGGATGGTTTGTCGACGTGTGCAGGCGTTTAAATGGGTGAAAAACCGACTATGCTCATTTGAGAGTGTTTTGCTCGGTTTTTAGGCTGTGCAGGTTTTGGCTCAGCGCCTTCTCACCCGAGTCGAGCGCCACACAAGCCCCGAGGGGCTATCCATTATGCACAGAATCTTCTTCGTGATTCCCGATGTCCCCCACGCACGCCGCATCGTCCATGATCGTCATCATCCGGAGGCGGAAGTGGGTGGCATCGGATGGACCAGTCCGGTCCTCGGCGCCTGACCGTCAGCGCGCAATTGCCAGTAGCCACAACCCTCATTGGAGGCAAAACAGATGATCATTCGCACCTGCCAGCTGCCCAGTTGCAAACAACAGCCAACAGAAGGAAACGGCCACTATGCTTAACACACAGCCCAAGAAACGAGATTTCCTCCAAGTCGGGTCCCCTCTGTTCGACGAGTACGGCTATCTGGTGCTCCAGGAAGGTTGGAGTGAACAGCTTGCTGCCCAGATCGCCGAGGAGGAGGGAGTGGG
>CAYYHR010000182.1:0-7161 GCA_964471705.1 uncultured Chromatiaceae bacterium
TCGGCATCGAGTACGCTCGGATCTATCACCGACCCGAACAGGAGGACATTGTCGATCGCAATCACGCCGCCGGGCCGAAGCAAGGTAATGGACTTTTCGTAATAGTCATCATAGGTTCCCTTGTCTGCGTCGATGAATGCAAAGTCGAAACTTCCCGACTCGCCCGACTCGATAAGAGATTCGAGCGTGTGGAGTGCCGGTCCCGATCGAAAATCGATCTTCTGCTCTACACCCGCCTCCTTCCAATACTTTCTCCCGATAGCGGCGCAGTCATCGTTTATGTCACAGGCTACAACCCGGCCGTTTTCCGGTAGAGCCATGGCAACGCAGAGCGTGCTGTACCCGGTGTAAGTACCTATCTCCAGCGTCTTGTTGGCACCCAAGACCTTCACGAGAAATGACATGAACTGCCCTTGCTCAGGCGGTATCTGCATGATGGCGTTGGCGTCTTTCCCCGTTTCTTCTCTCAAACGCTTCAATACTTCTGATTCTCGGAGCGATGACAGAACGTATTCACGAAGTCCTTTGGAAAACTGAATCTCTGCTTTCTTCATAACTTCTCCTCGAGACCTCGGATATCGCCTTGGGATCCTTCCATATTTGGTTGGGTTTTGGCCTGGCTATTCCACAAATTTACCACGTTGGTACACAGGGCATAGAGAGCCCAGAAATTTAAGAGAGTTTTACGTCTTCTGTAGGCTGGCATCCTGTACAGAAGATCACATGCTTCAATATCACAAAGATTTAAGGATTCAGATGCATATCGCTTTCGCTGAGCCCTCTGTATCTCTGTGGTGAAAAATGCGGGCTAGTCAGCCTTTGACAATTCCCTGACCCAGGTCGTTTCTGCCTCTCGCTCCAGAATGATGCTCCGCACGCGCAGGAAGATCGTCACGAAAGAGTACATCCACAGGCCGAAGGTCATGATCAGCATCGACCAGAGGATGTTCGGCTCCATGTTCGACATGGAGGAGCGCTGATGCAGGGCTGCGCACTCGTTGGGATTCGGGCAATTGATGGACCAGAAGATGATGGGGATCATCACCAGGCCGACGATGGCCAGCAAGGCCGACGCCCTGTCCGACCGGCGCGGATCATCGATGGCCGAGTGCAGCGCGATGTAGCCGATGTAGAGGAAGAAGAGGATTAGCTCGGAGGTCAGCCGGGGGTCCCAGTCCCACCAGGTTCCCCAGCTCGTCCTTCCCCAGAAGGCGCCGGTCCAGAGGGCCAGGAAGGTGAAGATGGCACCCGTCGGCGCCGTGGCATTGGCCATCATGAAGCTCAGCCGGGTGTTGAAGACCAGACCGACGGCCGAATAGCCCGCCAGGACCAGGTAGAGCCACATGGATATCCAGGCCGCGGGGACATGGATGAAGATGATCCGATAGTACTCCTTCTGGGGATTGGTGCCGCCGAGGCGGTCCGGGGTCTCGAAGAAGGCCCAGTAGAGTCCAATGAGGACGGCCGCGCCGGCGAGCGCCGCAAACCAAGGGATCATCTTGCCTGCCAGGGGATAGAAGGTGGCCGGGGAGGCGAATCTGAACAACTTCACGTTTCTGAAATGCAAGCGAGCTCTGTCGGGTGGGCAAAGCGCAGCGTGCCCACGGTCATGAACCGGAATGTTGGGCACGCAGCCGCGTTGCCCATCCTACGCTTCCTGTTATCGAGGACCAACGATTACTCCAGCGAAATCCGCAGGGCCGCCGCGGCGGCCAGGGGCGAGAAGATCAGCGACAGCAGCAGAAAGGCCCCCAGCAATGAGAAATAGGGTCGGGTATCCGCAAAGTCGATAGCGCTGACGGTTACCGCTCCAGCGCCGTACACGAGCACCGGGACATAGAGGGGGAGGATCAGCAGGGACAGGAGGATCCCGCCGCCCCGCAATCCCAGGGTCAGGGCCGCGCCGATGGCACCGATCAGGCTCAGGATCGGCGTGCCCACCAGCAAGGAGAGCATCATCGCCATACGGGGCGTCTCCGGCAACTGGTACTGCAGGGCGATCAGCGGGGCGATCAGCGCGAGCGGCAGGCCGGTCAGGAGCCAGTGGGCGGCGACCTTGGCCAGCACGAGGACGGACAGGGGCTGGGGCGTCAGTAGGATCTGCTCGAGGGTGCCGTCCTCCTGGTCCGCCGCGAAGAGTCTCTCCAGGGCCAGCATGGAGGCGAGAAGCGCCGCCACCCAGACCACGCCGGGCCCCAGGGCGTGCAGGACCTGTTTCTCGGTGCCGACGCCCAGGGGAAAGAGGCTGGTCACGATCAGGAAGAAGAACAGGGTGGTCAACACGTCCGTGCGCCGGCGCATAGCGAGGCGCAGGTCGCGTGCCAGGATGCAAGTGAAGGCGCGCCACATGATCTAGTGGTCAATCCCCCAGATGCAGGCGCCGGATCCGCCCCGAGGTGATCGGGACCTCCTGGTGCGTGGTCAGGACCACCATGCCCGAGTTTTCCACATGTCCGGCGATCAGCGTCTGCAGCAGGTCGACGGCATCCGTGTCCAGAGCCGTGAAGGGCTCGTCCAGGATCCACAGGGGGGCGTCGCTCACCAGGAGACGGGCCAGGGCGACTCGCTTCTTCTGACCCTGAGAAAGCATCCGCGTGGGAAGATCCTCGAACCCCGCCAATCCCATTTGTCCGAGCACCGACCAGAGCCGTTCCTCGCCCACCCTGTTTCCCTCCAGGGTCGTGGATACGCGCAGGTTCTCGATACCTGTCAGGTCGCCCTTGATGCCGTTGAGGTGCCCGAAGTAGAGGATGTCGGTACGGTAGTCGTCGCCGAGGCGGCGGCTGTCTTCCCCCTTCCAGCGAATCTCTCCGGCCTCCGGTGCGAGCAGGCCGCACAGGGCGCGCAACAGGGTCGTCTTGCCGCTGCCGTTGCGGCCCCGCACGTGCAGTAGGGAGCCCGGCTCCAGGGCGAAGCTCAGCTCCGAGAACAACTGGCGGTCCCCCCGGCGGCAGGCCAGATCCATTACCTCGAGCATGGATCCGGGTGGGCGATGCGGGCCGGTGCAAGACACCGGATTCCGGGATGTTGCCGCTCGTGCGCCTGCACTCAGATCACCTTGATGAAGACCTTGGATCTGCGCTGATAATTGTAGAGGGCCTGCTTCTGCAGCGGCAGGTCCTCCATCCTGGCGGGCTCGAAGCCGCGCTCGCGGAACCAATGGGCCGCCTGGGTAGTGAGGACGAACAGCCGATCGATACCTCTCTCCCTGGCGAGCCCTTCGATGTGCTCCAGCAGCTTGTCCCCCCGTGCGCCGTTTCGGTAATCGGGGTGGACGGCCACGCAGGCGAGCTCGCCGAGGCCCTCATCCGGGAAGCAGTAGAGGGCGGCGCAGGCGATGGCCATGCCGTCGCGCTCGATGAGTGCGAAGCGTCTGATCTCGGTCTCCAGGGTCTCGCGGGAGCGGCGCACCAGAACGCCCTGCTCCTCCAGTGGGCGTAATAGCTCCAGGATGCTTCCCACGTCGTCGATGCGGGCGGGTCGCAACACCTCGTAAGGAGAGGCGGTGATCAGGGTGCCGGCACCGTCGCGTGTGAAGAGCTCGCGCAACAGAGCTCCGTCCGTGCGAGCGATGAGGTGGACACGGTCCACACCCTGGATGCAGGCATCCGCCCCGGCGCGCAGGGATTGGGCGAGCTCCTCCGACAGGGGGGGGGAATCGCGCAGCAGGGCCTCCACGTCCCGACTGAGCAGGTTGGAGATCAGCCGTCCGGACGCGTCCACGACGCCGGACTCCTCAAGCAAGAAGATGAGCTTGTCCGCCTTCAGGGCGATGGCCGCGGAGCGTGCCACGTCCGCAGCGATTATGTTGAAGACCTCGCCGGTCGGCGAATAGCCGACCGGGGATATCAGGGTTACGGCGCAGCCGTCGAGGCAGCGACGCAGGGAGTCGCGGTCGATGCGCCGGACCACGCCCGTGTGGCGGTAGTCGACGCCCTCCAGCACTCCCAGGGGCCTGGCGGTGACGAAGTTGCCGGACGCGACTGGGATGTGGACCCCCGCCATGGGGGAGTTGGCGAGGCCGAGGGAGAGCAGGGCCTCGATCTCGACCCGCACCACCCCTGCGGCCTCCTTGACGCAGGCTAGGGCAGCTTCGTCGGTTACTCGCAACCCCTTGACGTAGCGTAGCTCGATCCCCCGTGCCGCCAGTCGCTCCTCGATCTGGGGACGCGCACCATGCACGAGCACCAGGCGTATGCCTAAGCCATGGAGCAGGGCGAAGTCGTGGACCAGCTCGCGAAAGTGGGCATCAGCTACCGCCTCGCCCCCGAATGCGATGACGAACGTACGCCCGCGGTGGGCGTGTATATACGGTGTCGCCTGCCGGAACCAACGCACAAAGGGGTCGGCTTCGGGGGGCAGGACGGGGGGATTCTTGGACTTGGTCACGGCTCGTAGGCTCACTCGATGCCGAGCTTGGAGAGCCGGTAGCGCAGCGAGCGCAGCGTCATCCCGAGCTTCTTGGCTGCCGCGGTCCGGTTCCAGCGGGTTGTTTCCAGGGCTTCGACGATGGCTTGCCGCTCGACTTCGCCCAGATAGGCATCCAGGGGTCGCCCTTCGGATGAAGCAGCAGGTGCCGGATGGGCGACGGCGCGGTCCGACTGCGGCAGGTGCAGCTCGTCGGCAACGATTTTGCCGTCATCGTTGAGAGCGGTGGCCCGCTCCAAGATGTTCTCGAGCTCTCGCACGTTCCCCGGGAAGGCGTAGCCTTGGAGCCTGGCCGTCGCGGCGGGAGTGAGCGCTGGCTCGGCCACGCCGGACTGATGTGCGATGCGGGCGAGGATTTGGCCCGCCAGCAACGGAATGTCCTGGGGGCGCTCGCGCAAGGGTGGCATGTGCAGCTCGATGACGTTGATCCGGTAGAAGAGGTCATGGCGAAAGGCCTGCTTCCGGACTTGCAGGTCGAGGTCCAGGTGGCTGGCACTGATGATGCGCACGTCCACCGCTTCCTCCTGGTGGGCACCGATAGGGCGAATGCTCTTCTCCTGGATGGCGCGCAATAGCTTGACCTGCATGTCCAGCGGGAGGTCGGCGACCTCGTCGAGAAACAGGGTCCCGCCCTCGGCCGCGTGAAAAAGTCCCTGCTTGTCGCTCACCGCCCCCGTAAAACTGCCCTTCTTGTGGCCGAACAGCTCGCTTTCCACCAGCTCGCGGGGGATGGCACCGCAGTTCACGGGGACGAAGGCACTCTCGGCGCGCGGTCCCAGGGAGTGGATCAGGCGTGCCGCGAGCTCTTTGCCCGTGCCGCTCTCGCCGGTTATGAGCACGGGTGCCTGGTTACGGGCGAGCTTGGCGATCAGCCGGCGCAGCTCCTGCATCTGCGGCGAATCCCCGAGCAGACCGCCGTGGCTGCCGGGCTCCGGATCTCGATCTGTCGGACCTTTGCTCCCGCTCAGCCGCAACGCCGATTCCACCAACCGTCTCAGCATTGCCAAGTCCACCGGCTTGGCGACGAAGTCGAACGCCCCGGCCTTCATTGCGGTCACCGCCGTCTCCATGTTGCCGTGGGCCGTAATCACGGCGACCGGCAGCTCGGGGCATTTCTCGGCGATATGGGCGACCAGGTCGATTCCGGTTCCGTCGGGAAGAAACATGTCGGTGAGGCACAGATCGAAGGGATCGCTCGCCAGCAGGCGCTTGGCGGAAGCGATATCCATCGCCGCACGGCAGCCGATGTCCATGCGCGACAGGGTGATCTGTAGTAGCTCGAGGATGTCCGTTTCGTCGTCGACGATCAGGACCTGCGCCTTGCTCATAGCTGGGATCGTGTAGGGAAGCCGAGGCGAAAACGCGAGCCTCGGCCTTCGTGCGCAATATACTGCAATTCCGCCCCATTGGTCTCGCTGAGCGCCTTCGCAATATAGAGGCCGAGTCCCGTACCCCTCGGGCTGGTGGAAAAGAAGGGATCGAAAATCTCGCGGGCGATTGCCGGGTCGATTCCGGGACCTTCGTCCGTCACCTCGATCAGGGGAGCATTCCGCTCCGGGTCGGGCCGGGCAAGCACCCGGATCCGAGCCGGCTGCTGCGGGGCTCCGGAATGCTTCAGGGCGTTGTCGCAGAGATTGGACAGGATCTGGTGCAGGTGCCGCGGATCCATCTCGACGGTCAAGGGGGCTTCGGGAAGCCAGAGCTGGAGCTGCTCCTCTGGCAGCCCGCGCGTCTCGCGCAGCTCGGCACAAAAGTCTCGGAGCCAAGCCCCCAGCTCGATGCGCTCGGGGCTGGTCTGATCGCGCCGCGAGAGTTGCAGCACGCTTTCGACGGTGTCGTTGATACGATGGCTGTTGCGCCGGATGATGGCGAGCAGCTCCTGATCCTCCGGATGCAGGGTCGGGGATTCCGCCAGCAACTGCCCGGCGTGGCTGATCGATCCCAGGGGATTGCGGATGTTGTGGGCGATGCTCGCGGTCAGGCTTCCGAGGGAGGCGAGCTTGATCTGTTGGACTTCGCGAGCCAGCTCCCGATTGTCCCTCAGGAAGACGAGCAAGCCGGCCCTGGCCCCCTCCCCGAGTGGGCGGCAGCTCGGTTTGAGCTCCTGGTCTCCTACCTGGATGCTTCCGCTCCTGTCCCGAAAGTGCGGATCTCCATACCAGGTGCTCAGCCAGTCCGCCAGTGCCGGGGCCAAGTCCCGCAGGTGTTGTCCGAGGGCGGGTAGCGGTAAGCCGAGGAGCCGGATGGCGGCCCCGTTGAGCAGTCGCAGCCGTTGCTCCTGATCCAGGACCAGAACCCCGGTGCCCATGCTCTGAATGATGAGCTCGTTGAGCTCGGACAGGTTGTCGAAGTCGACCTGGCGCTCCGCGGCGAGCTGTTCCGTCTGCTGGATGCGCCGGTAGAGCACATGGCCGAGCAGTGCTACGGTGAAGAAGGTGATCCCGAGCAGACCCGCTTGAGTGAGGCTGCCCACGGGAGAGCGGAGAGAAAGCTCGGCCCAGACCTGTTGTGCGATGACCCCCAGGGTGGCGAAGGAGGCGAACAGAAGGGAGAGCCGTCCTTCCATGAGCAGGGCGCCGGCGGCGACGGTGATGGCGAGCAACAGCCCCAGCACGATCCATGTCCGCTCGCCTTGCTGCATGATCAGGGTGAAGGCGACGATGTCCAGAAAGACCGCGATCTGTATCTGCCGCTCTATGGTTGGCCGGCCCGCGTAATGGAAGAGGGCTCCGG
>CAYYHR010000183.1:0-7140 GCA_964471705.1 uncultured Chromatiaceae bacterium
TTCACGGGTCTAATTTTCGCGCCTTTCGCGTGTTTCGTAGTTTCTCATCGTTCCAAGGTGCTTGTCTCCGAACGCAGTTTACATTATGGGACTCTACCTGACACTCCGCAGCATCCACATCGCCTGTGTCATGGTCACGGCTGCCGGATTCCTGCTGCGCGGGGTCTGGATGCTGCGCCGCTCCCCGCTACTCGGGCACCCTCTGACGCGCACCCTTCCGCACGTCAACGACAGCCTACTGCTCTTCACGGCCGTCGCCATGGTCTGGCTGGCCGGCCTGAATCCTCTGGATCATGCTTGGATGATGGCCAAGCTGACGGGGCTCGTGGCCTACATAGTCCTGGGCAGCGTTGCCCTGCGCAGGGGGCGATCCCGAAGGATCCGAGCCTGGGCATTCGCCGGAGCGCTCATCGCACTCGGGTACATCGTCACGGTTGCCCTGACGCGCAGTCCTTTGCCCTATCTTTCCCTTTCCTGGTAGGGAGGCATTCCCTCACCGTAGCTCATCTACTCGGCTCGGTGCGGGAAATGCCTCTATGGAGCATAGGGGCTGTTGACAATTACCTTTCACGGTCCGATTGCGGCCCTTTCCCGCGCTGGCCGCGTTGCGGCTCGTCGCAATAGGTCCACTATTCCTCCTCTCCGCGCCTTGCCAGCACGAAAAATGCCTCGCAATTGCCCTCGCGCAGGCAAATGTCAACAGCCCCTAGTGCAAAACCCCCGGCTCTGTTATCCGATGGCGTTCTCGAAGACCCCATAATGGTATGCCCCTTCGATGACCCCGCTCGTATAGTATCCGCTCAATCCCTTGAATCCGCCCTTCGCGAAATAGACCTTCAGGTCCGGATTGTTTGCCATCGCCGCCTTGACATCCGCCACAAGCTGCTCATCGGCATTGCGCACGAGGACGCCACTGAAGCCTGCAGTCAAGGGAAAGATATCGTTCCCGCTGTCTCCGCAAAACACGGCCTTGTCCTTCTCCGTCTCGAACTCTTCGCAGACGTACTCCAAGCCCGTTTGCTTGGTGGCGCTGTCCGGGAGAAAATCGAGCAGCCCCTTCCCGTCCTGGGAGTCGAAGCTGTAGATGATGACTTCATCGAACTTACCCTTCACCAGCTCATCGACTTGTCGCAGGATCTCTTCTCTCTTTTCGTGATCGACATAGTAGCTCTGCTTGAATTGGTTCTGGTGCTCGCTTTCCTGCTCTCGGATACCCTCGACCCCGGCCACCGTTTCTCTTATCTTGTCGGCGCTCCACCTCGGGCTCGCCTGCTTTACATGATCGACCCAGCCCTGGTCGAAGCTCCAGTCACCCTTGTCGTATTTTCTGATGGTCGTACCGACATCTCCGACGAGGACGTTCGGATGTCTGACGCCATATTCCCGAATTGCGTCTTCCGTGAGCTTCAGGTTTCGTCCGGTAACATAGACGACCAGGACACCATGTTTTTCGGTCAGCTCGTTGAACAGCTCGATGGCACCACGATCGGGCTCCCATTTTCCGTTTGGTAGCAGGGTTCTATCCAGGTCGGTAGCCAGAATTTTCATTATGATCCTCCAAATAGATGGCTCAAGAGTCTCGACGACTTCACCGTCTCGCCGATGCGGTCAACGGAAAGCCGGCGCGACCAGGTCGTTATCTAGGATAAGACAGCAAGTGCTTTTCACCTGTGTCGTAGCCATGTTCAACGCTGAAACTATAATCATGCAGATCGGCTTTCAGCGTTGCTGTGCAGCCGTGGTTTTCCCACGTCATTTGTAAGAGGCGCTCGTCCGTTTCCGCGGTCTCGAGGGTTCCGTCAAAGGCGGGGAAGGTGTTGCGCAGCCGAATGAGCTCAAGTTGGTCCAGCACGATCTTCCTCGTGAGCCCTTGCTCCACGTCGTTTTCCGAAAGCTCGGTGCGATTGATCTCTTTATGCCCAGCGGCGCCCCCCTTGTCAGCCGCTTCGTAGTTGTTCTCTCCCGCGAACAGATCGAGATACCAGACCTGCGGGATACCCGGCATGAAGAGTTGAATCGCCCGCGCCAGAAGCAGTTTTTGCTCGTCTTCGCCCAGGGCGCTGAAAAAGGTCGCGTTGACCTGGTAATAAGAGATCTTCTTGCCGTCCGCGCCGAAGAGATTCTTCACTCGGCCGCCCCTCTCCATTACCCTCTCCATAACGGCCTCGATTTCGGTATCCTCCAGTAATCCCTTTTGCGAGCGGTCGGGGGCGTTCACGCCCTTCAGGTCGAGGATCGGGATACCGTCGTGACAGCCGAGCATATTGACCGTCATGATGTTCTTCTCCTTGATCTCGGCGATCCAGCGCCGCAGAGGCAGGCTCGTTCCCCGGTCCAATGCATCGAGAACAAGACCGGGGAGGAAGAAATCGTATATAGGGAATCCTTCTCCGGCTACCTCTTCATGCAACATGTTGCCATACTCGGAATGAATCTCTGGCAGCAGGATCAAGTCGTATTTCTTCGCGATCCGCTTCAATCGCGCTAGATAGTCCCAGGTGCCGGGCTTGTTGAAGAAATTGACCATGCCCGGTTGCTTATGCAAATAGGCGAATGCGTCCAGCCTGACCATGGTGGCGCCGTAGTCACGCAGCTTCTTCAAGGTGTCATCGTAAAAGTCCCAAACCCCCTCGAATTGAGCATTCAGGTCCATCTGCCCGAGATACATGCGTTTCTGCTCGACGATGGAGATCACTGCAGTGCGGTGGTTTGAAAATTCGCCGAAGTCGATGTCCTCAGTATCCGTTTTTGCCCTGATCCCTTCGTTTACAAGTGCCGCGATCTGTTCCGCTTTCCCGAGCCACATCCCGTCGATGCCCAGGAGATCTCCGGCGGAGATTTCGAGGTAATCGATCTTTTGGTAGAAAGTATTCCAGTAGAACCGGTCCGATCCATCCGGGAAACGCACCTTCAAAATCGGAAGGCCTGGCTTTCTCATGAAGAGCCTATCCAAAAATTCTTTTTTCGGTACCACATATCCATCAGGGCCCATGTTCCCGTACATAGCCCAAAATTCGTTCCAATCGATAAAGAAGCGTCTGTACTTGGATTCGTCTCCTTTTTTCAGCATATCCTTGAACTGGGGGGATGCGACGGATAAGTGGTTCAAGACGAGGTCGAACTTCAATTTGATGTTGAGCTCGTCGAGGTCGGCCAAATCCTTCGAGCTGACGAGCTCATTGTTGATGTCGTAATCGACGATGGAAAAGCCGCGATCCAGATCGCTGTTGAAGAAGGTAGGCAGGATGTAGAACAAGGAGAAAACGTCCCGGAGCTCGGGCCGCTTGAGCATGGCCACGATATCGGACAAGGTTCCGCCGATGCTGTCCGGGTAGGCGTTGAACATGACCCCTTTCGGTATAGACCTGTGCATGGAAGTGACCTTATTGTTGGTGGGGGTTTATCATAGTCTTGGGCTATTCAGGCAGGCACTCGCGGCCTTCGCTGCAGCGGTTTTGGCGCTATCCGACCAACAACTACCCAAATCATGCTCTAGGTCGACACTTTTCAACCCGGGGAACATAGCTGCGCAGCTTGGCACGACGTCGGACAAGCGGCGTAACGTTACCGCAATTCTTCACACTGGAGCAAACTGTCCGCCAGCCGGCATCGAACGATGCGGCGATAAGCAGCGCTGATATCCTGTGGATAGCCCGTATAATTTCGATACCTTATGTTGGATACGGATCTATTCCGAGAGTGAAGCAATGACCACGGCAAGCAACGCTTCGCAGCAGTCCAACGGCTTCCTCGGGAGCCGACCCCCCGGCGAGGATGTCAGCGGGTGAGAAGCCAGACCGAGCGTTGGCTGATGGTCCGCGAGAAGACATGTCTTCTCACCCAGCCTCGCGGCCCTCACTGAGATGGCTGCAACGGGGCTGTCAGATAGGCAAGGACCGTCTGAAAATCGTGTAAGCCCCTCGACGCCCGCCCTTCGAAGCGGTAGGTTAATCGGGGTACGCATAGATCTGAGGAGGAGTGATTGGAGCCCATGTACATTCTGTTACTCAGCATTCACGGTCTTATCCGCGGGAAGGAGTTGGAGCTCGGACGTGACGCGGACACCGGCGGGCAGACCCTGTACGTGGTGGATCTGGCACGCGCCCTGGCCGAGCGCGAGGATGTGGACCAGGTCGACCTGGCGACCCGCCGGATCGTCGACCCCGCGGTCTCCGGCGATTACTCGAAGCCCGTGGAGCCCTTGTCCGAGAAGGCGCGCATCCTGCGCATCGATGCGGGACCCGACGAGTACCTCGCCAAGGAGCGGCTGTGGGACCATCTAGACAATCTCACCGATAACCTGGTGACCATACTGAACGAGCAGGGGCGGATGCCGGACCTGGTCCACAGCCATTACGCCGATGCGGGATACGTCGGCGTGCGCTTGTCGAACCTGCTGGGGGTGCCTCTGATCCATACCGGTCATTCGCTCGGTCGCGACAAGCGTCATCGCCTCCTGAGCGCGGGCATGAGCAACGAGGACATCAACAAGACCTACAACATGGACCGCCGGGTCGATGCAGAGGAGGAGGTGCTCGCCAGCGCAGATCTGGTCATCGCCAGCACGCACAACGAGATCGACGAGCAGTACGGTCTCTACGATTACTATCAGCCCAAACGCATGGCGGTCATACCCCCGGGCACTGACCTGAGCCGCTTCTATCCGGCGCGCCCTGCGGATCCGCCGATCGCCTATTCGGAGCAGATCGAGCGCTTTTTGCAGGACCCGGACAAACCGTTGATTCTGGCCCTGTCGAGGGCCGATACCCGCAAGAACAACCAGACGCTTCTCGATGCTTACGGCGGGTCCGAGGAGTTGCAGCAGATCGCCAACCTCCTGCTCGTCGTCGGGAGCCGCGAGGATATCCGGGACCTGGAAGAAGGGGCGCAATCCGTGCTCACGGACCTCTTGATCAGGATAGACACCTACGATCTGTACGGGCATGTCGCCATACCCAAGCACAACCGCCAGGATCAGGTCCCGGAGATCTATCGTTTGGCAGCGGAAAGCGGCGGCGTGTTCGTCAACCCCGCCCTGACCGAGCCCTTCGGGCTGACCCTGCTGGAGGCGGCCGCGAGCGGGCTGCCGTTGGTCGCTACGGAGAACGGCGGCCCGGTGGACATCATCGGTAACTGCGACAACGGCATCCTGGTCGATCCCCTGGACAAGGACGCCATTGCCGCGGCCTTGCTGAAGCTGCTCACCGATCCGGAGCTCTACCGGCGCGCGCGCGAGCACGGTGTCACGAAGGTGCGCGAGCTCTATTCCTGGCAGGCGCATGCCGAGCGCTACATGGCCCGCGCCAAGCCCCTCCTCAAGCACCACGAGCCGATCCCTTTGGAGCCGAAGCGCGGCAAACGCTATCGCGACCGGGCTTTGTTCACGGACATCGATCAGAGCCTGCTCGGGGATGCGGAGGGCGTGAAGCAATTCGTCCGAGTGATGCGCGGAAACCGCAAGTGCGCGACCTTCGGCATTGCCACCGGGCGTCGCCTGGACTCGGCCCTGACGGTGATGCGGCAGCACCGCATACCCCGTCCCGATGTCCTTATCACGAGCCTCGGCACCGAGATCTACTACGCGCCGGAGCTTGCCCTCGACCAGTATTGGAACGAGCACATCGATTACCTGTGGCGTCCCGCTGCCGTGCGACGCACCTTGGCCGAGCTTCCCGGGCTCGAGCTCCAGGGGAAGGCCGAGCAGACCCGGTTCAAGGTTTCCTATCTCTATGACCCGGATCAGGCCCCCAGCCTCGAGGAGATCACCACCCTGCTGCGAAAGCAGGATGTGGCGGCAAACGCCATCCAGGCATTCGGTCGCTTTCTCGATATCATCCCGTCCAGGGCCAGCAAGGGCCGTGCGCTGCGTTACGTCGCCCAGCGCTGGGGCATACCCCTGGAGCACATCTTGGTTGCCGGGGGCTCCGGGGCGGACCAGGACATGATGCGCGGGAATACTCTGGCCGTGGTCGTAGCCAACCGTCACGGCGAGGAGCTGTCGGGTCTCGAAGAGCTGGAACGGATCTACTTCGCGGGACGGCCCTACGCATTGGGCATCCTCGAGGCGATCGACCACTACGACTTTTTCGGGAGCTGCGCGCTTCCGCCGGCCCAATCCTGACCGCATGCGCCGCTCCCACCCCATGCCCTTCGGTGCCGAGGTCCAGGGCGACGGGCGTGTGCGCTTTCGCCTCTGGGCCCCCGCGGCTACTCGTGTCGACCTCTGCCTGGAGGACGGCGACGACGAGGTCGTTCTGCCCCTGATCCACGAGCCGGACGGCTGGCTCGGCCTCACGACCGATCAGGCGG
This sequence comes from uncultured Chromatiaceae bacterium, assembly GCA_964471705.1. Lineage (GTDB taxonomy): Bacteria > Pseudomonadota > Gammaproteobacteria > Chromatiales > Chromatiaceae > Thiosymbion. The sequence continues at coordinate 6,310 of CAYYHR010000183.1, forward strand.
GACCCAGGAGCCGTTATCGCTATCGCATCGACGGAGGGCTGCGTGCTCCGGATCCCGCATCCCGTTTTCAGCCCGAGGATGTATTCGGTCCCAGCCAGGTGGTCGACCCTCTTGGCTGGCGCTGGGAGGATGCCGACTGGCGGGGGCTGCCCTGGGAAGAGGCGGTCATCTACGAGCTCCACGTGGGCGCCTTCTCCCCGGCGGGGGACTTCACCGGCGTCGGCGAGCGCCTGGATTACCTGGCGGACCTGGGCATCACCGCGATCGAGCTCATGCCCATCTCCGATTTCCACGGGGCCCGCAACTGGGGCTACGACGGGGTGCTTCCCTTTGCTCCCGACAGCAGCTACGGGCGCCCGGAGGACCTGAAGCGCCTGGTGCAGGAGGCGCACGCGCGGGGGCTGATGGTGTTTCTGGACGTGGTGTACAACCACTTCGGCCCCGAGGGAAATTTCCTGCACCTCTATGCGCCCCAGTTCTTCAGCGACCGCCATCACACGCCCTGGGGGGCGGCCATCAACTATGATGGGCCGGGCAGCGAGTGGGTGCGCCAATTCGTCATCCACAATGCCCTCTACTGGCTGGAGGAGTACCACCTGGACGGGCTGCGCCTGGATGCGGTGGACACCATCAGGGATGATTCATCCCCGGACATCCTGGAGGAGCTGGCCACCGCCGTTCGGCGAGGACCCGGCCGGGACCGGCACATCCATCTGGTCCTGGAGAACGACAACAACGCGCCCGGCTATCTTCTCCGCCACCCGAACGGGCGTTCACGCCAATACGACGCGCAATGGAACGACGATATCCACCATGCGCTGCATGTACTGC
>CAYYHR010000184.1:0-7111 GCA_964471705.1 uncultured Chromatiaceae bacterium
CCGTCCAGGTATTCGATCTCGTAGAGGAGTCGGCCCTGCTCGACCTCTGTCTCGATCTCCAGGATGCGCATGCCGGGACCCAGGCCGTGCCGACGCAGCAATTCCTCCAAAGGAAGGATCTCCCGGCGCTCCCGTAGCCGGTAGGCATCTTCGTAGTCGTGTCCGTGACAGGGGCCGATCACGACGAGTGTCAGGATTGCCGCGGGCAGAAGAGTATACATCGAACGGAATTAGGCAGTTGGCCGCGAATAGGTGTTAATGAGACATGACCTGCTCATTGGAGTCCAATCACGGACGAGTTGCTGATCCCCCTCTGCGTTCTCGACGTCCCTGCAACTCGACCATGGCTAGGACCGAGCGCCTCATCGCGGGAGCCCCTTCTTGCGGCCCGTGATCATGGCCTTGACCAGATTTTCGCCCTGCTCGAGGCTGGTGAAAAGCACACCGCCCAGGTGCAGAATGACAAGGAACAGGGTGATGTTGGCGCCTGCTTCGTGGAGCTCCTCCAAGACCTCGGACGCCTGCTCACCCCGCCAGACACCGGCCAGGGGTCCGGCAGAGTCCGCCGCCCCGTACAGGGCAATGCCCGTCACGACGGTCAGGGTCAGGCTGATCAGCAGCGCCACTACCATGACACCGCCGGCGGGGTTGTGGCCGATATACCTGGATGCGCGTCGATGCACGGCGTCCTTGACATAGGCCAGCACCTCACCGGGTGCGCGCACGAAATCCGAGAATCGCGCGTGGCGGGATCCGACGAAGCCCAAGATCAGACGCAGCACGATCAAGATGCCGACCAGGTAGCCGGCATAGACGTGGAGCGTCATCCAGTCGTCTTCCGTGACATAGGCGACCAAAAAGGACCCCGCAAGCGACCAGTGGAAGAGCCTCAGGGCGGGGTCCCAGACCTGGATGTCACTACTCGACTCGGCGTTCATCGTTCGACTCCTTCAAGGAATGTTTGTCGCCGCCATCTTGCCCGGTCCCAGGTGAAACCAAGCTGAATCGGCGGATTCAGCTTGGTTTCATGATGGATCGCTAGAGTCGAGGGGCTTGTAAGGGCGCCGAGTCCAATCGGTTCCGCATCCCGGCGGACCGAGACCCCAGGGCGCCCTCGAAATCGACCGGAGTAGACCCTTGCCCACGCCCCTTTCGAGCGCCGCTCCAAGGCGCCGTTTCGACACGTCCCTGCCCCGCTTCCTGCTGCCCCTCCTCGGCCTGCTACTGGCGGCCGGCGGTGCCCGGGCCGGCCATGAGATCGCCATCAGCCAGGAGCAGATGCAACGCATCGGCATCAACCTGGCCAGCGTCGAGGCAGCCCGGAACTACGTCACGGACCGGCTGCCGGCGCGCGTGACCATCCCGCCCCAGCAGGTCCGTGTGCTCTCCGCATCCCGCGGCGGCCTGGTGACCTCCCTGGAGGCATCCGAGAGCGACACGGTCGAAGCCGGTGAGGTCCTGACCCGGATCGAGAGCCCCGGCCTGGTGGGGCTGCAGAGGGAGCTGCTCCAGGCGGCGACCCAGCTCCGGTTGGCTCAGGCCGAGGTGAAGCGCAACGAGCAGCTGCGCAAGACGAGCAACGTATCCGAGCGTGCCTACCTCGAGTCGCGCAGCAGCCTGGATGAGGCGGAGGCCCTGGTGGACGAGCGCCGCCAGGTTCTGTTGCTGGTTGGCATGACACCCGAAGCGGTGGCGGACCTGGAGCAGGCGCGCCGGATCACCAGCACGCTGGAGGTACGCTCGCCCATCGACGGCGTGGTCGTGGAGGTTCCCGCGGTGCTCGGGGAGCGAGTCGAGGACTCCGAGCCCCTGGTCCGGGTGGCGCGGCTCGAGCCCCTGTGGCTGGAGATCGGCGTGCCAGTGGACCGCCTCCGGGGCGTGCAGCCGGGGGGCACCGTAGAGATTCCCTGCAAGTCCGGCGAGGCTCACGTCGACCTGATCGGACGCAAGGTGGACCCGGCCAACCAAACGGTCCAGGTCCGGGCCCTGGTCAGGGGCGCCGGCGACTGCCTGCGGCCCGGCCAGTTCCTCGAGGTGCGGCTACGGCTCAGCGGCAGTAAGTCGCAGTTCCGAGTGCCCTCCAGCGCCATCACCCGCATCGGCGACACGCCCATGGTCTTCCTCCATGAGGCCGCCGGATTCGCTCCCGTTGCCGTGAAGATCGTCGCCCGCGAGGGCGATTACAGCATCGTGACCGGGGGACTCTCCGCCGGCTCCAAGGTGGCCGCCAGCGGCATCGCCTCCCTCAAGGCCGCCTGGGCCGGGCGCTATGGGGCCGGACAATGATCGAGCGCCTGATCCAATTCGCGCTGCGCCAGCGCCTCTTCATGCTGCTGCTGGTGCTGCTGCTCGCCGCCGGCGGCTACCTGGCGTTCCGTGGGCTCCCCATCGACGCCTTTCCCGACGTCTCCTCGCCCCAGGTCAAGATCGTCATCAAGGCCCCCGGCATGACGCCCGAGGAGGTGGAGGCGCGCATCACCGCCCCGGTCGAAGTGGAGATGCTCGGCATCCCCAACCAGGTGATGCTGCGCTCCATGGCCAAGTACGGCCTCAGCGACATCACAGTGGACTTTGCCGAAGGGACGGACATCTACTGGGCCCGCCAGCAGGTGACGGAGCGGCTCTCCGGCATCTGGGGGGACCTGCCCCCCGATGTCAGCGGCGGGATGGCCCCCATGACGACGCCCTTGGGCGAGATGTTCATGTTCACCGTCAACGGCGGCGGTCTCGACCTGACGGAGCGGCGCAGCCTGCTCGACTGGGTGATCCGCCCCGCCCTGCGCACAGTGCCCGGCGTGGCGGACGTGAACTCCCTCGGCGGCCTGGTGCGCAGCTTCGAGGTCATTCCGAACAACGCGCGGATGAATGCCCGGGGCGTGAGCCTCATGGCCCTGCGCCAAGCCCTGGAGCGCAACAACCGCAACGACGGGGCGGGACGCCTGGTAGAGGGAGAGGAGACCCTGCTGGTTCGCGCCGAAGGCCGCATCCGTACCCTGGAGGACGTGGGACGCATCGTCATCGGCAACTTCAACGGGGTGCCGGTGCGGGTCGGAGACATAGCCGAGGTCCGCATCGGTGCGATCACCCGTTATGGGGCGGTGACCCGGGACGGCAAGGGCGAGGCGGTCGAAGGTCTGGTGCTCGGACTGCGCGGCGCCAACGCCCGGCAGGTCGTGGAGGGGGTACGAACGCGCCTTGCGGAGCTGCAGTCCGCCCTGCCCAAGGGTGTCACCGTCGACGTCTTCTACGACCGGGGAAACCTGGTCGACCAGGCCGTGCACACGGTCTCCAAGGCCCTGGAGGAGGCGGTGATCCTGGTCCTCATCCTCCTTGTGCTGCTGCTCGGCAACCTGCGCGCGGCGGTCACCGTCGCCCTGATCCTGCCGCTGGCGGCGCTCGCCACTTTCATCCTGATGCGCTGGCTCGGGCTCTCCGCCAACCTCATGAGCCTCGGTGGCCTGGCGATCGCCATCGGCATGCTGGTGGACGCCGCCGTGGTTGTGGTGGAGAACGTCGTCGCCCAGCTCAGCGAGCGCGACCGGCGGCTGCCACGCCTGCACCTGATCTACCGGGCGGTACGCGAGGTGTCGGTGCCGGTCACCTCCGGCATCCTGATCATCATCATCGTCTTCCTGCCCCTGCTCACCCTGCAGGGCCTGGAGGGCAAGCTCTTCATCCCGGTCGCCCTGACCATCGTCTTCGCCCTAGGCGCCTCCCTGGTGCTCTCACTGACCGTGATTCCGGTCCTGGCTTCCTTTCTGATCGGAAAGGTGAGTCATACCGAGCCGCTGCTGGTGCGCCTGCTGCACCGTGTCTACGAGCCAGCGCTCACCTGGTCCCTACGCCACACGGTGCCGGTAGTGGGTGCTGCGCTGCTCCTGCTCGGTGCCACCGGCTTCGTGTTCACGCTGATCGGCAAGACCTTCATGCCGACCATGGACGAGGGCAACGTCATCGTCCAGCTCGAGAAGCTGCCCTCGATCAGCCTGGAGGAGTCCCTGGGCCTGGACCTGCGGGTCCAGCGCACGCTCATGGAGAAGGTTCCCGAGGTGATCGGTGTGGTGGCACGCACGGGGTCGGACGAGCTGGGGATGGACCCCATGGGCCTCAACCAGACGGACACCTTCCTGGTGCTGAAACCCCGCGGGGAGTGGCGCTTCGCCACCAAGGACGAGCTGCTGGACGCCATGCGCACTGAGCTTGACGACTTTGCGGGCATCTCCTACGGCTTCACCCAGCCCATTGAGATGCGGGTCTCGGAGATGCTCACCGGGGTGCGCGGGGATGTGGCCATCAAGCTCTTCGGCAACGACCTGGACCTGCTGAACGAGAAAGCTTCCCAGATCGCAGACCTGGTGCGCGGTATCCAGGGCAGCGAGGACGTCTGGTTTACGCAGAACGAGGGGGTTCAATACCTGAAGGTCGAATTCGACCGCCTGGCCCTGGGCCGGTTGGGGCTCGACGTGGAGGAGACCGAGTCCGAGCTGCGGGCCCAGGTCGAAGGCCTGGAGACGGGCACCGTCTACGAGGGAACCCGCCGCACCCCCTTGCTGCTGCGCGGTCCCGCGGATCTGCGCGACTCCCCCGCGGACTTCGAGAATCTGCGTCTGACCCTGCCGGACGGGCGTCTCGTGCCCCTGTCGAGCGTCGCCCGCATCGAGCGCGTCGGGGGACCCGTCCAGGTCGGACGCGAGCAGGGCAACCGCCTGTCGGTGGTCATCGCCAACGTGCGCGGGCGCGACTTGGTGGGCTTCGTCGAGGAGGCCAAGGCCCTTGTCTCCGAGAAGGTCGAGCTCCCGGCCGGCTACTACCTGCAGTGGGGCGGTCAGTTCGAGAATCAGCAGCGTGCGGCCACTCGCTTGTCGATCGTGGTGCCCATCGCCGTCGGGCTCATCTTCCTGCTCCTCTTCACCACCTTCCGGTCGTTGAAGCAGGCGGGCCTGATCCTGCTCAACATCCCCTTCGCCATGATCGGCGGGGTCTTCGCCCTCTGGCTTTCCAGCGAGTACCTGTCAGTGCCGGCCTCGGTGGGCTTCATCGCCCTGCTCGGCATCGCCGTGCTCAACGGGGTGGTGATGGTGAGCTACTTCAACCAGCTGCGTGTCCTCGGGATGCCCCTGGACGGTGTCGTGCTGGAGGGTGCCAAGCGACGCCTGCGCCCGGTCATGATGACTGCCTCCATCGCCGCCTTCGGCCTCGTGCCCCTGCTGTTTGCCAGCGGACCGGGCTCGGAGATCCAGCGTCCCCTGGCCATCGTGGTGATCGGCGGGCTGGTGAGCTCCACCCTGCTGACCCTCCTGCTGCTGCCGATCCTCTACCGCCGCTTTGGAGACCCGGGCACCCCTCGCGCCCTGGCTGCCGCCAACCACCCGGAGACCGCCTCATGAGCGACCAATGCCTGCTGGTCCTGATCACGCCGCCCGCCCTGGAGGAGGCGCTCGTCGACTTCCTGCTGGAGCAGGAAGGCTTTTCCGGCTTCAGCCTGCTCCACATCGACGGCAGCCCGGCCCACGGGGCCCTGACCCTCGCCGAGCAGGTCACCGGGCGCAAGCACCAGGTCATGTTCCAGGTCCACGCCGGATGCGCCGATACCCGCGAGCTGGTGGCACAGCTGCACGAGGCCTTCCGCGGAGCTGGTCTGCACTACTGGATCACACCTCTGATCGAGGCGGGGCCGCTCCCCTGAAGACGCCGGGCTCGGTGAGTAAGCCCGGAATCACACTGCATGGCAAAGATTCACATTGACCTAACGAGGTACAGATGCGATTTCGAATCCGAAGCCTGGGGCCAGCGACCTTGCTGGCATTTGCAGTCGCCGCAATTGCGAGCGCCCAACCGCCCGCTACCGGGACGCTGTCGATCCAGGTCAGGGAATCGTCACTGCTGGTGCCTACCCGGGTGAGCTACGAATGGACGGACGAGGGCTTGATGGTCGAGGGGCGCATCGAAAAGACCCGCAGCCGCTACGGTCGCATCCAAGGCCACGTAGAGATCGAGCTGCTGGACGCGGAGGGATCCCTGTTGTCCCGACATTTGGCGGCCCTCGGGTACTTCAGCCCCCGCCGCAAAGACCCGGACTGGGCCTTTTTCCGAGCCCTTATTGAAAACGTCCCATCGAAAACGGCGGGGCTCCGGATATGTCATGCAGTGGGGGATCGGCGCTGCCCTCCGTGAGCATGGCCCTGAAGCGCAACGAGCAGCTGCACAAGACGAACAACGTCTCCGAATGTGTCTACCTCAAATCGCGCAGCAACCTCGACGAAGCGGAGGCACTGGTGGACGAGCGACGCCAAGTCCTGGCGCTGGCTGGCATGACCCCGTAAGCCCTGGCGAACCTAAAGCAGGCGCGCCGGATCACCAGCACGCTGGAAGTATGCTCGCCCATCGACGGCGTGGCGGTGGAGGTCCCGTAGGTGCTCGGGGAACGGGTCGAGGACTGCGAGCCCCCTGTGGTTGGAGATTCGGCGTGCCCTCAGGGATCCAGACCCGGAGCATGAGGAGAAGCTGGAGTTGGTAAAGAAGATCGCAGAGGCCTCGGATCACACGTACGGCTCCCGGCGCAGGCAGCCAAGGCGCTGAAGGCGCTCGGATATCGGGTGGGACGGCATCAGGCCCTCAGGCTGATGCGCGAGGCTGGCGTGTGGGTACGTTATCGGCGTCGTTTTCGCGTGACCACTGACAGCGACCATCGCAAACTGGTGTATCCCAACCGCCTGAGAGAAACGGCCAACTGGCCAATGCGGCTTAACGGGGTGTCCGTTTCCGCTTGACCACCTCACGACATGAAGGCCCAGGAGCGCAAGGCACTCCAACAGCTCAACGCCTTCCTGCTACGCCACGGCCATCACTGGCCACGGGGCAAGAGCCGCTGGACCTCGGCCCACGAGAATTGGCTGGCTGGGTTGAAGATGGAGCATCCCTGGCAGCAAGTGCTCTTGCAAGAGTACATCGATGCCGAGCGCGCTGCCGGTGAGCGGGTAGGCCAGCTCAGCGATCATCTGATGCGTGCCCTACCAGAGTGGTCGTTGGCCCCGGCGGTGGACTCACTGACCGCCTTGCGCGGGGTCGACAAGCTGGCGGCGATCGTCCTGCTCGCCGAGTTGGGCGACAT
>CAYYHR010000185.1:0-4943 GCA_964471705.1 uncultured Chromatiaceae bacterium
CTGCCCCGCCCAGTCCCGGTTCGCCGCCGGGCTGGCCGGACTCGGGTGGGGGATGCGCCCCAAGACCGGCTCCATTCCAGCCAAAGCCACAGCCGCCCGCTCGGCGGCGAAGCGTCCGACGCCGATGACGAGCTCGGGCTCCAGAAGCGCCACCGTATCCCGCAATGCCCGATCGCAGGCGGCGAACAAGGGCTCGCGCTGGGCGCGCGGCAGGGCATCCGGGGTGCGGTTGCGTCCGCTCTCCTCGACGAAGACCAGGGGGCAGTAGTTGGCGACGAAGAATTGCCCGAAGAATGTCTCCGGACTTCCGAAACGATCGCGGGCCCAGCCCCAGAGTCGTTGTCCGCTCACCTCGCGGCGTCGGCAAGCGAAGCCCTCGACCGGACGCTTGGGATGCTCGCGGGCGGGTCTGCCGACTTCGGCCTCGATCCCCAGCCAGTCCCGGACCATGGACACTTCCCCGAAGGGAACGCCGGTTTGGGCCATCCCGAAGGGGCCGGGATTCATGCCCACCAACAGGACCTGAGGGTATCCGCCGCCGTAGCGTTCCAGATACAACCGGTGGGGTGCCCAGGCATAGTCCAGGGGACGGTAGACGTACGCCACCGGCGGTGGGAAGGAAAGACCGGCTGTCTCGTCCCTCAGGCGCCGGGCGACGTCGATCAGATCATCTGTTGACAGAAGCGACTCCTTCTTTGTTTCCGCGGTAGCCGTTGCTCACTACAGGGGCCTTCTACTCGATCTGAAGGACTCGGCGAGGATTTTCCGAATCTCCGACTCCTTCCCCTCGATATCCTCCACCAAGGCGAGCTGGCCCCTCGCCTTGCGCAGGTTCTGCCCCCGCTCCGTGACTCGGAAATAACGGTCGCCTTCGAGATGATCCATCAGAAAACGCAGGCCGAGCTCGAATGGAATGAGGCGGATGGCGTCGAAAAAAAGCTCGATCTCGTCTCCGTCGAGTAATCCCTCGGTCTCGTACGCATAGGCGCCGAGTATCGCCCGGCAGAGGTCGAGGTCGAATCTCCCCTCCACATCGGTGGGACCGCTTCGCACGCTACAGCAGGAGCGCAGGCAATCACCCAGATCATAGTGAGCGAGACCCGGCTGGACCGTGTCCAGATCGATCAGGCTCGCGGCGCGCCCTGTTTCCCGGTCGAACAGGATATTGTCGAGCTTGGGGTCTCCGTGGATCACCCGCTCGGGGATTTGCCCCTTCCGGCGGGCCTCTTCGAGGACCCCCGCATGGGCCTGCCGCTCGGTCACGAGCTCGATGGCTTCGGCGACCTCGCCTCGTCGGTCGGAAATACCTGCCGCCAGAATCCCGACAAATCGCTCCAGATAAGCCGGTGTAACGTGGAATCCGGGTAGGGTTACCGCAAGCTGGCTCGGAGGCAGGTCGCTCACGAGGACATGAAATCGGCCCAGGATCCGGCCCACCTCCCGCGCTTGGTCCATATTCTGGATGCGTTTCAAGTTCCCGGCGTTCGGGATCAGCTCCATCATGCGCCAGACTTCACCCCGCTCGTCGCGGACGAAGAGCTGTCCGTCGCGAGCAGGGATCAGCGCCGGAACTCGAAGTCCGGGCTTGGCATGGCGCGTAAGGTGTCCCTGCAGCAGGGACAGGTTGGACATGATCCGCTCCGGCTCCGGGAACACGGTGCGGTTGATCCGCTGCAGGATATAGCCAACGGCCTCGACGACCACGAGGAAGGTCCTGTTGATCAGACCGTCGCCGTAATGCTCCACGCTCCGCGGCGAGCCGGCGAGAACGAAGCGGCTGGCGATCTCGATCGCGACTTCTTCAGTGCTCGTGGACGTATCGTGGCTCATTGACCCTGCTGTGCCAGCAGGAATAGGCCGGAGAACCGCACCGACGGAGTTACCCGCCGGTTACCGGCGGAAAGAAGGCAACCTCGTCGCCGTCCGCGACAGCGGCCTCAGGGCGCGCCATCTCTTGGTTCACAGCGACCAGGATGGCACCTCTCTCGTCGAGGGCATCGCGCCAGACGCCGCCGCGCCCGCGCAGCAGCGCGGCAATGTCCCCGACCGTCGCCAGATCCGGTCCAGGCGGGATTTCCTCGCCGGCGGTGCCGAGCTGCTCGCGAAGGCGGGCGAAATAGAGGACGCGGATCACCCGATCAGCTCGCTCAAGGGGATGAATTGGACGGGATCCCCTTCCTGAAGGGTCTGCCCCTCCGGAAGCACCGCCAAGCCGTTTGCCCAGGCTACGGAGGAAAGCACGGCAGGCGAGCGGTTGGGATAGAGAATCACCCGGGGCTCGCCCTGCGCATCCGGCTCCAGGCGTGCCCGTTGAAATTCCCGGCGCTTGCCGGGGCGTGGTAAGTCGAATCCGGCCTTGCCCATGAACGACAAAGGCTGGACGGAACCTGTGACGCCTTGCATGCGCAGGATGAAGGGCCGAGCGAAGAGGCAAAAGGTAACGAACAGGGACACGGGATTGCCGGGGCTGCCGATGAAGGGGGTCCGAGCCGAGCCGATGTGCCCGAAAGCGAGGGGCTTACCGGGACGGATCGCGATCTTCCACAGGTCCAGACTGCCCAGGCGCTCCACCGCGGGCTTGACGTGATCCTCCTCGCCGACGGAGACCCCGCCGCTGGCGAGGACCAGATCCGCACGCTCGGCGGCGTCCGCCAGCGAGGCCATGGTTGCATCCAGGGTGTCCGGGACGATGCCCAGGTCGACGACCTCGCAGCCCAGCTCTTCCAGGAGGCCGCACAGGGCGAAGCGGTTGGAATTGTAGATCTGCCCGGGACCGAGAGGCGCACCCGGCATCACCAGCTCGTCGCCGCTGGAGAAGACGGCGACACACAAGCGGCGGTAGACGCGCAGATCCGCGATGCCCACGGAGGCGGCGAGCCCCAGGTGCTGGGGCCGCAGACGAGTGCCGACGCTGATGACCTCGGCGCCTGCCCTGATGTCCTCGCCGGTACGGCGAATATTGGCACCGGGCTTGATATCCAAGGGCACTCGGACCCAGTCACCGTCACTCTCGCAGACCTCTTGGATGACGACCGCATCCACGCCCTCGGGCACCGGGGCGCCGGTGAAGATACGGGCTGCCGTCCCGGGCTCCAAGGGTCGCCCGGAAACGCCGGCGGGAATCCGCTGGGCAACGCGCAGCCGGCCGCCGGTCGCGGCGATATCTGCGATGCGCACCGCGTAACCGTCCATCGCACTGTTGTCCCAGCCGGGGACATCGATCGTGCTGGTCACCGGCTCGGCGAGCACCCGCCCGAGCCCGGCCATGGTCGCCACCTGCCCGACATCCGTGACGGGTCGTGCCTTCGCAAGCAGCAGCTCGAGGGCCTCTTCCATGGATAGGAGGACACGGCCAGGCACCGGTGCGGCACCCTGGTCTTGCGCGATTTTTCTCTCTTCTTGCGGCATTTCGAAAACTCTCGTCGAGGCGCCGGTGACGGGATAAGGAGATCTCGGCACCCTGACCGTCTCGAATGGGGTCTATCCGGATCGATCCGCGCGGGATTTCCAGGCGCCCCGGATCAGTATTCCCCGCCCCCGTATACGTCCGTGATGTAGTTCTCGAATTTGGTGTATTTTCCGAGGAAGGTCAACCGCGTGGTTCCAATGGGACCGTTGCGCTGCTTGGCGATGATGATCTCGGCGGTGCCCTTGTCGGCGCTGTCCTCGTTGTAGACCTCGTCGCGGTAGATGAAGACGATGAGATCCGCATCCTGCTCGATGGCTCCGGATTCGCGCAGATCCGACATCACCGGCCGCTTGTTCGGGCGCTGCTCCAGGCTGCGATTGAGCTGGGAAAGGGCAACCACCGGCACGTCCAGCTCCTTGGCCAAGGCCTTGAGAGAGCGCGAGATGGCAGAGATCTCCGTGGCACGGTTCTCCATCGATCCGGGCACCTGCATGAGCTGAAGGTAATCGATGACGATCAGCCCGAGATTCCCCTCCTCGCGCTTCAAGCGCCGCGCGCGTGCCCGTACCTCGTTCGGCGAAAGGGCCGCTGTGTCGTCGATGTATATGGGTGCTTCGGACAGGACGTTCACCGCCGAGGTGAGGCGCGGCCACTCGTCGTCCTCCAGCTTGCCGGTGCGGACCCGATGCTGGTCGATGCTGCCAAGAGAAGACATCATGCGCATGGCCAGCGAGGCCCCGGGCATCTCCATGCTGAACACGGCTACCGGCTTCTTGGCCTCGATCGCCACGTTCTCGGCGATGTTCATGGCAAAGGCGGTCTTTCCCATGGACGGACGCCCGGCCACGATGACGAGATCGGAGCACTGCAGCCCCGATGTCATCAGGTCGAAGTCGGTGAAACCGGTAGCAAGACCCGTGATCGGCTCGTCACGCTGGAACAGGATCTCGATGCGCTCGACCGCTTGGGTCAGCAGGCCCTTGATGGACTGAAAGCCACCGCCCCCCCTCGCTTCCTGCTCCGCGATCTCGAAGACGCGGCGCTCGGCCTCGTCCAGCAGGTCGGCGACCTCGCGGCCCGCGGGGTTGAAGGCGATGTCGCTGATGTCCGTCCCGACGGAGATGAGCTGGCGCAGGACCGAGCGCTCCCGCACGATCTTGGCGTAGGCCTTGACGTTGGCCGCACTCGGCGTATCTTTGGCCATCGCGCCGAGGTAGGCGAGCCCACCGGCGTCTTCGAGGTCCCCGCTGCGCTCCAGGGTCTCGGCCAGGGTAATGACATCGAAGGGCTGTTGCCCTTCGGCCAGCTTGCCCAGGGCGGAAAAGATCAGGCGATGCTCGCGCCGATAGAAGTCGCTCTCCCCAACCCTGTCGGCGACGTTGTCCCAGGTCTGATTGTCGAGCATGAGCCCGCCCAGCAGGGACTGCTCCGCCTGGATGGAGTGGGGCGGAATGCGAAGGTTTTCTGCCCCGTAAGCACCGTCCTCGGGAAAGGGAGAGAGGTTCGGCTCTGACATGATCCCGGCGCCCCTCGG
>CAYYHR010000185.1:5043-7110 GCA_964471705.1 uncultured Chromatiaceae bacterium
CCGACGGAGCCGAACAGCTTGCCCTCGTCACCGGCCTTGCGGGCAACGGTCACGGTCCGGCCATCCAGCGCCTCGCGGCGGGATTCGGCAGCGGCCAAGCTGTCGGCGGCCTCCTTTTCCAGCTCGGCGCGCCGCTGCTCGAACTCCTTCAGGTTCGCATCGGTCGCCGGTACCGCGTAGCCGGAAGGGATCAGATAGTTTCGCCCGTAGCCGGGCCGCACGGAGACCTTTTCTCCGAGACCGCCCAGGTGATCGACCTTCTTCAACAATATCACTTCCACAGGAGCACCCCCGTAGCGAGTTCAAATATTCCGGGCGTCCCGGCTCGCCCGGGATTCCGGCACATCAAATCAGTCCCGGGCCTTGCGGCGCGCAGCCGCACGCGCACGCACGTCGGCCCAGACATCCACGAATCCGAGCCCCGTCACCAGAATCTCAGAGTGTGGCATGACCAGCACGAGCAGCGCGTAGAAGCCGATCAGCCACCCGCGCCCGAGCGAATAGCCGTGCACGAGGCCATGCACGACCGCCACCCCCTGCAGGAAGAACAGGGGTGCCAGCAGCAGCAACGCCTCGACCAGCCACACGGCATCCCGAAGCAGCAGGGCCAGGATCAGCAGCCCGAGCCCCAGATAGCCCACTACGGAACGTACCCGAAAGGCCCGGAATTCGGGACCGAAGCCGCCCGGATTGTAGAGCAGCGCCTGCGACCAGCGTGCGATGAGCAATGCGAGCAGGACCTGGAAATAGAAGGCCGCAGCGAATGCCCCCGTCATCCAACGCGAGACCTCGGCCACCAGCTGCTTGCTCGTGGCCGCTTCGAGCGCACCGCCCGCGACCAGACTCTCGCGCATCGGCTCCAGTAGCTGCGCCCAATACTTCGCCGGGTCCGCGGTCTGAAGGTGGATCCCCAGCACGATCAGCACGCCGAGCAGAACGGCCGACTGGATTGCCAAATCCAGGGACCTGCCCTGACGCAGCACCAGCCCCAAGAGCCACACCGGCAGCCACATGGCCAGCGCGAATCCCATTGCCGGGATCGGGCTGCCCAAGGCCGCAAAGGAGATCAGCCCGCTGAGCGCCACGGCGAAGGCAGCGGCGATCAGGCCTTCGTTGGCACCCTTGCGCAGGGTCACCAAGGCGACCGTGGCCGAGCTGATCAGCCCGAGCAGGGGCATGATCAGCGACAGCAGGGCAAAGGCCGACGCAACCAGTGCGGCCTGAACGCGACCGCGCATAGCAAAGCCCGCCAACCCTTGCACCGGGTACCGCCTGGTCTGGGGATCTAAGCCTAGGGGCACCGTACCTGCGCTCCCTGTCAGGTCAGGAGAACGACCGGAGCTCAGTGGCCGTCCGTGTAAGGGATCAGGGCGAGATAGCGCGCCCGCTTGATGGCCTGTGCCAGCTGACGCTGGTACTTGGCCGAGGTCCCGGTTATGCGGCTGGGAACGATCTTGCCCGATTCGCTCACGTAGGACTTGAGCATCCCCAGGTCCTTGTAGTCGATCTCGGTGATACCCTCGGCGGTAAAGCGGCAGTAACGCCTGCGGCGAAAAAAACGTGACATGAAACGCTCCGACTATCAGTCCTCTGCCCTATTCTCTGCAACGGCTTCCGTCCTGGGTCTGCGCTCCCTCGGCTCCCGGTCCGAGGCATCCTCGGGCTGGTCCCTGTCCTCACCCGATCTGGCGAGGGGCGATGCCTCGGTGACGGCCCGTTCGCGGCGGATGATCAGGTTGCGCAGGACCGCATCGTTAAAACGGAATGCGCCCTCGAGCTCATCGAGGGCCTCGCGGTCGCACTCGACGTTCATCAGGACGTAATGGGCCTTATGAACCTTGTTGATCGGATAGGCGAGCTGGCGGCGCCCCCAGTCCTCCAGGCGGTGGACGATGCCCCCACGACCCTCGAGATTGCTCTGGTAGCGCTCGATCATCGCGGGCACCTGCTCGCTCTGGCTGGGGTGCACCAGAAAAACCACTTCGTAATGTCGCATGAATGCTCCTTTCGGCTGAAAGCCTCCCGTCGCTGCGGTGAGGCAAGGAGTACCCGTTTTCGGGTGAGCCG
>CAYYHR010000186.1:0-7093 GCA_964471705.1 uncultured Chromatiaceae bacterium
GTCTCGAGAATGTTTGGTTCGTCTTGAACAAGACCGAGTCGGACGACATGGCCGGAGGAGTCATGGACCTGCTCGGGAAACTGCGGGACAAAGTGGTGGGTTCGCTGCCGTATGATCCGAGGCTGGTGAAAGCCGCGCTGTCCGGGAGAGCGATCGACGAGCATGGAGCCGCGCAACACGTGGAGCCAATCGTGCAGCGTCTTGAAAAGGCCGTTTCATTCCACGAACAGAAGTAAGAATTGATCCGAAGCTTAGTGCTGGAGTTGCATTCATGGCCACCGTTCACGAAGCCCGCTTCTACGAGCCCCTGGCGGACAAGAAGGTGCTCTGCACCCTGTGCCCGCACGACTGCCGCATCCCCAACGGCGCGCGCGGCGCCTGCAGCGTGCGCTACAACCGCGACGGCAGACTCTATACCCTCGTCTACGACAAGGTGGTTGCCCGCGAGGTCAATCCGATCGAGAAGAAGCCCTTGTTCCACTTCCACCCCGGATCCTATGCGTACTCGATCTCTACGGTCGGGTGCAACCTGCGCTGCTCCTACTGCCAGAACTGGCAGATCTCCCAGTGGCCGAAGGATCACTTGCCGAAGAAGCTCGACAAGGCGGTAGACGGTAGTCCCGAGCCGATCTGTCCCCAACTCGAGGCCATGGACGCCGAAGTTCCCGGCGAGCCAGTCACGCCAGCCGAGATCGTGCACGCCGCCAAGCAGACGGGATGCCTTTCGATTTCCTACACGTTCACCGAGCCCACCATTTTCTACGAGCTCGCTTATGACACCGCGGTGCTCGCCCGCGAGCAAGGGCTGAAGAACAGCTTCGTCAGCAATGGCTTCATCAGCGAGGTGCCATTGCGGCAAATCGCGCCCCTACTGGATGCGATCAACGTCGACCTCAAGTTCTTCCGCGAGGAATCCTATCGGCGCATCAGCCGTGCCCGCATGCAACCGGTGCTGGACGCCATCCGGCTCTATCACGAGCTTGGGGTGTGGGTGGAGGTTACCACCCTCGTGATCCCGGATCTCAATGACAGTGACGAGGAACTGACCGGAATCGCCGAATTCATTTGCGATCTCGACCCGGCGATTCCCTGGCACCTCAGCCAATACTATCCAACCTACCGGATGCTGGACCATCCGCCCACCCCCGTCGCGACCTTGCGCCGAGCACGCGAGATCGGCCAAAAAACAGGGCTTCGTTACGTCTACGAGGGCAACGTGCCGGGAGAAGGCGGCGAGAATACCTACTGTTACGAATGTGGGGCTCTGCTGATCGAGCGCTTCGGCTTCTTCGTGCGGCGGAACCGGATTCAGGATGGCCGCTGTCCCGATTGCGATACTTTCATCGACGGTGTGGTCATGAGCCAGGCGTGACGGCCCGCAGCCCATCCCCGCGCAAGCTTCCCAGCTGAAGCGGAACGAGGAAGCTCATAAACAGCATCGTCCGCATGCCGCTTGCGGACGATCGCGAGCCGACCCAGCTTCAGATGGTGTCGTCTCACCCAGATCACGATACCTGACAGGAGAAGCGGCTTGAAAAACTCTCTTTGTCTTTCAAGCGAGCAGGAATAGGCCGATGGAGCCGGCCAGGAAGCCGAATGCGATATTCACCAGCTTCAGCCAGAGGAACGCTCGGCGGGAAACCGCCAGGAGGGGGAGCGTTCCGTGACCATCCTGCACGATGGAGTTGGCCAACAGGATGGCGAACGGAAGCGTGCCTTGCGCGAACAAGGTGACAAAAATCAAGTGTGGACCGGATTCCGGGATGATACCGATCAGGATGGCGATGACGAGCACCAGGAAAAGGTTTTCTTGAATCCAAGCCGGGATGTCGATGTAGCCCTGCAGGAAGTGGATGGCCAAGAGAACGCCGAAGGTCCAAAGAAAAACCCGAAGCAAATGGCGCTTCAGCACATGCTCCCACAGATGCTGCTCCAGGAAGTGGTCCGGGACGCTGAGGACGACGAATAAGGCGAAGGCGGCGCCGAGCGCGAAGGTGATCTTCTTCCAGTCCCAGACAGGACCCCCGAGCAAACCGGTTGCCAGCAGGAAGAGAAAGCCGCCGAATATGGCGATCAGCAACGCCCTGGGGAAGGTCATCGCTTTGAGCTGCCGAGCGATGCCGGAAGGCGAGAAGCAGTGGCAGACCTCCTCGTCGTGCAGCTCGAGCTCGTGGTCCTCCCGCTCCAAAAACCGGTCCTGTCGCTTGATCAACGCGTCTGTGAGCCAGCCGGCCACCAGCGCGACCAGGAAGAGGATCGCCGTCAGCCACACCGCCTGAGCCGGTACCATCGAGAAGAGGACGAAGGACTCATCCCCGCTCGTTGCGATCATCGCGGCCACCAAGGCGCCAAAGCTCAGCGAGCGGTGGGAGTAAAGGGAAACGACGGTAAAGGCACCGAGACAACCGGGTGTTGCCCCCAGAACGGCACCGAGAAGGATCTGACCGCTCCGACTCTTGCGCAGCGCCTGTTGCCAGGAGCCGCGCGTCTGCACGTTGATGTACTCGATCAACAGCATCATGACGAGCACGAAGCTCGTGATCATCAACGCGTGCTTGAGAACACCCAAAATCACGGACATCGACGAACCTCAGGGCCAAGGACAAGGAACGCAACCCGCACGAGCGGCATCTGTGCTTAAAATCCGCCCCCGCAATTGTACGTTTTAGGTGAGGATATCGAGTGCCAAGTGGAGGTGCATCGTGAGCGAAGAGAAAAGAGAGTCCAAGGAGGAGTCCGAAGAGGAAAAAGGCGGATTCCACCGTCGGGAGATCTCGCGGGGTGAGCTCACGCGTTCCATTCGGCTTCCTGCCAACGTCGATGCGGAGAAGGTGAAGGCCAAATTCGCCGATGGCATACTGGAGCTGAACCGGACCAAGGTCGCGCCGTCCGCGCGCCATTCCATCAAGGTGGATTGATCCCTGATGCAAACCGCCGGCTGGCTTCGTGCGGCGCGCGCATTGACCAAAGGTTCCAAAGCTACACGCGGAAAGTGGGAAGAGGTTAAGGCTGGAGGTGGAGTTATTTGGGTTGGTGATTAGCCTCATCACTCAGCTAGCTACCCGAAGTGAAGCATGGGTGCGGGGTGGCGGGACCGTCGGCGGCGTGGAAGCCTCAGTCGAGTGTACCTGGACGCATTCGCCGCGTGTCCCAGCGGACGCACCTATGCCCCGCCGGCTCGCTGAGACATACGGCTAATCACCTTTGCCTCTAGGCGTCGGCATCGGATCTTACGTACAGTGTCAGATCGTGCGGAAAGCGGACGCCGGATAGGCGTGAGATGTCATGTTGTACCTGGCTCAGTTCGGCCAAGGGACTAAACCGCTACCGCGGTAGGGGGAGGTAGGCTCCGAAAGAGGCAGTAAGTCAGCGGGATGGGTCTGTCCCGACTAGAGGTTTGAGATGCAGTACCCCTCAACCTCTAGAACAGGAGCAGACCCATGAGTATCGAGCATAGACCGATCAGCCCGTTGCGTCAGCGCATGATTGAGGACATGCGCTTGCGCAAGCTCTCGGAGAAGACCCAGAGCGGCTACATCCGCTGGGTGAAGAAGTTCGCCGGCTTCCTCAGACGTTCCCCGGATACGGCCAGCGCGGAGGACCTGCGCCGCTTTCAGCTGCACTTATCCGACAGCGGTGCCTCCAGAACCAGCCTGAACGCGGCGGTGACGGCGCTGCGCTTTTTCTTCGAGGTGACTCTCGGGCATGGCGAGCTGATGGCCAAGATGAGTCACGTCCATCAGCCCCGTAAGTTGCCGGTGGTGCTCAGCGCCGAGGAGGTCACGTGCCTGCTCGATGTGGCGCCGGGGCTGAAGTACAAGGCCGCGCTGTCGGTGGCCTATGGTGCCGGACTGCGTGCTTCGGAAGTCGTCACGCTCAAGGTTGACGACATCGACAGTGAACGGATGGTGATCCGCATCGATCAGGGCAAGGGGCGCAAGGACCGCTATGTGATGCTCTCGCCGAGCTTGCTTGTATTGCTGCGGGCCTGGTGGCGCGAGGCGCACGCGTGCGGCAAGATGCTGCCCCACGGTTGGCTGTTCCCCGGTCAGGATCCGCTCAATCCGCTCTCCACGCGCCAGCTCAACCGCGCCTGTCATGCCGCGGCCGAGGCGGCCGGGATCGCCAAGCGAGTCTCGCTGCATTCTTTGCGCCACGCCTTCGCGACCCATCTGTTGGAGAACAAGCAGGACATCCGCGTCATCCAAGTACTGCTTGGGCACAAGAAGCTGGAGACCACCGCGCTCTACGCCCAGGTGGCCACACGCACGCTCTGCGAGGTCACCAGCCCATTGGATCAGTTGACCCCGGAGGATCGGCCGCGCACCTGAGCCGGCGATGCCAAGGCCGGCCTTGGAGGTCGCGGACATCTTCCGCGACCATGGCCCCGCTTGGCGTCGGGAGCAGGCCGGACACCTGAGCCTCGGGCAGCTCAAGGTGATGTCGGCCATCGAGCACTGCCGCACCGCGGCGCTCGGGGGCCATGTTGCCCAGTGCCCGGACTGCGGGCACACCCAGATCGCCTACAACTCCTGCCGCAACCGCCACTGCCCCAAGTGCCAGGGGGCGGTGGCCAAGCAGTGGCTCGCTGCCCGCCAGGCCGACCTGCTGCCGGTGCAGTACTACCATGTGGTCTTCACCCTGCCGGCCCCGATCGGGCAGATCGCCTACACCAACAAGGCGTTGCTCTATGGCCTGCTGTTTGCGGCCGCGGCCGAAACCCTGCTCAGGATCGCCGCCGATCCCAAGCACTTGGGGGCGCGCATCGGACTGACCCTGGTGCTGCATACCTGGGGCTCGGCCTTGACCCATCATCCCCATGTGCACGGCATCGTGCCCGGGGGCGGGATCTCACTGGACGGGGAGCGCTGGGTCGCCTGCAGGCGTGGTTTCTTCCTGCCCGTGCGGGTGCTCTCGCGGCTGTTCCGGCGCCTGTTCTGCGAGAAACTCGCTACCGCCCACCGCGCTGGCAAGCTCAAGTTCTTCGCCGAGCACACCAGGCTCAGCGATGAGAAGGCCTTCCGCGAATGGCTCGCGCCGCTGCGCAAGACTGACTGGGTGGTTTATGCCAAGCGTCCCTTCGCCGGACCCGCGGCGGTGCTCGCCTATCTGTCCCGCTACACCCACCGCGTGGCCATCGCCAACAGCCGTCTGCTCGCCCTCGACGAGAAGGGGATCATCTTCAAGTTCAAGGATTACCGCGCCAAAGGGCGCTGCCGCTACAAGCGCATGACCCTACCAATCGATGAGTTCATGCGCCGCTTCCTGCTGCATGTCCTCCCGCATGGGTTCCACCGCGTCCGCCATTACGGCCTGCTGGCCAATGCCGCACGGGTCGAGAATTTGGCGCAGGCGCGCGAGCTGCTCGCCGCTCCGACACCCTCGCTGATTGCCGTACCCGCCCTCCCCGGCGATGACCTCCTGGCGCAGGAGCCAACCGCCAACGCCCACCCTTGCCCCTGCTGCGGTGCGCCCATGGTGATCATCGAGACCTTCGAGCGCGGCCATGCCCCACGTGCGCCGCCGTCGGTAATGGACAAGGCGGCATGAACCGCTCCACTGCTATCCGCTGTGCTTCAGTGCCCCGGGATCATCGACTCGGCGTCGATGACGGTAAAACCGTGCTCATTGCCGCTCAAAGATGGTCCGCGACGCCTCCATTGCCGCTTGATGCGCACGCCTATTCGCGCCCCATCGGTACGATCCTCTCGGCCAAATGCTCTGCAGACCTGATCCGAACCGTCCCTATCGACTCTGCGGCCATCAAGTTCGATTCAAATCCCCATAGCGCTTCTGCACCGCTGCTATCGTACCAAGGTTCCCGCGGTTTCCTCCCTCGAGGCTTATCCGACGCCTACCGCCGACCGCGGTAACCAGCACGTCCGGTCCTCGTCGTCAACTCTAGCGTCCTCACCAACCGCCTTCACTCGGCGGCAGGCATCGGATAACCCTTAACAAAAGCCGACATTCCGGATGTCGCAGCCGTGGAGGCAGTGTAAAGTTTTCTGACACAGGCTTAGGAAGCTGAGCGACGGACAGCTCCCGGCCAAAAGCAGACATCCCGTAATGCCGTGCCCAGCTCCCTGGTGTAAGGTATTCCGTCACCTCCCGTTGGGCAATATCCGGAAACCAGAGAATCTCTCGTTGGCCCCCAGGAACGCAAACGATGATAATTACCCTGAAACTTGAAAGCGCGTTCGGCAGTATTGATAAGGCGTCAGAAGATTGGTACAGGATGATTGAAATCGACTCTAGCTCTGATTTGGAAACTTTGCATCTTTGTATACAAGACGCTGTAGAATTCGACAACGATCATCTGTATGAGTTTTTTATTGCAAACTCAGTTAGAAGCTCCGAGAAAAAACGATTTGATAACGAGAATCAAGGATTGTGGGAAATTTCAGTAGGAGACTTGTTTCCTTTGCCAAAACACAAGAAGCTCTTTTACTTATTTGACTATGGAGACAGTTGGTATTTCAGAATCACTAGAACAAGAAAGAAAGAGAAGCAAAACGACGCTAGTATAACTTATCCAAGGGTCGTCGAAGAAGTTGGAAAGAATCCAGAGCAGTATCCTGATTACGAGTAATATTCAAGAAGTCGCCTAACCAGCCAAACACAGTCGACGCCAAAACCGGCGCGGCTTATTTGGTGCGTTACGCTGGAATCTGACTATTGGACCGACTATGTATGTGTGAGGCAACAATGACCATCACCATTACAGACCGATGGGGAAAAGAAACGAAGAACCCAAGTCCATCTGTTTTAATAAAAACGATGGAAGACGTCTTCCTCGATAATGCTCTCCCGGAGATTTCCATTACAGATGGATATTTCTACTTAGATATCAAAAAAGATGGGTGGGTTTACTTATCGAATGAAGACAGTGATACGTATTATATGAAGAGTCTTGACAGAGAGAAAATGCGTCGATTATGGAGACTTTTCCACGAAGGACACGTTGATGACATACTGATAGAGCCGTGGATTGAAGGAATTCCTGCATTCAACGAAGACTGGCGAACTTGAAACAATCGCGACTGAAGAAAAACCGTGTACGCCTTTTGAAGGCAACATTGGATTGAATGCGGAA
>CAYYHR010000187.1:0-7052 GCA_964471705.1 uncultured Chromatiaceae bacterium
AGACCACAGCAACCGACTCTGGCTCGGCAAGTCGCTTAGAACGGTTTTGCCCTGGGCTTGAGCTCCATGGGTGTCTCCACAATCCGGGGTTGAACAGGAAGACAGCGGATGCGACCCTTGCTTCCACCATGAGCGCCAAGCGCCCTGGCCTTATTACGATGCGCTCTGCAACGAGGCATTCCGGGGTTCGGGGCAGTGATCGCGGGTCACGTTAGCGAACGGGATTGAATCACCATAAGTTTGACCGACCTCTTCCCGCTGCCTGCCACGCAAGGATCTTTCATTTTCCGGGGTGGTGGCCACCCATCCATGATCGTTAGCGGCGAAGTCGGACGCCTCCCGCTTTGTGCGGAAATATTCAACGAGGGATTTACCCTGCCTGCGGATGCGAACCTGTCAGGGCTTTGACTTGCTATTTTCGAGCTTGGAGATACTTGCCACAGGTCGATCTCCCGGAGTCCGACCGCGTACAATTGGCGTTAGCCATTGGCCGAACCTCTCACAAGGTTGGTTGATGGTCAGGGCCTCGGTGCGTGTGTCAGACGCTCCGGGGCCTGTTCGTCTGTGGACTCAAGAAGACTCCACTAGACGCAAGTCTAGCGCGGCTCAGAGATGTTGTGGACTCAAATTGGACTCAGGAAGCGGGGTTGAGGCTTGCAGAATGCTGGAGAGTTTTTCGTAACATATTGGTTTTATTGGCGGAGAGGGAGGGATTCGAACCCCCGGAGGATTGCTCCTCAACGGTTTTCAAGACCGCCGCTTTCGGCCGCTCAGCCACCTCTCCGAATGCCGAATCTTGCCTTGGGCCAGACCGCCCCCAATTCGGAACAATGAAGGATAACTGAAGTCCGGCCTTGCACCAACGCGAAGCGACTTGAAGTTTCATCACCCTTCGCTATGCTTCGGAACTACCCGTTCAGTGGCCGGTCACAAACCCCTGAATCAACGCGAAGAGCTGTTCCAACGAGGAATGAGAAAATCTATGGCAAACCAAAACTATAGCATCGTCCACGGTACCGAGCGTGAGCTCTCCACGAACAAGGTGTTGAAGAACACCTACATGTTGCTGTCCGCCACGCTGGTCTTCAGCGCCTTGATGGCCGGGCTGTCCATAATGTTGGCTGTGCCGCCCTGGATGTACATGGCCTCTGTCATCGTCGCCATGGTCCTCGGGATCTTCGTGCTTCCCCGCACCGCGAGATCGAGCAGCGGTGTTGGAGTTCTGTTCCTGATCACCGGCCTCTTGGGATTCGGGCTGGGTGCTATTCTCACCCTGTATCTCAAGCTTCCGCATGGTCCCCAAGTCATCGGGACGGCCTTCGCGGGCACTGGCTTGATCTTCCTGGGTCTCTCCGGATATGCCCTGACCACGAAACGGGACTTCAGCTTCATGGGCGGATTCCTGTTCGCCGGAATCATGGTCGTCTTCCTCGTTGCCATCGCCAACATCTTCCTGTCGATGCCGGCGCTGTCGTTGGCCGTGTCGGGCGCCATCATCCTGCTGATGAGCGGATTCATCCTGTTCGATACGAGTCGCATCATCAACGGTGGCGAGACGAACTACATCATGGCGACCTACGGGCTGTACCTGAGTATCTTCAACATCTTCATCAGCCTGCTTCAAATTCTCGGCATCATGAGCGATGACTGAGGGGCCGACCCGAGGTCTGCGATCGACCCCGGCCCGCGCCGGGGTTTTTCGTTTCAAATTGGGGGAAATCCATGGAGCTCTTCTTGAAAATCGCCGCGGCAGCGGTCATGGGCATGATGGTCTTTTACGCCTGGCGGGCCTACCGGCAGTGGCAAGCACATGGCCCCAAGGCGCAAAAGGGCGACTGGCAGGCGGTGGTGCTCCCGCTGGCACTGGTTGCGGGGTTCGTGGCCCTGCTGGTGGCAATGGTGCGGTAAAACGGCGAGAAAGCAGTACCGGCTCCCGCCATTCCCCATTGAAGCCGCGTAAGCTGCATGGCCCATTTGGCCTATGCGAGCCTCGGGGCGCCCGTCAGCCCAACACCCCCATCCCGCCCAGGTAGTCACGCAAGACCGCGGGAACACGAATGCTGCCGTCGGCCTCCTGATAATTCTCCAGCACCGCCACCAGGGCCCGGCCCACCGCGAGACCGGACCCATTGAGGGTATGGACGAGCTCCGGCTTTCCGGTGTCGGGATTGCGCCACCGGGCCTGCATCCGCCGGGCCTGAAAATCCTGGAAGTTGCTGCAGGAGGAGATCTCCCGATATCTCTGCTGGCCAGGCAGCCACACCTCCAGGTCGTAGGTCTTGGCGGCGGAAAAGCCGAGATCTCCCGTGCACAGGGTGACCACCCGATAGGGTAGCTCCAAGCGCTGCAGAATGGCCTCGGCATGGCCGGCGAGCTCTTCCAGGGCGGCGAAGGAATCGCAAGGTCGCACCACCTGTACCAGCTCCACCTTCTCGAACTGGTGCTGGCGGATCATGCCCCGCGTATCCTTGCCGTAGGAGCCCGCCTCGCTGCGAAAGCAGGGGGTGTGGGCAACCCACTTGCGGGGCATGGAGTCGGCCTCGACGATTATGTCCCGAGCCAGGTTGGTAACCGGGACCTCCGCAGTGGGGATCAGGTAATAGTCCTTCTCGCCCGGGACCTTGAACAGGTCTTCCTCGAATTTCGGGAGCTGGCCCGTTCCGTACAGGCTGTCTGCGTTGACCAGGTAGGGAACATAGACCTCGGTATAGCCGTGCTCGCTGGTATGAGTGTCGAGCATGAATTGGATGAGGGCGCGGTGCAGCCGCGCCAGCGGACCGCTCAGGACCACGAAGCGGGAGCCGGCAAGCTTGGCCGCAACGTCGAAGTCCATCCAGCCGCTCGGTGCGCCCAGGTCCACGTGGTCCTTGGGCTCGAAGTCGAAGACCCGCGGCTCGCCCCAGCGGCGCTCCTCGCGATTCTCCTCCTCGCTCGTGCCGTCGGGAACGCTCTCGTGGGGGATGTTGGGCAGGCCCATGGCGATCCGGGCCAGCTCGTCCTGGCATTCGGCGAGCTCCCCCTGGGCTTCCTTGAGCCTGTTTCCCAGACCGGACACTTCCGCCATGAGGGCCTCTGCTTCAGCGCTGTCCTTGGATGCAGCCTTGGCCTTTCCGATGGCCTTGGAAACGCTGTTTCGCCGGCTCTGAAGCTCCTGGACCTCCACCTGCTTCGCCTTGCGGACAGCCTCCAGCGAAGCGATGCGTGCCTCATCCAGCACCAGCCCGCGACGCGCCAACTGCTCCGCTACGAAGGGAAGCTCGGCCCGCAGCAACCGAGGATCTAACATCGAAACCTCCCTCTTTCTACGGTAACGGGCCGGAGCACCAGGAGACTATACCCGCTCATTACGGCTCACCAGGTCCGGGCAGGCGAGTTGATGTGGTCATGGAAAGGTCGGTTATGGTCGCGCGCAGGCGTGTTGATGTGATCCTGGAAACGCCGATGATGTTTGCGGCCATCTCTGGGGGGACGCGGCCAGGGTCGATACGGAGGATACGGACGCCACCCGTTGTACGGATAGCCCGGATAATAGGGCCAGGTGACTTCCGGCTCCAGCGACTCCTCGATGCGCTGCAATCTCTCCGCCGTTTCTCTCGCGATTCGAGCGCTCTCCTCTGCTTCTTCCGCCTCTTTTCGCAATTGCTCCTCCTGCTCGCGACGTTCCATCAGCGCCTGATACCTGTCATCCACCGCTTGCCCGACCCGCTGCGCGCGCTCCGCGGCTTTCTCGATTTCCTCCTCGGACGGCCCAGGCGCCACCTGCAGCGCCTCCACCTCCACCGCATCCTTCGGCGGCTGCGAGGAATAGGTGACCTGCCCGGTCTCGTCGATCGACTTATAGAGAGTATCGGCGCCGGCAGCCCCGATCGGCGGCAATGCGGCAAGTGCCAAGAACAATGGCTTCGCAAGCTGTTTCATCGGCAGGAAACGCAGATCAAAACGAATCACCCGGGTGGATCGAGCGCCCCCTTCGACTTGCTGCACGGGGGGAACGGTCGAGCACCCAGCCCGGGGTATCCTTCTCTACAATAGAACAGCTTACATCATACCAAGCTGCAGTCTCGCCTCGTCCGTCATTTTATCCTGCGTCCATGGGGGATCCCACACCAGCTCGACGCGGACGGCGCCGACGCCCGGGACCCCGCTCACCGCTTCCTCCACCATCTTCGGCATGGCACCAGCTACCGGGCAAGCCGGGGCGGTGAGGGTCATGTCGATGCCGACGTCCCCGTTTTCCGCCATCTCGATCCGGTAGATGAGCCCCAGGTCGTAGATGTTCACCGGGATCTCCGGGTCGTGAACGGTACGAAGGGCGGCAACGACGGATTCGCGCAGCGCTTCCGGAGCCGGGGGCTCGATCCGGGCAGACCGCTGCTCGTCCACCGGGGCGGCGGGGTCCTCTTCGGGGACACCCTGGGCCGGTCTTCCCAGACCCGCCAAGCGTGCAAGAGAGGTCATGATCGACATGGCTTCCTACTCCGGGGTCGTCTTCTCCAGCCTGCTGCCGACCTGCGTCGCCACATAATCGCGCAGGGGCTCAGGTGCCAGATCATCGATGATCTCCCCGGCAAATCCGAGACAGAACATGCGCCGGGCAGCGAGCTCCGAGATGCCCCGCGTGCGCAGGTAGAAAAGCACATCCGGGTCGATCTGGCCCACGGTGGTACCGTGGCTGCACTTGACGTCGTCGGCGAAGATCTCCAGCTGCGGCTTGGTGTCCACTTCCGCCGAGCGGGACAGGAGCAGATTCTTGTTCGAGAGGTGGGCATCGGTCTTGTGCGCGCCTCGGGCGACATGGATCCGTCCGTCGAAGACGGCGCGTCCCCTGCCGTAAAGGATACCTTTGAAGCGCTCGCGGCTGGCGCAGTGCGGGACCCCGTGATCTACGTCCAGGTGATAGTCCACGAGCTGCCGGTTCCCCGCGAGGTAGAGTCCGGACAGCTCGCAGTCCGCGTCGGGTCCCCCGAAGCGCACCACGAGGTCCGTGCGCGACCAGGCGGCACCGAGGCCAAGATTCAGCCCACGGTAACGGCTGCCCCGGGCCTGGCTCAGGTAGAGCCCCGTTAGATGGAAGGCATTCGGGCTCTCCGTCTGGATGCGGTGATGATCGAGATCGGCCCCCGGCTCCAGAATCAGCTCCAGCACCGAGTTGGTGCAGTACAGTGGCTCGCCGAGGCTCAGATAGCGCTCGATTACGGTCGCCCGGGCACCCTCGCCGAGCACCAGCAGATGACGTGGCTGGGCGACCCGCGGCACGTCGGCCCCTACGGACAGATGCAGGATCTCGATCGGGCGCTCGACCGCCAGCCCGGGATCGACCGAGACCAGGAGCCCATCTTCCAGGCCGGCAGTATTCAGGGCCGTGAAGACCTGGTCGCCTCGACCCGCGAGCTTGTTCAGGTGGCGGGCCAGGGTATCCGGCTCCTGCTCCAGCATTGCCCGCAGGCTCATGACGCGTGCCCCGGGCGGGAGATCTTCGAGGTCGGACAGTTGTGGCGCGAGCTTGCCGTTCACCAGAACGGCCCTGTGTGCGTCCATGCCGGGAACCAGCAGGGCTTCCAGGTCGCGCCGCGTGAGGCTCGTCTCCTCTGCCGGATAGGGAGAGAAGCGCTGCTCGGTCAGAGGCTTCAGGCTCGAGTAGCGCCAAGCTTCCTGCTTCGTGCTTGGGATGCCCAGACGCCGCACCTTTTCCAGGGCGCTCTGTCTCTCCTCGTCCATCCAAGGGGTAATGCTCCGGTCCGCAGCTGCAGACCCGGAATCGAGCCAATCCTCCAGCAGGTGCTGCCTCGGCTCGGCAGTGCTCGCGATGGTGCTCATGCTGCCTCACCCTCTTGATCCGCCTCGATCCAGCCGTAGCCCTTCTCTTCGAGCTCCAGGGCCAGCTCCTTGCCGCCGGAGCGCAGAATACGGCCATGAACCAGGACGTGGACCCGGTCCGGCTCGATGTAGTCGAGCAGGCGCTGATAATGGGTCACCAGGACCACCGACCGGTCCGGGCTGCGCAGGGCATTGACGCCGTCCGCGACCAGGCGCAGGGCATCGATGTCCAACCCGGAGTCCGTCTCGTCGAGAACAGCCAGCTTGGGCTCCAGCAGAGCCATCTGAAAGATCTCGTTGCGCTTCTTCTCTCCACCGGAGAAGCCCACGTTCACCGCGCGCTTGAGCAGGCTGTCGTCCAGATGCAGGACCTTCAGCTTCTCGCGCATCAGGCGCAGGAAGGAGACCGCATCGATCTCCGGCTCGCCGCGGGCCTTGCGCACGGCGTTGAGGGCTGCCTTGAGAAAATAGGTGTTGTTCACGCCCGGCAATTCCACCGGATATTGGAAGGCCAGGAACAGGCCCTTTCTGGCCCTCTCCTCCGGGGCCAGGTCCAGCAGGTCTTCTCCCTCGAGCAGGACCCGCCCTCCCGTGACCTGGTAGCCCTCCCTTCCGGCCAGGACGTGGGCCAGGGTGCTCTTGCCCGAGCCGTTCGGGCCCATGATGGCATGGACCTCTCCCGCGCCGACCTCCAGGTCGAGACCCCGCAGGATCTCCCTGCCCTCGACGCTCGCCTTCAAGCCTTTCACCGATAACATCGAAACCTCCATCGGTTCAGAAAATCTTCACGAAGCTGATTTGACCGGTGTTTCCCTAGCCGACGGCACCTTCCAGACTGACGCTGAGCAGTTTCTGGGCCTCCACGGCGAACTCCATCGGCAGTTCGTTGAAGACCTCCTTGCAGAAACCGTTGACGATCATGGATACCCCATCCTCCTCCGACAGCCCGCGCGAGCGGCAATAGAAGAGCTGATCCTCTCCGATCTTGGAGGTGGTCGCCTCGTGCTCCGTCTTAGCGGTCGGGTTCTTCACCTCGATGTAGGGAAAGGTGTGGGCGGCGCACCGGTCCCCGATCAGCAGAGAATCGCACTGGGTATGGTTGCGCGCGTTCTCCGCCCGCTGGGCGATGCGCACCAGCCCGCGGTAGGCCTGCCGGCCCTGTCCCGCAGAGATGCCCTTTGAGACGATGGTGGAGCTGGTGTTGCGCCCGATGTGGATCATCTTGGTGCCCGTAT
>CAYYHR010000188.1:0-7042 GCA_964471705.1 uncultured Chromatiaceae bacterium
TGATCAGCTCGCGCTGGCCGCGGCCGACGGGCACCATGGAGTCGATGGACTTCAGCCCCGTCTGCACCGGCTGGTCCACGGACTTTCGGCTGATGACGCCGGGGGCGACCTTCTCGATCGGTGAAGTCCCCTCCGCGCTGATCGGACCCTTTCCGTCGATCGGGTTGCCCAGGGAGTCGACGACACGGCCGAGCAGCGCCTCGCCGACCGGCACCTCCAGCACGCGTCCGGTGCAGCGCACCCAGTCGCCTTCGGAGAGGTGAGTGTACTCACCGAGCACCACCGCGCCGACCGAGTCGCGCTCCAGGTTCAACGCCAGCCCGTAGGTGTTGCCGGGAAACTCCAGCATCTCGTAATACTGGGAATCGGAGAGGCCATGGATGCGGACGATGCCGTCCGTCAGGCTCACGATCGTGCCTTCCGTGCGGGCCTCGGTGGTCAGCTCGAGATGCTCGATCTTCTGTTTGATCAGATCGCTGATTTCGGATGGATTCAGTTGCATGGCGGTTTCCCGTTCAGAATTGCAATTCGGTGGCCAGCTTGTGGAGTCTGCCGCGAACGGACCCGTCGATCACCAGATCACCGGTGCGTATCTCGACGCCTCCGATCAGGGAGGGGTCCGTCTCGACCGTCATCTCGATTTTGGCCCCGAGCCGCTTCTCGAGCGCCGCTGCAAGCTCCTTTTTCACGCCTGTCTTCAAATCATAGGCGCTCAGGACACGCACTTGGCGAACCCCTTCCAGCCGTGTCTGGAGCTCTTCGAAAAGGCGGGCGATCTCTGGCAAGGTAGACAGCCTGTTGTTCTCCGCCAGGAGCGAGACCAGATTACCGGTCTCCGCGGGCAGTACCTCGCCGGCGATCTCGATGATCGCGGCGCACAAGCGCTCGCGCGGGACGTTCGGATTGTGGATCTGCTCTGCCATGGCAGGATCGGCAGCGATTGCCGCCAGAGTCGCCAAGGCGTCGGCCCAGACGTCGACTTCGTTCTTCTCCCGCGCCCGAGCAAAGGCCGCTTCGGCATAGGGGCGCGCGATCGTTGTGATTTCTCCGGCCATTGGCGCGCCTCAGATCTGCTTCGCAAAAGCTTCGATGATGGCGGTGTGGGCGGTTGGATCGACCTCTTTCTGCAAAATCTTCTCGGCCGCCGCAACCGCTAGGACGGCGACCTTTTCGCGCAGCTCCTCGCGGGCGCGGTTGACTTGCTGGTCGATCTCGGCCTGCGCCGCGTGGACCAGCCGGGCGCCTTCCTCCCGGGCATCCTGTTTGGCCTCGTCCACGATCTCGGCGGCGCGTTTCTGCGCCTGACCTACGATCTCGGCCGCGTGGGACTTGGCCTCCTTCATGATCTCGGTGGCACGATGCTGGCCGAGCTCTTGCTCTTTATGGCCGCGCTCCGCCGCTGCCAGGCCTTGGGCGATCTTGGCCTTGCGCTCCTCGAGCGCGTTGACGATCGGTGGCCACACGAACTTCATGCAGAACCAGACGAAAACCGCGAAGGAGATCATCTGGAGGATAAGAGTCAGATTGATATTCATGCCGTTGCCTCGAAAGGTGCGAGAGCCGGTGCGGGAGCGGTAGTCCCGAGCGGACGGACCTTCGTTACACAGCGAACATCAGATACAGACCCATGGCGATCGAGATGACCGGCAGGGCATCCGTCAGACCCATGACGATGAAGAACTGGGTGCGGAGCATCGGGATCAGCTCGGGCTGGCGCGCTGCACCCTCGAGGAAGCGGCCCCCCAATACGCCGATACCGACGGCGGCACCGAGGGCGCCAAGACCCAGCATGAGACCGGCGGCGATGAAAACGACTGCTTGTGCGAGCTCCATGATTTCCCCCTTGATCGATGGGTGAGAGGACAGATTGAAACGATCTCGGTCAGTGATGTTCCTGGTGTGCCATGTCCAGATAGACGATGGTAAGCACCATGAAGATGAATGCCTGCAGCGTGATGACCAGGATATGGAAGATGGCCCATGCGAGCTGCACGGCCCCGCCCCCGACGCTCAGTACCAGGTTGTGCCCGTACATGAGCGCGATCAGGATGAAGATCATCTCGCCGGCGTACAGGTTTCCGAACAAACGCAAGGAGAGCGAGAGGGGCTTGGACAGGAGATTGATACCTTCGAGCATCAGGTTGGCCGGCAGGCCCCACTTGCCGAATGGCTGCATCGTCAGCTCGCGGGTAAAACCGCCCGCACCTTTCATTTTGATGCTGTAGTAGACGACCAGGAAGAAGACCATCAGGGACATGCCGAAGGTCGCATTCGGATCGGTGGTGGGAACGACCCGGAGATACGTATGGTGCGGGTCCGCACCGAAAATCGAGGCCAGCATCTGGAACAACCGGGGCACCAGATCGACCGGCACCAGATCCATGAGGTTCATCAGGAAGATCCATACGAAGATGGTCAGCGCCAGGGGGGCGACCAGTGGATTCCTGCCGCTGAAGGAGCCGCGGACATTGTCCTCGACGAAGTCGACGATCCATTCGATGAAGTTCTGTGCCCCGCCGGGAACGCCGGCGCTGACGCTGTCGGCGACCTTTTTGAACCACCAGAGAAACAGAACGCCGAGCAGGATCGAGAAGAACATGGTGTCGACGTTCACGGCCCAGAAGCCCATCTCGGCGGCATCTTGCGCGTTGTGCGCAAAGCCCAAGCCGTGCTCCGGACTGCTCCCGAAGGTCAGGTTCGTCAGATGGTGCTTGATGTACTCTTGGGATGTGAGCGTTTCAGAAGAAGCCATCGTTCATCTCCCACGTGTCTGGCTGCCACCTCGGGCATCCCGATCGGACGCGAATAGCGGGGGCAACATCTGCACGGCGAAATAGGCGGCGAGCACGACGGGCAGATTCAGATCCTTGCTCGTCGCAAAGGCCACGGCGAACAACCCCAGAACCAGGAACAGCTTGACGACCTCCGCGCCGTAGAACCGCATCACGATCGCCCCCGCATCCTGGGCTCGGTAATGCCGAAAGACCCAGAAGGCGAAGAGCGCGCTCGCCAGAAGGCAAATGCCAGCCCCGACGAGGACGGATAATACAATTGAAACGCCAAAGGGCAAGGCGGCTGCGATCAACACGAGAGTCAGAATAAGCTGTCCGAACAGGATGCCTTTGACCTGCAGTACATCCGGCTGGTGCATCGGTTCTTCTTTTAAAATCGGGGCATACCCCAGTTTATCGGCGGCGCGGTGTCTACCCACCCCGCCAGCGCCAAGCCTAGCGCACCCCGTTAGAGCTGCATGCATCGGCTGACGGATTCATGATGCACTGCAGCATCCCACTTTGCAACAGAAACTTCTTATTTGATGTGGGCGAGGATCCCGTCGAGCTCGTCCAGGCTATTGTAGACAATCACCAGCTTGCCGGTCCCGCGGTTTCCCTGCTGAATGAGAACCCGCGCGCCGAGGCGCTCGCCCAAGTCTTCCTGCAGATTCCGGATATTGGGATCCTGAGCCGGCTTGGATCCGGTCGGTGCGGGCTGCTCCTGCTCCTGGTTTTGCAGGCGACGCACCAGCTTCTCGGTCTCGCGCACCGAGAGCCCCCTGGAGACGACCTGCGCCGCGGCCTCGCTCTGCCGGGGTCCGCGTAGTCCCAGCAGCGCCCGGGCGTGGCCCATCTCCAAGCGCCCCTCCTGGAGAAACTGCTTTGCGTCGTCGTTGAGCTCCAGGAGGCGCAGCAGGTTGGTCACGGTGGTGCGCGACTTTCCGACGGCCTCCGCCACCTGCTGATGGGTCAGCTCGAACTCCGTGAGGAGACGCTGCAGGGCCCCGGCTTCCTCCAAGGGATTGAGATCGTCGCGCTGGATATTCTCGATCAGGGCGATGGCGATTGCCGACTGCTCGTCCACGTCGCGCACGATCACGGGGATATCCGCCAAACCGGCCTGCTGGGATGCCCGCCAGCGCCGCTCCCCGGCGATGATCTCGTAGCGATCGACACCCACGGGGCGCACCACGATGGGCTGAATCACGCCCTGCGCGGCGATGGAATCCGCCAGCTCGCGCAGACTGTCGGGATCGAACTC
The DNA here is from genome assembly GCA_964471705.1 of uncultured Chromatiaceae bacterium. Taxonomy (GTDB): domain Bacteria; phylum Pseudomonadota; class Gammaproteobacteria; order Chromatiales; family Chromatiaceae; genus Thiosymbion. The sequence goes on from CAYYHR010000188.1 coordinate 4,036, forward strand.
TCTCCGCGGCTGATAGCGTCCGCGCTCGATCAGCTCGATCGGCAGGCTGGTGACCTCCCGGGGCATCGCCTCGGCCTCGCCGGCCACTGCACCTTCGCTTTCCAAGCCGGACCCCTGCTCGCGCGCTCCGCCGAGCAGTGCGTCCAGACCTCGGCCGAGTCCCTTTTTCTTCACAGTCATGACAGGTACCAAGCGCCAAAGTGCAGATTGTGCCCGCGGAAGAAGCGCCGATTCCTCCGCAGGCTTCGCCGATAGAAGGATCCGCCTTGCATGCTCTGCCCGGTCCTAGTGTGCACGCCGGGCTACGCAGCCACGGCGCTACGTTTCTCCTGGCGGCGCAGGACCTCGCTGGCGAGGGCCAGATAGGAGATGGCACCGCGGGACGCCTTGTCGTAGAGGATCGCCGGCTGTCCGTGGCTCGGTGCCTCGGCGAGACGCACGTTACGCGGAATGATGGTGCGGTAGACCTGGTCGTTGAAATGGGTGACCAGCTGGGTCGAGACCTGATTGGCCAGATTGTTGCGCGGGTCGTGCATGGTGCGCAGGATACCCTCGATCGCCAGCGTGCTGTTGCGGCTGGAGCGGATCTGGCCGATGGTGTCCAGAAGCGCCGACAGCCCCTCGAGGGCGTAATATTCGCACTGGATGGGGATGAGCACGCCCTGAGCGGCAACCAGGGCGCTGACCGTCAACATGTTGAGCGAGGGTGGGCAGTCGATGATGATCAGCTCGTAACCATCCGCCACCTTGGACAGGACGCGGGCCAGGCGCCGCTCGCGCTCGGGCGAGTCCATGAGTCCGACCTCGGCGGCGGTCAGATCGCCGTTGGAGGGCAGCAGGTCGAATCCAGGTGCCGGCTCCTCGACGCGCTGGACGCACTCCTCGAAATCCATCTCTTCGAGCAGCAGGTCGCAGGCGGTATGCAGCAGAGTGTTCTTGTCGACGCCGCAGCCCATGGTCGCATTGCCCTGGGGATCCATGTCGACAAGGAGCACGCGCCGCTTCATGGAGGCCAGCGAGGCCGCGAGGTTGACGGCGGTGGTAGTCTTGCCCACGCCCCCCTTCTGATTGGCGATGGCGATTATCCGGACCATGATTGCTCAGTCGTAACGGGCATCGATGAGGTGGCGCTCCGCGTCGAGAAAGGGCACATCGAGACGATGAATGTGCACGGCGTCGGGTCTCGGCTCCAGTCCACGGATCTCGGTATCATCCGGACGTCGTCCCTTCATTACCAGGAGACGCGCAGGGCGCACGAGCAGGCGTTGCCCGACGGCCGAGAGATCGGGGGCCGTGGCAACCGCCCGGCTGACAATGGTAGCGAATTTTTCCTCGGGGAGATACGACTCCATCCGCCCCTGGACTACATCCACATTTGCAAGATCGAGGTCAAGCACCACTTGTCGCAGAAAGCGGGCCTTCTTCCCGCTGCTGTCGAGTAGAGAAAAGGCCCGCTCCGGCGCGGCGATCGCCAGGGGGATGCCTGGCAGACCCGCACCGGTGCCCATGTCCAGCACCCGCTCCCCGAAGAGGTAGGGAAGCACCGACAAGCTGTCGAGCAGGTGTCTGGGAACCATTTGCAGAGGCTCGCGCACGGCGGTCAGGTTGTAGACCCGGTTCCAGCGCTGGAGCAACGAGAGGTAAGCGAGCATACGGCCCACCTTGTCGACGGCCAGGTCCAGATCGATCTGGGCGAGACCCGCCTCCAGCCGGGTCTCGAGCGGCCCCTCGCCCGTCTCCGCGATCATCCGGCCTGCCGCTTCAGATGGATGAGCAGAAGCGAGATCGCCGCCGGCGTTACCCCGGGGATGCGCGCCGCCTGCCCCACGGTAGCGGGCCGGACCCGCCCCAGCTTCTCGCTCACCTCCGCGGACAGGCCGCGAATCTGCGCGAAGTCGATGCCTGCCGGCAGCTGAAGAGACTCCTGGGCCCTTTGCCGATCGATCTCATCCTGCTGGCGCCCAAGATAGCCGGCGTACTTGCACTGGATCTCCAGCTGCTCGGCCACCTTGGGATCTTCGGCGCCAGGCCCCATCCCGGCCAGGTCCATGAGTGCGCGGTAGTCCACCTCGGGCCTGGCGAGCAGGTCCAGCGCCCGGCTCGGCCGCCGCAGCTCGTCGCCGAGAATCTCCCGAAGCCGGCCAGCACCCAGGGATTCCGGGTGGACCCAGATGTCCCGCAGCCGCGCACGCTCGCGCTCGATGGCCTCCCGCTTCTCCTCGAAGGCCCGCCACTGCGCATCGCCGACCAGGCCCAGGCGGCGACCCGTCTCGGTCAGGCGCAGATCTGCGTTGTCTTCGCGCAGCAGCAGCCGGTACTCGGCCCGGCTGGTGAACATGCGGTAGGGCTCGGTGGTACCGCGGGTGATGAGGTCATCCACCAGCACGCCCAGGTAGGCCTCGTCACGGCGCGGGCACCAGGGCTCCTTGCCTTGCACCTGCAGGGCTGCGTTGAGCCCCGCGAGCAGACCCTGTGCCGCCGCCTCCTCGTAACCCGTGGTGCCGTTGATCTGTCCCGCGAAGAAGAGCCCGTCGATGAAGCGGGTCTGCAGGGACGACTCCAGGTCCCTCGGATCGAAAAAGTCGTACTCGATCGCATACCCGGGGCGCGTGATGCGGGCCTGCTCGAAGCCGCACATGGAGCGAACCAAGTCCTGCTGCACATCGAAGGGCAGGCTGGTGGAGATGCCGTTCGGGTAGACCTCGCAGGTCTGGAGCCCCTCCGGCTCGACGAAGATCTGGTGCGAGCCCTTGTCCGCAAAGCGCACCACCTTGTCCTCGATGGAGGGACAGTAGCGCGGTCCAACACCTTCGATCACCCCGGTGAAGAGGGGCGAGCGCGACAGGCCCGCGCAGATGATCTCGTGGGTGCGCTCGCTGGTGCGGGCGATGTGGCAGCTCACCTGGCGCGGATGGTCCTCGGCCCGGCCGAAGAAGGCGAAGACGGGCACCGGATCGTCGCCCGGCTGCTCCTCGAGCACCGAGTAGTCGATGCTGCGACCGTCGAT
>CAYYHR010000189.1:0-7032 GCA_964471705.1 uncultured Chromatiaceae bacterium
TCGGCCTGATCTACTTCAACCCCGACGACCCGGCGCTGATGGTCGAGAAGCGTTTCGGCATCGGATGGACGTTGAACTTCGCCAACAAAAGGTCCTGGCTGTTGATGGGGGTATTGGTGGTGTTCATCCTCGTCACGCTCGCCGTCTCCTTCTGGAGCGCCCGCTGACGATAGAACCGGTAGCTTGACCGTAAGCAAGGGCGTATCGCAGAGAACGCCCTGAGACGATGGCCGCCGCTTGGACGCCCGACAGGCTGGGCGAGCTATGGGAGTCCCTCGAAGGCCACTTTGGCCTGTTCCAGTCGGTTTGCGACCCACCGTGGCCAGCGGGGTGGCGGTATTCCCCGCCCGTCCCCCTCTCCAGGCTGGTAGAGTGGAGGTGGCTGGAATCGGCAATCGCTCTGCGTTGGAGGCGCGGCTGACGAGTTGGGAGCCTCGCGATGATGAAGGTGCCGGGTGCACGGTTCTCGAGACCGAAGGCAGTGCGCCAGGCTGGATCGCAATCGGATGGAGAAGCTCTTCACGAGCCTCGCATCGTGGGTGTGTCGGAAGGCGGGTCAGGCCCTAGCAGCCAGCCCCGCTCCGGGCTTTCCCGAGTCTCTGACCAGCTTCCTAGCGCTCCCGGGATTTCCACGCCAGCCACTCAACCGCCAAGTGGTCTGAACCGCTCGGCCTTCGGCCTTGGCAGTGGTCCGACCGGATTGGGTGCCGCCGCTTCTTCGGCCCCCCCGCTCGGACCCACGAATCGACGGACGTTCCTGAAGGCGGGAGCTGCCGTCATCGTCAGCCAGCTCCCCGTGCCGATGATTCGCGCCAGCTCCCGGCCCACGCTGCGCGTCCTCGGCACGCATGTGACGTTACGCGACGAGATCCAGCAGAAGGCGCAGGATGACCTCGGCATCGATCTCGAGTTCTTCCCCGGAGGTGATGCCGAGATCTTGCATCGGGCCGCCACGCGGCCCGATTCCTTCGACGTCTACGAGCAGTGGTCGAACAGCATCAAGGTGCTGTGGCGCGCGGGCAGTATTCAGCCCGTCGAGACCGGCCGGATCCAGTACTGGGACGAGGTCAACTCCTTGAGCAAGACCGGACGACTGACCCCCGAGGCGAGGATCGGCGCAGGCGATGCGCCGCACAGTATCCTGTTCGTTCAGCCCAATGGCGACCTCGGCTCGAAAGCCTCAGCACGCCTGAGCTTCCTCCCTTACGTCCACAACGCCGACGCGTTCGGCTACAACTCCGCGCAGGTTTCTCAGGGTATTCCGTACGAAACCGAGAGCTGGTCGTGGCTCCTCGATGAGCGCTACCGCGGCAAGGTGGCGCTGATCAACGAGCCCAGCATCGGGATCTTCGACGCCGCCCTCGCCGCCCGAGCTCAAGGCCTGATGGACTTTGTCGACATCGGCAACCCGACCCGCCTGGAGATCGACCAGCTGATCGCAATTCTCCTGGAATACAAGCGGCGCGGGCACTTTCGGGGCTTCTGGTCCTCGGTCCCGAGGTCGATTGAGCTCATGGCGAGCGGCGATGTGGTGATCGAGAGCATGTTCTCACCCGCGGTGTCGGAGCTGAGAGGCATGGGAGTGCCCTGTGTCTACGCCGCTCCGAAGGAGGGCTATCGCGCCTGGCACGGGGTCATGTGCCTCTCCACCAAGGCTTCCGGGCAGGTCCTGGATGCGGCCTACGCGTACATGAACTGGTGGCTTTCAGGATGGCCGGGGGCCTACATCGCCCGCCAGGGCTACTACATCTCCAATCCACAGCGCTCACGCCCGCTGATGACACCGGAGGAGTGGGACTACTGGTACGCGGGGAAGCCTGCGGCGATTCCGTTGCCTGGGATCGACGGTGTGCTTTCGGTGGCCAAGGGCGAGACGCGTTCGGGTGGCTCCTACACCAATCGGTTCGCCAACGTGGCGGTCTGGAACAGCGTGATCGACCAGTACGAGTATCTGCTCCTGCGCTGGAAAGAGCTCCTCTTGGGCTGACCCATGACCACCGAGCGCTCCGCCGGGCTTTCACTCAAGCAGCGCATCATTGGCGGCTACGCACTGCTCGTGATGCTCTTCGCCCTGGTGACGACCACAGCGATCCTCGGGTTCATCCAGACCCGCCGAAGAACCTTGTCTCTTGAGAGGATCGGGCATCAGCAGGTTCTCCAACAGAAGATCTCCCAAGCAGCGGTTGCCATCGCCAATCAGACGGAGCGTTTCAGCTCAGAAGGACACGTCTCAGCTGCCGATCAGGTCAAGGTCCTCAGTGCCAGGCTCAGAGCACAGCTCGAGGAGATTCGCCGGACTGCTGCGAACCCCGAGATGGAAGCGATCGTCCAGAAGATGGACGAGCACCTGGTGATCTTCAACCGCACCTTCCAGACGGTCATCGCAGAACGGACGCTTCGCACCAGGCTCGTCGATCGCGAGCTGCCCCACGCGGCGTCCCTGATCAACGAGGCCCTCGCTGCCCTGAGGAGGGATCCATCGATCGACCCGCAGCAGGTGGGTGAGTGCCGTATTCTCTTCCTGGAAGCCCAGGGAAACACTTCTCGGTACTTTCAGGTGCTTGATTCACAGTACGTTGACTCCGCCAAGCACCACCTGGCAATGCTGCAGCGGCAGCTCGAGGCGGTGGGACGCAGCAGCCGCAGGTCATCCAACAACCTGGCCAAGGCGACGGCAGCGACCGACGCTTTTCGTGCCGCCATGCTGCGCGCTGTTCAGGCGACACAGGGCTACCTCTACCTGGTCAATGTGGTCATGGCCGGCGAGGTCGCGGAGTTCCTCTACAAGAGCGAGCGGCTGCAGCACATGTCAGATGACGAAGCACGACGGGGTTATGAGGAAGCCAGAAGGTCCATCACCAGAACCACGTATGGGCTCGTCGCCACCTTCGTCTTCGTGATCTTGCTCGCTCCGGTGCTTTCCTTTCGGCTGTCGTCGAGCATCGTCCACTCAGTTTCTCGAATCACCGACACCTTTCAGGCGCTCGCTGACGGCAAAGAGGTCCTCCACATCCCGGGCGGAGACTCGAAGGACGAGATGGGCCAGCTTGCGCGAGCGGCCGAGGTCTTTCGGCAGAAGAACCAGGAAGCCCACGGGCTGTCATTGAAAGCCGAGGCAGCCGAAGCCGCCAACCGCGCCAAGAGCGTGTTCCTGGCGAACATGAGTCACGAGTTGCGGACGCCGCTCAACGCGATCCTCGGCTTTTCGAGACTGATGCGGCACGACCCCTCCGCGTCACGGGAACAGCGCCGGACCTTGGACATCATCAACCGCAGCGGCGAGCAATTGCTCGGCCTCATCAACAACGTGCTCGACATGGCCAAGATCGAGGCCGGGCGCACTGCTCTGGAGATCACGTCATTCGACCTCCATGGCATGATGCGGGAGATCGCCGAGCTGATGCGCGAGCGAGCAGAAGCGAAGGGCCTGGAGCTGGTGCTGGAGCTGTCCGCGGACCTTCCGTGCGCGGTTCGGGCTGATGAAGCCAAGATCCGGCAGGTGGTTCTCAACCTGATCGGGAATGCCATCAAGTTCACTGAGCATGGCAGCGTGACATTGCGGGTGCGGCATCGCCCGTCGGAGAGCTCGCAGCGTATTCGCCTCGTCATTGTTGTGGAAGACACTGGTGACGGCATCTCGACGCAGGATCAGGAGCGGATCTTCGAGCCATTCGTTCAGATCGGCACGTTGTCCGACCACCAGGGAACCGGTCTGGGCCTGACCATCACGCGCCAGTTCGTGGCTCTCATGGGCGGCGAGATCCGGGTCGAGAGCGTCCTCGAACACGGCTCGGTCTTTTGCGTCGAGGTGCCTGCGGAGCTTGCCGAGGCTGGCGCTGTGACTCGAGCCAGAGCTCGAGGGAACCCCCGTGCGAAGCTGGCTCCCGGCCAGCCCGAGTACCGAATCCTGATCGTCGAGGACCAGACCGAAAACTGGATGTTGCTGCGCCAGCTCTTGGAGCAGGCGGGCTTCGAGGTTCGCGTCGCCGGCAACGGCGAGGAAGGCATCGCGATCTTCACGTCGTGGCGACCGCACCTCATCTGGATGGACTGGCGCATGCCGGTGATGGACGGTCTCGAGGCAACTCGTCGTATCCGGACACTCGAGGGGGGGCAGAGCGTCAAGATCGTGGCGCTCTCCGCTTCGGTGTTCAAGGACGAGCGCGAGGGGCTCCTGGCCGCAGGGGCCAACGACTTCGTGTCCAAGCCGATTCAGATTGAGCAGATCTTCGACTGCATGGCGCGCCAGCTCGGCGCCCAGTTCGTACTCCCGCACGATGATGTGGCTCCTGCCACCACGGGGCTGGCGGAGCCTCTCCGCCCGGAGATGTTGGCGGCTCTGCCGCCGCTCCTTCGCGCACAGCTGGCCGAAGCACTGGTTACACTCGATACTGCGGGCATCGAGAGAATCATCCTGCGGGTGTCCGAGATAGACCCAGCGCTCGGCGACGTGCTGGCGCGCCATGCGGATGGACTGGGGTTCACTGCGATCCTCCAGGCAGTTCGGGCGGTGCAAGCAGTACAAGGAGGCGCCCAGGGTCCTGGAGAGAACTTCGGGAAGGTACCATGAGTGAGCACGGCACGATCCTCATAGTGGATGACACCCCGGCGAATCTGAAGCTGCTCCTGGACGTTCTGACCCAGGACGGCTACCGGGTGCGCCCGGCGGACAGTGGCGAGCTCGCTCTGGCGTCCGTGGCCGCCAGCCCTCCGGATCTGATCCTCCTTGACATCCGAATGCCGGGCCTGGACGGCTTCGAGGTCTTCCGCCGGCTCAGGGCGCAACCGGCGAGCCGCGACATTGCGGTCATCTTCATCAGTGCCAGCACGGAGGTCGACCAGCGAGTTGAGGGTCTGAAGCTCGGCGCGGTGGACTTCATCACCAAGCCGTTCCAGCGCGAGGAGCTGTTGGCCCGTGTCCACACCCACCTCGAGCTGCGGCGCATCCGGATCCAGCTCGAACGCCACGCGGACGAGCTCCAGCAGGCCAATGAAGCCCTGCGAATGGAGGCCGAGGAGCGCAAACGGGCCGAAGCGGACCGAGAACGGTTGATTGTGGAGCTCCAGGCCGCCTTGGCGGATGTGAGGACCCTCAGCGGCATCATCCCCATCTGTGCCGGCTGCAAGAAGATCCGCGACGATCAAGGGTACTGGAATCAACTGGAAAGCTACATTTCCAGGCACTCTCTCGCCAGGTTCTCGCATGGGTACTGTCCGGACTGCCTCGAAAAGTACCTGCCCAGCCCCGAGTCAGGCTCCTGATCGTTCTCCCGAGTGCAGGCGCCCAAACATCGGCGGCAGAACATGAAACGAGGCACTGCGTCGGATGGTCTCCGGCTGGTGGACGAAGTCGGGGGCCGAGACGATCACGCCCGTCTTGAAGGTCGAACCGCAGGTGTGCCCTTCCTGTGGCGCTGGCCGTTGTTCTCGGCGGCGCCCGCGTGAGGAACGTCGTGAGAAGTGCAGGCGAGCCGAGCTGCGCCACCACGTCGAAGTGACCGGCGCCACCGTTTGTCCGCCTGCACAGGTTGCACAGAACGAGGCAGCCGCGCCAGAATGTGAGCAGTGAATACGGTTCTTCTCGCAGTTGCCGGGGTGGGTCTCGTCGGGTGGCTCGCTCTGGCTGTCGTGCTGCTGTGGCGCCGGCGTCCTCGCGAACGGCCCATTGTCCGGCCGGCCGCCGAGAACGGCCAGCTGCGACGGCTCGACCATGAGCTGAGGGCAGCCAGGGACTTCGTCCAGCTCCTTCCTGAGGTCTTGGGTGAGCTCCGCGTGCTGGGGGAGGTCCGCGCGGTTCCGCCTGCCCTGCTCCAGATCATGGTGCGCACCTTCGGCGCCGACGATGCGCTGGTCGCGATCCGGCGTCAGCCAACCCTCGCCGAGCCCGACCGCGAAAGGCGGCTCGTGGTCGCGGCGACAAGCGGCAGCGCGTTGCCCCTTGGTACCGAGATCACCGACGGCGAAGGACACGTCGGTCTGGTGGCCCAGCGTGAGCTCGGGCTCAGCAGGGAGCAGTACCTCCAGCTTGCCACGGCCGCAGCGATGTCCCGCAGTCCGGTCTTTGACGCTGCGGCGCCGATGGTGATCGACGGTCAGACCATCGGGGTGCTGGCCTTCGCCCGGCCCACCCGCCACCACCGCCTCGAGCTCGAAATGCTACAGGCGATCGCGCAGCTCGGCGCCCTCACCTGGTACCGCGTCCAGAGCCTGCGCTCCGCCCAGGTGACTGCCGTGCAGGACGGGCTGACCGGGCTGTTCAACAAACGCGCGATCAGCGAGCGACTGGGCGAGGAGGTCCACCGCGCCCGGACGTCGCGGGAGCGATTGTCGATCTTCCTGTTCGACATCGACCACTTCAAGCACTTCAACGACACCAATGGCCACCTCGCCGGCGACCAGGTGCTGCGGACCCTCGCCCGGTTGGCCGCAGAGAGCCTTCGGTCCGACGGACCCCTCGGGAGGTTCGGGGGCGAGGAGTTCCTGCTCCTGCTCCCCGGACAGGCGCAGGCGCAGGCGCTGGTCGTCGCCGACCGGCTGCGGCGGCGGATCGCGGGCCACCCGTTCGATCACGGTCGACGACAACCCGGCGGCCGGCTGACCATCAGCGGCGGCGTGGCGTGCTTCCCGGATGACGCCGACGAAGCGGCCGGGCTGCTCCAGGCCGCCGATACGGCGCTGTACAGGGCCAAGGCCGCCGGGCGCGATCGGGTGGTCGGCGCCGACACCCGCCTGTCGGGTGGGGGCTGACCGAGCGATCTGCCAGCCGCTGAGGATCGACGTCCGGCCAATGCGCTTCACACTCCTGGCCCACCCGTGGCAGACTGTGAACCATGTCAGACACCAAGACTCCAGACTCGCCGGCGAAGTCTCTCGGGCTCGCCATGGTGACCTCGCTGGTCATCGGGAACATGGTTGGATCGGGCGTGTTCCTGCTCCCCGCATCGCTGGCCCCGTTCGGCGGCGCGAGCCTCGTGGCCTGGCTGGTCACCACCGTCGGGTCGATTCTCCTCGGCCTGGTGTTCGCCCGCCTGG
>CAYYHR010000190.1:0-7000 GCA_964471705.1 uncultured Chromatiaceae bacterium
TCCTTTTCTTGTTGCTGCTGGCCCTGGCGCTGGCACTGCCCGTCCAGGCCGACGAGGGTGGTTTGGCGAACCTGCGCCAGACCAGCAAGGCGTTCGCCCAGATCGCCCGCTCGGTCTCGCCTTCCGTCGTTTTCGTCCAGGTCAAGACCAAGGGCGCCGGCCCGAGGGCCGGCGGGTCTTCTCCGTCCGGGGGCGAATTTCCCTTCGGAGATGATTTCCTCAAGCGCTTTTTCGGCGATCGCTTTCAGGACATCCCCCACCAGATGCCACGCGAGGACGAGGGACACGCTGTCGGCCAGGGCTCGGGTTTTGCCTTTGCCTCCAAGAGCGGACTTCTCACCAACAAGACCTATCTGCTGACCAATAACCACGTGGTGGAGAACGCCGAGAAGATCCGGGTCAAGCTCCAGGACGGGCGAGAGCTCGACGCCAAGGTGACGGGCCGCGATCCCCAGTCCGACGTGGCCGTCATCGAGATCCCGGTAGGCGGCATCCCGGCCCTGCCCCTGGCCGATTCCTCCAAGCTGGAGGTCGGCGAGTGGGTGGTGGCAATCGGAAACCCATTCGGACTCAGCAACACCCTGACGGTGGGCGTGGTCAGCGCCAAGGGGCGCACCGGAGTCGGCATCAACGACTATGAGGACTTCATACAGACTGACGCGGCCATCAATCCCGGCAACTCCGGCGGTCCTCTGGTCAACCTCGACGGCGAGGTGGTAGGCATGAACACCGCCATCTTCAGCCGCAGCGGCGGCTACATGGGCGTGGGCTTCGCCATCCCGAGCAATCTGCTGAAGGCGATCGCCGATCAGCTCATCGATAAGGGGAAGGTGACACGCGGCCTGCTGGGCATAATCATCCAGCAGCTCACACCGGATCTCGCCAAATCCCTCGGAATCGATGCCTCCGAGGGCATCCTCGTCGCCCAGGTCAACGAGGGCTCACCCGCCGCAAAGGCGGGTATACGTACCGGGGATGTGGTGGTGGACTACGATGGAAAGCCGGTGACGGATGTCGGCAGCTTCCGTAACCAGGTCTCCCTGACCGCCCCCGGTACTCGCAAGAGCCTTACCATCCTGCGTGACGGCAAGCGCAAGACCCTGACGGTTACCATCGGCGAGCTCACCGGAAACGAGCTAGCAGCCGGTGGCCAGGCCCAGAGCGCCGACGAGATCGGCCTGACCGTGCAGGAGCTGACACCGCGCCTGGCCGAAAAGCTCGATATACTACCCGGCGAGGGTGTCGTCGTGACCCAGGTGCAATCCGGCTCCGCCGCCGCCATGGCCGGCATTAAACCGGGTGCGGTCGTCCTCCAAGTCGACCGCAAGAAGGTGCGCAGCGCCGCAGAGTTTCGCAAGGCCGTCGCCCAGGGGGACAAGGGGCGGGGAATCCTCTTGCTGGTCCGCCAGGACGGTATGCAGCGCTTCGCCGCTCTGAAGTGGTAAGGCGTTTCTGTCAAAAATATACCAGCCTGCTTGTCGTTACGCCCGTCTTCCACGTCGCGACAACAGTCACATAGCCGTGCTATGCGCCTGTTGTCGCTCCTTGAAGACACACGTTAATCCTGCGCACCCTGGTATATTTTTTTCCGTCAATCGCCTTAGATTGCAGGGCATCTTCGTCCTAAAATTCGTCGAGCTTCTCTCCATTGCTCAGGGAGGAGCCCTACTCCCGAGAGAGAGCAAGGGCCCGAACGACAATCCGACAAAGACGCGCCGCTATCCGATAACCACCATGAACACCATTGCCCCGACCGAAGACCGCGAGCTCGATACCCGGCGACACCCGGCAGAAGGAGAATCGACGGCACGAAGGAGAAAAGCGCCTTGCTGCCCCACGGAAGGATTGCCGTTCGACCGCCGGCTCGGCTCCCGGGTGGCGTCACTCGCCATGCTGCAATTGCTGCTTCTCCTGACCGGCTGCGCCACTCTGGCGCCGTCACGCCCCCCCGTTCTGACCGACCGGTTCGTGATTCCCTCCGAAGATACCGATATCGTCGGCGAGCTCCAGGTCGTCCGCGCGCAAGAGAAGGACACATTGGCGGATTTTGCCCGCAACTACGGTCTCGGCTACGACGAGATCGTCGACGCGAACCCGGGCGTGAACGCATGGCGGCTCGGCAAAGGCACCAAAGTCATTCTGCCTACGCAGTATGTCCTTCCGGACGCACCCCGGGAGGGTGTAGTGATCAACCTGGCCTCACTGAGACTTTTCTACTACCCGAAGCCCGAGGGTGATGGGCCCCGCGACGTCATCACCCACCCTGTCGGCATCGGCCGTGAAGGATTCCGCACGCCGCAGGGCGAGTTCCGTATTACACAGAAGATCGAGAACCCGGCTTGGCGGCCGACCGCGTCGGTCCGTCGGGAGCATGCGGCAATGGGAGACCCGCTGCCGGCCATAGTGCGGGCAGGACCCGATAATCCCTTGGGCGCGTATGCGATGGGCTTGAGCATCCCGAAATACTTCATCCATGGAACAAACAAGCCCTACGGCGTGGGTATGCGCGTAAGCCACGGCTGCATCAGGCTGTATCCGGAGGACATCGCCGCGCTGTATCCCGACATTCCCGTCGGAACGCCGGTTCGTATCGTCAACCAGCCCTATCTGGCCGGCTGGCGCGACGGACAGCTTTATCTCGAGGCGCACCAACCGCTTACCGAGGAGGCCAAACGCTGGAAAGGCAGCCTCGAGCCGATGGAGAAGGCCGTGTCGAAGAAGGCAGGCGATCGCCAAGACACGGTGGAGTGGGATAGGGCTCAGAAGGTGGCGCAAGCAGGTACGGGCATACCCTTCTCGATCTCCAAGGGTGGTAGTAGCAGTATCAGCAGTAGTGGCATAGGAAAATTGTTCGCAAGGGCGGACGCTTCGGGTGGTGCGAGAACCGGGGCGAGGCATTAGCCGCAACGCGTTCCGTTTCGAGCGGCTCGCGGATTCGTACCCTGCGTCTTTGCCGAGGGCTGGTTACGTGGGTCTCGGAAGATAAGGACACATGCAGAGCGGCGGCACGAGAAACCCGACGAGACCTTCTGTGGCGGAAGTCATTCAGCCGGCATCCTGTTCGGCTCGATGCTGCGTTTCCGCGGGGGCCAGGTCGGCGGGGGGCGGAAAGCGATCGACCAGACCATCGGGCACTTCGCCTCGCCCAGCTTGGCTAAGAGAACCGGACTCCAACATGATCAATGCCATGAGGGCGATCAGGAGAGGCGCGATCGCCACCCTCTGCAGGGCGATGAACATCAGGTCTTGCATGCGCGGGTCGCTTTGACCTCGGGAGAGCAGCCAACCCAGGCCGATCAAAACTATCCCGACCCCATAGGCGATCAGCAGGATCTTGTAGCGCCCGGTCGCCAACCTCCAATGGGCGGCGACAAACCATGGGCCATGGCCGGCGGTCCTCCCGGCCTTGACGAAGCTGTAGGCGATGATGGCACAGGAGGTCCCCAGCGGGATCAGCACGCCCAGGTGCTTGTAATCCGCCAGGGGTGAGCCGGCTTGCATAAAGCTGCCTGCCAGGAGGGCGACCAGCATGAGCAGATTGACCATCAGCAGGTTGACCATGGCCAGCTCGTGGGGGGACTTGGCACGACGGCGGGTCGCCTCATCGACTGAGAAGAACATGGCTTGCTGCTCCGATAACGAGAGATCTGACATTTTCGGAGGATTCTCGACCCTGTCATTGCGTATCTGCAACAATGCCGGCATCTCGCCCATTCCGGGCGGGCTTATCCGGCGCCGCATCGGCAGGGATGCACCGGCCGTGACGCCACCGACCAATCGACAGGGGGCTTCGGGGGCAAATCCATGACTGAATCGATCCTGGTGGGCAAGAGCGAGGTCCCGGTCTTCATCCAGCCCAGCATGGCCAACCGCCATGGCCTGGTTGCGGGGGCGACCGGCACCGGCAAGACGGTCACCCTGCAGCGGCTGGCTGAGTCCTTCAGCCGCATCGGTGTGCCCGTCTTCCTTGCCGACGTCAAGGGCGACCTGGCCGGGATCAGTCGAGCCGGCGGTGATAACGAAAAGGTGGCCGAGCGGGTGGCCCGTATGGGGCTGATCGCCAATGACGGCTTCGCCTACGCACCCTGCCCCGTGACCTTCTGGGATATCCTCGGGGAGCAGGGACACCCGGTGCGTACCACCCTGAGCGAGATGGGGCCCCTCCTGCTCGCCCGTCTCATGCGCCTGAACGAGGTCCAGGAAGGGGTGCTCAACATCGTCTTCCGTCTGGCCGACGACAACGGCTGGCTGCTACTGGACATCAAGGATCTTCGCGCCCTGCTCACCCACATGGCGGAGAATGCCGCCTCGCTGCAGTCGGACTATGGACACGTCTCCAAGGCCAGTGTCGGTGCCATCCAGCGCCGCTTGCTGACCCTGGAGCAGCAGGGGGCGGAGAGGCTCTTCGGCGAGCCCGCCCTCGACCTCGCCGACCTGATGCAGACCGACGAGCAGGGGCGCGGCTACGTCAACGTCCTGGCGGCGGACAAGCTCGTCCGGACTCCCCTCCTCTACTCCACCTTTCTCCTCTGGCTGCTGTCAGAGCTCTTCGAGCAGCTCCCGGAGGTGGGCGATCCCGACAAGCCCAAGCTGGCCTTCTTCTTCGACGAGGCCCATCTGCTGTTCGATGATGGTCCCAAGATCCTGCTCGAGAAGGTGGAGCAGTTGGTGCGGCTGATCCGCTCCAAGGGGGTCGGGGTCTACTTCGTCACCCAGAGTCCGGGCGACGTGCCCGAGGATGTGCTGGGACAGCTCGGCAACCGGGTTCAGCATGCCCTGCGCGCCTTCACGCCCAAGGACCAGAAGGCGGTGAGAGTGGCCGCCCAGACCTTCCGGACGAATCCCGCCCTCGACACCGAGCGGGTCATCACCGAGCTAGGCGTGGGCGAGGCCCTGGCCTCGACCCTGGACGAGAAGGGCACACCCGCGGTGGTCCAGCGGATTCTGGTGGCCCCGCCGGGCAGCCGGCTCGGCCCCATAGCCTCCGAGGAGCGGGCGGCACTGATGCGCGAGTCCCTGGTGCAGGGGATCTACGACGAGGCAATCGACCGGGAATCCGCCTACGAGATTCTGCAGAAGCGAGCGGAGAAGTCCGCCGCCTCGAAGGAGGACGAAGCCGCAGCCACCTCCACCAGGTCACAGGGTAAATCCAGCTCGGGTCGCCGGCGCCAGACTCCCTTGGAGGCATTCGTCTCCAGCGCAGTCCGCTCCATCGGCAGCCAGATCGGCAGGTCTTTGGCTCGGGGCATCCTCGGGTCCCTAACCGGCGGGCGCCGGCGCTGACGAGGCCGAGCCTTTCCACATCCCTGATCCGGAGCCGGAGCCGGCGCCGTCTTCGCGCAGTGAGCCCTTGCCCATGCCGCCCACCGCCCCCAATGTCACCGACGATGCGGACCGGCTCGCAGCGGTCAACAAGCTCGGCGCCTCCCTCTTCTGAGCCGATAAGGCGCTGCCCCGAGGTTGATTTTCCGCCGACTCGTTGGCACCCTGCCGAAAGTCGCGGCGAGCGGGCTCGCGCGGCGCACCGACTATCCCTGGAGGATTGAGAATGAAGATTTACTTCTGGCTGCCCATCGCGATCCTGTTGGGCTTCGGCGCCACGGCACAGGCACAACCGCCCTTCGTGCCGGGACCCATGCATAGTCCCTACTCCGCCCCGTCGCGCGTCAATCCCAGCGAGCAGGCGGTCGCAACCCTGCGTGAGGGCATGCACAAGCTGCTCGACTTCCTGGGGGAAAAAGAAAAGCCCAATAAACTGCAATTGGCGGCCTTTCTGGACTCCTCGATCGCCCCCTACTTCGATTTCGACTACATGGCCAAGTGGGTTGCCGGACGGCGTTACGCAGCCATGACCCCGAAGCAGCGTACGGCATTGGCAGCCTCCCTGGAGGCTCGCTTTCTGGGCTCGCTCGCGACCAATCTCGCAAAATACAAGGGGCAGCAGATCCGGTATTTTCGCCCCAGGCGTGGAGCCTCCGGTGCCGTGAGCGTGACGGTCGGACTCCGCAGTCCCGGCAGCTATCCCGCGAGGCTCCAATTTCGCATGTACCGATCCGGCGATGGGTGGAAGATCTACGACGTGATCTCGAACGGACGCAGTGCCGTAGCCTTCTACCGCCAGGAGCTCCGGCGTTCTTCCATGCAGGGATCGCCCGGAGCCTACGGCCGCTGATCCGAGCGGACACCTGTAGAGATTCGGCCATTCGGACGGCCGGCGCTACCGCATCGTAAATTTGCTTCTGAGGGATGGAAACGACATCGATGGAGACATTTCGTGGCACGACCATCCTCTCGGTCCGGCGCGCCGGGCGGGTGGTTATCGGCGGAGACGGGCAGGTGTCGCTCGGCCAGACGGTGATGAAGGCCAATGCCCGCAAGGTGCGTCGCCTCTACAAGGAACGGGTGCTGGCCGGATTCGCCGGCGCCACGGCGGACGCCTTCACCCTGTTCGAGCGCTTCGAGGGCAAGCTGGAGAAGCACCAGGGGCACCTCGCCCGCTCCGCGGTGGAGCTGGCCAAGGACTGGCGCACGGACCGCATGCTGCGGCGCCTGGAGGCCCTGCTGTGCGTAGCGGACGCCAAGACGTCCCTGATCATCTCCGGTACCGGGGATGTGATCGAGCCGGAGCACGACCTCATGGCCATCGGCTCCGGCGGGGCCTTCGCCCATGCCGCCGCCAGGGCGCTGCTGGAGAATACCGAGCTCGGCGCCAAAGAGATCGTCGAGCGGGCACTGGGCATCGCCGCGGATATCTGTATCTACACCAACCACCATCTGGTCCTGGAGGAGCTGACGTCCGAAACGGGATAGATCGAAATCCCGTTGCGGTATCCGTCTTCAGGCCGCACTCCACCCGAGCGAGAGTCCCGAATCGAGGGGCGCTCGGCAGTCAGGCACTTAGCCAGTCGTATTTTGTTACCCATGTCGGACATCACCCCCCAACGCATCGTAGCCGAGCTGGACAAGCACATCGTCGGTCAGGACGAGGCCAAGCGTGCCG
>CAYYHR010000191.1:0-6996 GCA_964471705.1 uncultured Chromatiaceae bacterium
GCAGGCCGATCGTGACCTGCTCCCCGGTGGAGGCGACTACGTCGAGCTCGCGCGGATCGGGCTGGGCCTGGACTTCGCGCGCGAGCGCGATCAGGCGGTTGGTTTCCCCCGCCATCGCCGAAGGCACGACCACCACGCTGTGGCCCGCCGCTCTCCATTTCGCCACCCGGCGCGCGACATTGCGGATGCGCTCGATCGAGCCGACCGAAGTGCCGCCGAATTTTTGGACGATCAAGGCCATGCTGCAGGGCGAAAAAGCGCGGATTTTACAGGACTATCCCCCGCGCAGGCAGGGCGGCGATGGCGGATAGTAGAGGAAGTGTACCTGAAGAGCCCTCGTCGGTTGGCGCAGATGTACCCGAGCAGCCCAACTCCCGAGTAGCGCATGTGTACACCTCTCAGAATCTGGGTGTGCGGATCGGTGAGGAGAAAAGCCGCTCGATGACGAGGAGCGGGCGAGATGGGGAACGTGAACTGGATGAACAGCAATATCCTTGGATTGCCGCCGACGGGTTGGTGCGTCAGGGCCGGAATCTCGTATGCGAACTTGCTATTCTGGCGCAAGGGCCGGCTCTATGATGCTTCAATGCACAATTCCCGCCGTTCATTGGATCATGCTCCGCCCTAAGGCATTTGCCACCAGTGGGTCGCCCCATCGGGCGTAAGGAGGATGCGTCGAGCCCGGAAGCCTGTATATGATCCGCCGATTCTGTATCTCGTATTGAGCTCGAACGCGATCTGCCACCCGTAGTAATATCCTCCGCCCCAGCCATAATAATAGCCTCCCCCCTTGAATAAGCCCTTATGCCAGCTCGTGCAGTCCTCGACGCGAACATGTCTGACTTGGGCGCTGCTCGGGTCTTCGAGCCCGGCGCTGTCCACATACACCTTAACTGCATTCTGGGCCTGCATATGAGAAGGGCGCGCACCGCAAAGAGCCTCCTCTTTGTCTGGGCCAACTGCTGCACTGGTGCAGGCTGACAACGCAATCAGCGCAAGTCCTGCGATCGTCTTGCCCATGGTAATTTCTCCGGAATTTATGGCGCAGCCGAGCGCCACTTCATGCACAGCCGCTCCTA
This sequence comes from uncultured Chromatiaceae bacterium, assembly GCA_964471705.1. Classification (GTDB taxonomy): domain Bacteria; phylum Pseudomonadota; class Gammaproteobacteria; order Chromatiales; family Chromatiaceae; genus Thiosymbion. Next base: position 1,080 of record CAYYHR010000191.1, read on the forward strand.
CGGCGGCATAACCGCACTTCCTGTTCGATTCGGTCGGGCTCTCATGCGCGTGCTCACAGTACACCTTGGTCATCGCATTGCTAGTCGACGGTAATAGCTACCGATGCCTGTCAGTTGGAGGTGCACCTTTGGTGCGCGGGTAGCGCAACAGCTTATCGCAGTGTCTTCCACGAGGTGGGACGATCTGGGTAATGTTGTTGCAGGTCTCTATCGCGCAATGGGCGAGTGCATTGGCCCGCATCCTCGCGTCCATCACACTTCATCTTCCGATTGCGCAAAGGACGACAAAGCCACGCGCAACGGTTCTGACCGGCGCAGCTGCTGTGATAGGCAAGGTGGTTCTGCAGCGGTGCTAATTGTGGCTCCGCGAATGTAGCTCGGAGTAGCTTTTCACAAATGGATCTACCACCCCAAGGTACAGGCTGGTGGCACCGATCGACAGGAATAGAATCGACACGACGGCGCGGAGAACATACTCCAGCTTGATTTCCGAGAGCGGGGTTCCAAGCAGGCCGGCCGGCCACAACCAGACCGCCAAGGCGAAGAATCCGACGACGAGTGCCGCCTGCCAGAGTAGCGCAGCACCGATTCCGGCCCACTTAAGGTAACCTGTCCTGGACGTCCGCATATGCGCCTGTCGCAAAAACGCTATTCCATGGAGTGCGGCCCGACAATCCTCCGTATGTACCAATGCCGGCAGTTTTTCGAGGCCGGGACAGTCTTGAGTAGGACTACAGCACTTCACCCCTCCTGCGCCGCCGATGCCGAGCCAAGTCGCCGACAGTGTTCGCATGCCACCGGCTACGACGACGTGCGCTTCGCGTGCGAGTAACACCACCTCGTCTAGATCCCCCCCTGTGCCCGGTGGGAACTGGCGTGGTGAGTGAGCTAGGGCTTTAAAACGGCCGAAATCGCCCTGAGAACGCTGTCTGCCTCGTTTCGCGCAGCTAGGTGCCATAACGCCCCTTCCGGGAACCGCTCAGAAGCGCTCAGAACAACTCAAAACGGGGCAGAGAGGGCTAGACGGCGACGCGCAGCTCCTAGGTCAGCAGCTCTGAAACCCAAAGAGCGAATTCCCTCGGGGTCGCCACTCCGATATGACCATCTGCAAGCGCGGTCAATCGTCCTTCCGGGTGACGCCAATTTCGGCAAGTGCCGCCCGCCGACTACGCGTGCTTTAGCACGCTTTGAATTACCTCCGTAAGGACTCTCCTGCTGTAGGGCTTGGTGACGTAGCCGTCGGCGCCGAGGTTGAGGCCACGTCGCACCTCCTCGGGTTTGGCCAGCACCGTCAGCATTACGACCGGGAGCAAGGCGAGTTTCGGGTGGCGCCGGATGCTCGTCAGCATGTCAAAACCGTTGCCGTCCGGCAGCATGACGTCAAGCAAAACTAAATCCGGAACCGCGCGCGCGCCAATGTCCGCAACCAGCTCTTTGCAGTCTCGTGCGATACGGACGGAGTAACCTCCCGCGCTTACCCGCAAGTTGGCCAAAGCTGCCTGGTCCGGGTCGTCTTCCACGATCAGGACCGCGATCTCGCCCGGGACTTTGGCAAGCGGCTGGCGGTTTGCGAGACGGTCCGGAGAGAGATAGGCGCCTGCACGATTGAGCGCCGAGCGGGCTGCAAGCGCCTGCCTTTCGAGCCGATTTGTATCGTCCGGCGTCACGACTCTCGGTTCTACCTGCGGTTTCCCCATCAGGCCGGTAAAGTCGAGATCGTGCGTCGGGTCAGCGGGAGCTGAAACGACAAGCCCAACTTCTTCCATCTCGGACAGCCAGTCTCCCAGCAGCTCATCCGGGAATTGTCGTAGGAGCCCCCGGATGACATCCGCGTGTGTAACCCCTTCCATTACTCCAAGAATCCGGCGATGCTCTGGGGGGACCATCGCGTCGTTCGAGAGCAAGGCCTTGTCGCCGGATGCAGTGCGGCGGTAGATCAAATCCCGGGGCCACGATTCCATGGCGTTCTTTTAGCATAGCTTCGCCCGATTAAAGCGTGACTTACCTCAAGGACGCGTCTCAGCGCTCTTTCATATAGGCGAGTGGCTGCATATATCGACAACTGCCAGCGCTCCCACATCAGGGCCTTCTGCGTGTCCGTGTAATAGATCCTCGGCCGGTATCCCATCTGCAACACTCCTTTGCTGCCTCCGCAGCCTTAGTGTGTTGCATCGACCGGTTGAATCCGCAGCCGCTAGCAGTCGTTCAATTCGTCGCGCCCCGCGCCGCGCTCCCACAATCCGCACGGCATCAACACTAAAACCGCCGCGCGCTGCCACCAGAGGTGGACGCCGTCGCACCCAATGCGTGAGCGCACGTCCAGCGGCCTCGGTCTGCTTGGGTGGACCAGAACGAGAAGCACTGCAGCGTCGATCGTGGCTCGGTGATCGGTGCGCCACTACGAACGGGGATGACCCGGTCGGAAGCCAACGCGGTCCGACGGATCACGCAATGCTTGCTGCTCGTTACGCCCTAGTTGCTCGTTGGGCAACAGTTGTGGGTCACGCAACCTTCTTAGTTCGTACAAAATGTCTTGTTGGTCGAGACGCAATTCTTTTACCTCCTGCAACATGTCTTTCTGTTTGCGCAGCACTTCCCTAAGAATCGCTTTCGTTCCGAACACCGCGAAGGGAAGCAGCAGCCAGGTGACCGCCACCGCTAAGACGAAAAGTGAAACTCCAATGTAGACCCACGCCGGCAGGTTGCGCAACAACGAATCCACCATTTCTAAATACCTCGACATTGTTTAGTCCCTCTTGCAGCCACCCTATTGATTCTGTCTGCTCCGATTGGTGGCGAACTTCTTGGTCAATCTCTCGCCCAAGTTGGATATCTGGTTTCCTTCGCCGCCTTCCGGTGAAGTGCCCGATGTTCCCTTATTCCACACCATAGCGGTCGTGAATTGCTCATTTTCAACAACGGCCACTGGCGCCAACAGTGGAGCACTGGCTTGGACGCACAGCTGCGCAAAGCAAGAACGAACTTTGCGGCTGTCTTCAATGCCTCTTCTACCGCGCCGCAGACGCTCTTGACGGCCGTCGCTTCTCCAATTGCAGGGGTATCTAGAGTGCCAGAGACTTCTCCTTTCTTTCGAATGTGCCAGCGCGTTTCGCGCTGGCCGAGCCGGCCACGATCGCGCCTTTCGGCATCGGACTAGCCGGCCTCGGCTTCTCGCGGCGGCGCAAGCGCACCTGAGTGGCTCGCGAATCAATCACAATAACGCCCGCCGCGCGAATTTTGTTGCGTCCGGAGTGCCCAGGGATCCGGGATCGCGTATGCCACCTTAGGGGCCAATGTTCCCCATTCATCGTACCCCGCGCCGTTTTCCCGGGACCCACGTCCGGGTCGTGACAATGGGAAATTGCCGGAACAACGGCGTACGTCTTCATACTTAACCATCTGAAACGTCAAAAACTGTAAGACGCAAGACAGTCCTTGGGGTCATTGCGTCACCCCGTGATTTGATACGGCATGAATTGCCCAAGCGGGGGCGCGCATGGAGCCACTTGATTTTGAAGTTCTCCTCGATTTGGTAGAGGAGCTGGAACAGGAGCTGGAAAGGTATTTAACCGACTTCCCATTGTCGTCCGAAGCTATCCCTCAAATCATCAATACGTGCCGACAAATGCGCGCTGACCTCGAAGCGGCGTGGCTCGAAAAAGTAACCGATGATCAGCGTCGTGCCATGGGCTGAAATGGGAGGCGGAAGAAATGCTGGGGCCCAGATTACTCCGAGAGCCGTTCACGAACTTGCCACAGTCGCCGTGGTAGGTGTCGGTCTCTTGGGCCCGGGGGCTTCTCGCGCGGCCTCAAGCTAAGGTAGCTCGCGAATCACTCATACGAACCCTGCCACGCGGCAAGGAGGGTCCGCCGCGGGCGCTCGGTACAAGACTGCAACCCTCTAGTTTTCTTGCTTATCGCACCCGCGCAGCATTCCCACGGGTCGCGGGGGCGAGGTGACTGTTAAGGGTGCAAGTACACCGATCATTCAACTGATTGGCGGCAGACTGTACCGATTTCGTGGCTGACCACTATCGGCCAAGTGCTGTCTTCGCCCAACATCGCGTTGGGCGGTGTTCGCGGTCCTCGCTGCTCCCAAACTGACCCGAACGCGCCGAAGCGGCCGCGTATTCGCTATATCGCCGTTTTCGGTCCGAGGTTCCAGGTGCGGACTTGCACGATTGTGCGCAGCAGTGCCGCTTAGCGACCCTGAACACGCCGGCACCGCCCGGGTTTCGGGGCAATGGGGCCCCAGCGACGCAGTGCGGCTTAGGTGCGCCAGAGGCGTCGGCTTAGTCGTCGCGGGCTGTTGCGAGGCTCGGCTCGAGCCGTGGGAGGTCCCGGGTCAGGAATCTCAGATCGGCCGAAAACAAATCGTAATGCGAAAGGCCGCTCAATGGCACGAAACGGATTTGTCTGATCTCCGGCGAGCAGGGCCGCGTATACCCCGACTGCAGGCTCTGCCGCAACGCTGCAAAGCCTTCGCGTGGAGAGCAGCGGAAATAGAAGTCCAGTCGGTACGGCCCGGGCTCCTCGGCAACATATGGGATGGCATCGATCCTGAGCAAACCGAGCACCACGATTTCGATGCCGAGCTCCTCCCAGACCTCCCGCCGCAATGCGGACTCGATAACATCGTCCTCGGAAGATTCGTCGCGAGGTCTAGTGGGATGCCCCGGAGTAGATTCGAGCGAGCCCCCGGGGAGGCCCCATGCCCCTCGGCGGCGGTAGCTGTGCTCGACTAGCAGCACTTCGGAGGGGGAGGCGCGCTCGTCGATCATCACTGCGACGGCACCTATCAGCCACTTGCGGGCGAGCAACCCCCTCAGGAATCCGGCTAGGCGAGGGGGAAACAGCCGCCAGACGAGGAGCGAGAAACGATGCAGCCCGTGGTGGCGCTCGATGAGGCGTGCGAGCCAGGTAAACATCCAAGGCTCAATAGCGCTTCAGGCGGCGATTCGTCAAGATGGTCCTCCGTCTGAGCGGCCGCTTTGGCTTGCGGATTCAACCGGTAGATGCAACACACTAGCAACTGCGTGAGGGGGAGGGTGTTGCTGATGATGCAAAGACCGAGGGTCTTCTACATGGAGGGCCAGAGGGCTCTCATGTGGGACCGCCAGCAGAAAGGCGATTCTTTGCAGCAGATCGCCCAACTGTTTGACCGAAACCACTCGTCGGTGCAGCGGATCTTGGCGGAGACGGGCGGGATACGTCCGGCACAACGACGCCGTTCGAGGTTGGTGCTGACCTTGGCGGAACGAGAAGAGATATCGCGCGCGGTCGTTGCGGCTGAGTCGATCCGTTCGATGGCAAAGCGGCTTGGTCGAGCGCCATCGACCATCGGCCGAGAGATCGAGCGAAACAGCGGACAGCCATGCTATCGGGCGAATCAGGCCGACCAGGCCGCCTGGGACCGAGCGAGCCGCCCCAAGACCTGTAAACTCGTGCAGAGCCGGGCGTTGGCACGTGTGGTGCCGCAAAGACTTCAGATGCGGCGGTCACCGGAGCAGATCGCGGGCTGGCTGAAGCGCACCTACCCAGGAGACGAGAGCTTCCAGGTGTCACACGAGACGATCTATCGCAGCCTGTTCATTCAAGCCCAAGGGGCCTTGAAGAAGGTAGTTCGCGAATCACCAACACGAACGAAGCCCGCCACGCGCTGGCTTTCTTGTTTCCGGCCTGCTGCGAGATTCCGGAATCGTCTAAGCCTACCTTGAGTTAGCGCTCCCGCGCTCATCGCACCCCGCGCCGCGCGACGCGCACCACGGCGATGCTGGCGAAGCCTCGCGGCCTACCGGGCGCCGCTCTGGGGGTGGAAACGGGGGTAGAAGCCTGAAATCGGCTATTTTTCCCATGTGTTGAGCGGAGAGTGAGGGATTCGAACCCCCGAGGACCGTAGGCCCTGCCGGTTTTCAAG
>CAYYHR010000192.1:0-6972 GCA_964471705.1 uncultured Chromatiaceae bacterium
GCAAAGCGATGGCTGAGGTCCAGCTGAGCGGTTGCAGGCTGCGGGTCGCCACTTAGGCGATTCCTGTCAAAAAACATACCAGCCTGCTTGTCTTTTCGCCCGTCTTCCGCGTCACGACATCAGTTACCTTGGCGCACGCGTCGCGAAGCAGGACCCGTGCCGCTTGCGCCGCTTCGAGACCGAATTCCGGCACCCCGACCGTTACGATTCCCGAGTGCCCATCGACGGTCAGGATCTCTCCGTCGTCGATTTACAGTTCGAGAGGCATAGCAGCCCTGCATCGGACCAGAGCTAGGCCCAGACCAGGCGAGCCGCATCAACGACTAGAGGGCGGCTGGTGCCCACTGGCCGACCTCTTGGAAACGACCCACATGGAAAAATCGGAAGATGTCGATTCGGAACAAGGCGCAGGATGCAGCCCGGACAAAGGACTCGAGCTGCGAGTGTCGGCCGACCAACAGGCGCTCATGCTCTTGAAAATCAGGTCCACGCGGGATCTCCGTAGCCCGTCCCGTGGCCGTCAGCGCCTCGACCTTCATCATGTCATGGGGAAACTGCGGGCGGTTGTCCACAACGAGCGAAACACGGTCGCATTCGGTCAAGAGATGGTATTTGCGCGTCGCGATCGGTGTAGAGAAGACCGCCCGCGAGAGGTCATCCGAGAATGCGAAAGCGATCAGGGACCCGTAGGGCTGTCCTTGCCCCTGCGTACAGAGCACGCCGTAGAGCTGCTCGGTAACGAGGCTCCGAATCCTCGTGACCAGCTGCGGCGCCGGCTCTTGTTTGGACGCATTCCGACGCTCGTCCTCGCGAAAAAGTGAGTGGTCGTCAACCGACATGCTAGAACCTCACGGGATTTTGCCGGCAAAGCCAGGCGACCTCGATTGCCGCAAACGGGCTTCGACGCGAATGGACTGGAGTAGACCAGTGTCGAGGACCTTCGGATAGAGACGATAGAGGGCATCGACCTCCAAAGCATGTGTCCGTGCCGCGCGCTCAAGACGGTCACGCGTGCGATCATCGATGTCGGAGAGCATGAGCAGAAAAGGCGCGCACCAGTCGAGGTAATCTCGCACCAGATCCCGATCCGCGGGCTGCGGCCAGGCTTCCCGCAGCAGGAGGGGCGGAAAGCTCTCCGCGCTCAGTCTCCGCGTGGCTGCTTCGCCCTTGGCGCCCGCCGATTCCACTGCCAGGCCGCCGCCGTCGGCGTCGCGCTCGAACCAGCCGAATCGAACCGGACATCCGGCCGCGTCCCGCACCAGCCGCTCCAACAGGGTGGCATGGTGGCGGGAATCCTGATCTCTGCGTGCCGGGATTCCGCGCTCCAGCAAACGCGGCGATCGGAAGCTGTGGTCCGAGCGAGCGCCCGCGGCCCACGGCTCGCACGTGCGCTGCGCCAGCCTCTGGGCCCCGACGCTGGAGGCGAGCAGGGCGAAGGGCATAGCATCCTTGTCGAGCAGCCAAAGCTCGTGTCGGTCCGCGGGCACGAACGGCAGCGCGGTGAGACACTCAGGCAACAACTTGGTCAGAGCCCCAGTGGCCTCGAGCAGCAGATCCAGATCCAGGATCGGGATGGCGGCCATCTGCCGCAACCCGGCCGCTGTCGACCAGACGCCGAAACGCAGGTAGCGCATCACCGGCTCTCCCGGGCTCAGGGTGTCCCAAGGCAGCTCCGGCTGATCGCACCGAACTTGAATCTCCCAGCGTACTCCGTCCATGCTCAGTGCCCGGGCCTCTCCCAGCTCGACCACCTGGAGTATGCCCTGGAATGGGTTGAGCCACCGTACTCCATAACATGAGGGCTGTCCTGTCATCGGCCCGCCTGTCCCAGCTTGGCGCGCAGTCGCTCGACTTGCCCAGAGGCCGGTTCCTGCAGCTCCGGGTCCAGCACCTCCATCGGCATTTGTCGTCCACCGGCCGGGGCAACCCGCGCATGGACCAGGTCTCCAAATTGGTGAAGCCGCCGTCGCGCAGGTCCGATCTCTCGTTCATCGACGTCGTCCCGGTCCCTTTTCCTGTCGCGGCGGTACGGGACCAGTTTCAGTGCAGCCAGGCTTGTCCGATAGTGACGCTGACGATTCAATGCAAACTCCGTCACTGTCTGCGAGAAAGATAGGGTGCGATCAAATCCGAGATCGACACCTTTGCGTTCAGGCGTTTGAGCAGCAGGTAGAGTCCTCCCAACTTCCGATGAAGGTACAGCATATCCGGCGGCGGTAGGCGGCCGAAGTCGTGCTCGATGCGCATACCGACCACATGCTGGCTCAACCGCTCGCTCAAGTCCGAAGCACCGAAGTCGTATGGTCCGACGAGCCTCACCGGCTCAGCGGCGATGGATACCATGTCGACCACTGCCCGGCGGTAAACGGGCGCATCTTCGGGCGCGAGGTAACCGACATCCATCGCCGCGTGCTCGATTGCGTTTTCGTCCCCGCCCAGGCTGGCACCGATCAGCGTTTGAAAAGCTGCGATCAGCGCCGGATCGAAGCGGCGCGTCGCCCCGAAGTCCAAGAGAACCACCTCGTCTTCCTCGGCCCGATAGCGGAAATTGGCGAAGTTCGGATCGGTCTGCATCAAGCGCCAGTCGAACAGCTCGCACAGGGCGAGCTCGGTTAGGCGTACCGCCACATCCTGGCGCTTGTCTCGGGGGGCGCTGGCCAGCATTTCGATTGGTTCCCCGGCAACGTACTCCATGGCCAGTACGGTCTGCGTGGTCAGGTCGTCGGCTACCGCCGGTACTCGCAGCCCCGGCTGGGATCCGAGGTACGAGGCGTAGGAGCGCAGGTGCTGCGCTTCTGCAAGATAGTCTGCCTCGGCGTGCAGCTGTCGCTTTGCCTCTTCGAGCAGCGGCTCGATATCGAGACCAGGCGGCAGCAACCGGAACATGCGAAAAAGTCCCGCCACGTTGTTCAGATCGCTGTCGATGCTGCGTGCAATCCCGGGATATTGGATCTTGATCGCCAGGTGTCTGCCGTCTTTCGTCTCGGCCTCGTGGACCTGACCGATCGAGGCCGCAGCGATCGGTGTGAAGTGGAAGCGGCGAAATTTACCCTTCCAGTCCGCACCCCAGGCACTGTCCAGCACGTCTGCGACCTGCCCCAGCGGCATGGCATGGGCTTGGTCGCGCAATCGCGACAGAATATTCGGCAAGGGATCGGGCAAGATGTCACCACCCTCCATCGACAGCAACTGCCCGATCTTCATCGCCGCACCGCGCATCTCCGACAAGTGATTCGCAAGACGATGGGCATTGGCCGGTGTCAGCAAAAGGTCGGCGGCCGTTGGGCGATTGCCATTGCTGATCTGACGCAATCCCTCGCCGACCACGGCACCAGCGATACCGGAGCCGAGACGTCCGAGCTGCACCAGACGGGAAAAACGGGAAGCGGGAACAGGACGTTGCAGTTGCATCGTATCTTTCTCTAGTTATCGAGGTGATCGGCACGCGTTTTCCTGAGTCACAGTGCCCTTTGTCGTTCTTGGTACTTTCGTATCGGCGAATTGCCGTCAATGGATCGAAGCGGCTTCCGGCTCGAGCCCAGAGATTTCGCAGCAGAGATCCCAGAAAGACTCGCTTTCCGCCTCGCTACTCCTGCCGAAGCCAAGGCGATGGGTCTCGCGCGGGCGCCGATCGAACCAGAACTGACCGCTCCCGTACTCGACCACACGCGGATTCACGGCGAGCCAAAGCAGGGTATCGGCGCCTTGCTCGGGGGTGCGCATCAGCGATCGGATCGGTGCCACAAAACGCGGCATCGCGCCCGAGGCCGAGCGGGTATCCGCCCAACCTGGATGCATGGCGTGTACGCTTATGCCGGTTCCCTGCAGACGTCTGGCCCAACACTGTGTCAGCTCGACGACGGCGCGTTTGCTCTCGGCATAGGCCAGCGGCCCGAAATAGGGGCGACGCTGGAACTGCGGATCGTCGAGGCTCAGCTTGGCGAAGTACATCGCCGCCGATGACATGTTGATCACACGCGCCTTGTCAGCACGTTGGAGCGCGGGCATGAGCAGATTTGTCAACAGGAACGGACCGAGCGTATTGGTGGCAAATGTCAGCTCGATGCCTTTACCCGTCTTTTTGCGACTCATCTCCAAGACACCGGCGTTGTTGACCAACAGGTCCACATGCGGTTCCTTCGCGCTGAAACGTTCGACAAAGCTACGTATCGATTCGGGGCTGCTTACGTCGACCGTTTCGAGGAATACATCCAGGTTCTGCGTCCTGTTGATGATCTCGAATCGTGCCTGTTTACCCCGTTCCTCGTTTCGGCACAGTAAGTAGACACGTGCGCCGAGAGCGGCGAAGCGGGTACTCACGACCCGCCCCAGACCGGAGTTGGCACCGGTAATTACGCAGACCTTGTCGGTCATCGATACCCAGGTGTCGGACGGTGCCCAAGACGGCTCACGTAGCAGGTACCCGATCTTGGAGGCGTTCATGATCAATGTCTTATCTAGGAAGTTGTCTCCGCGTTCCTTGATCTTCTCGACGATGTTCATTTTTCTCTCGGCGGTTTACGCATGTAGCTCAGGCTCGAGTCGTAGTGTAGGATCTGTTCACTACATGTCAAGTTTAAACATTAGACATAACATGTTCATCACGTGGCTACCAGAGACGCTTACAGAAGACGACATCCAGACTCCTGGCGATAGTGCTGCATAGGACAACCCGAAGCGGGCGAGCCTCGAGGTCGCCAGTCTCGAGTGGTCCCGGGCAACTGCGCGGCAGCCAAAGCGTCCGCTTCATCGAGGCTCCGCAAGCGCGAGACTCGAAAAGACATCAACAGCTCCGAGAGCCACCAAACCTGGGAATCTGGGGTTGTCGACGTTATGTACGACTTATCGCAACAAGACTCGCCTTGCAGGACGGGCAAGAAAGCCCCTTACTATTTCCTTCCGGGACCGGCGGGCGTCTATATCGAGAAGATCGAGAAAATGGCGAAAACCTACGTAGTCGTGGGCGCGACATCCGGCATCGGCCAGCAAGTTGCCGAAGACCTGATCGGACAGGGTGCGACCGTATACGCGCTGAGCCGGCGCGGTGAATTACCCGATGGGCCTGCAAGTCTGATCCATGCGCGCTGCGATGTGCTGGCGGAGCAGCCGACGTTTCTCCAGCTCGATGAGCCCCTGGATGGCCTGGCCTATCTGCCGGGCACGATCAACCTCAAACCCTTCCATTTGCTGCGTCGCAAGGATTTCGTCCAGGATCTGGAGGTCAACTACCTTGGCGCGGTCAAGACGTTGCAGCAGTACCTACCCCGGCTGCGAGCCGCCGAGAGCGCGTCGATCGTCCTCATGAGCACCGTTGCGGCTCAAACCGGCCTTGCCTTCCATGCCTCGGTTGCGGGGGCCAAGGGGGCCGTGGAAGGTCTCACACGCGCGCTGGCCGCGGAGCTGGCGCCAAAAATTCGCGTCAACGCGGTCGCCCCATCCCTGACCGATACCCCCTCGCCGCATCTCTGCTTAATCAGCAGACCAAACGGGAGGCCGCCGCCAAACACCACCCCTTGCAACGTGTCGGCACAACCGCCGACATCGCATCCGCCGTGTGCTTCCTCCTCACAGAGCAATCGGACTGGATCACCGGGCAAGTGCTTGCAGTGGATGGGGGCTTGTCGCGCGCTCGATCCTTGAATTGAAACGGGTCACTGTCGTCGGTGCCTGCGAGCGTTGGCCTCCCTTGCCCGCCCTGCTGCTGTCCACCTCACGTGCCAACGGAATCCGGTCTAGGCCGCGCGCCTCTTGTTTCGCATCTTCAGTCCATGACGATTGCTTTCGCCTAACAAATCCGCGAGGGATATGTCGCTCAAGAAGCCGAAGATCTCGTCGCTGAGCTCGTCCCAAAGCACGTGGGTCACAGACTGCGTTCTGTTGCGGTGATTGGCCCGCATCCCGCTTCGAGTTAACTCGACCCACTCGTCAACGGCGCAGACGATATCTGCGATCGAGATCTCATCGGAAGGCCTTGCGAGATAGTAGCCGCCACCCGGACCGCGCACTCCTCGAACGAGCTGCTTGCCACGAAGGGAGGCGAAAAGCTGTTCGACGTAGGAGATCGAAATGCCCTGGCTTGCGGAGATATCTGCGAGAGTGACCGGACCCTTGTGCTCGCTCAGCGCTAGGTCCAGCATGGCGGTAATGGCATATTTGCCTTTGGTCGCGAGTCTCATGATCTACCCACTCACTCTTTCTCAGCCCGGCGTTTGACCAGGTCCGCCCGCGTCCAGTCCCCCCGTTCCACACCACGGCGAATGAGGTCCTCCTTGCAGCGCCTGAGCTCATCCTCGCAAGCCGCGAGGACCCTGACCTTCAGCCGCCAGGGCAGGTCGTCGAAGCTACTCGCCTGCCGGTGGGCAGATGCGACGCTGGCGTCGACGCCAACGATTGAGCCGCCGGTATGTCGGTGGCGCGCGGTCGCGCGCCACCGCGTACATCGGACCGGCGACCACTGCCGCGGTGTCCATCTGGATCCTGAGGTGGTCGCGGCTCACGCCCCGCCATGATGTCTTTGATCTGCGCGGAATCGAGGGTCTCGTAACGCATGAGTGCGTCGGCCATCGCATGCAGCCTATCCAGGCTCTCGGTCAGCAGCTTTCGCGCGCGTTCGTAATTACGCTCGACAATGGCACGCACCTCCTCATCGATCTGGCGCGCGGTCTCATCCGAGATTTGTTTGCGCTGAGTGACGGCTTGCCCGAGAAACACCTCGCCCTCGGATTCCTGGTAGGCGAGTGGCCCCAAGCCCTCACTGAGCCCCCATTTATTGACCATGTCGCGGGCGATGGCGGTGGCACGCTCGATGTCGTTCTGCGCACCGGTCGTTACGGCATCGTTCCCGAAGATGATCTCCTCGGCCAGCCTGCCACCGAACAGGGTCGTGATCTGGCTCTCCAGGCGGCGCTTGCTGGCGCTGAAGCGGTCCTGCTCGGGCAGGAAGAGAGTCACGCCGAGCGCGCGCCCGCGCGG
>CAYYHR010000193.1:0-6965 GCA_964471705.1 uncultured Chromatiaceae bacterium
CGAAGTGGCAGAGCCGAGGCCCGATTCCGCCGAGTCCAAATCATCGGCGCGCTTTCGCCTCACCCCGGTCTCGGAGCTTCTGAAAAAGCCAGAGCCGCTCCGCTGGCTGATCAAGGGCTACCTCCTGCCGGGATCGCTCTGTCTGCTGTTCGGCGAGCCAGCAGCGGGCAAGAGCCTGATCGCAATGGACTGGGCTGCCTGCATCGCGACCGGTCGCGAGTGGTACGACCACTCCGTCACTCAGGGACCCGTGGTTTACATCGCCGGAGAGGGCCATTTCGGCATCAGCCGGCGGTTCAAGGCTTGGGCGATTCACCAGAACTTCGAGACTCAACTCAGCGGTGCCCCTCTATTCGTGTCGGATACCGGGGCGTCCTTCACGGCCAAGGAGAGTTTGAACGAGGTCATCGACGCCGTTGACTCCATCTCGACGCAACATGGACATCCTGTCCTGATCGTCATCGACACACTGCACCGTAATTTTGGCCCCGGAGACGAGAACAGCTCGAAGGACATCGCCGCGTTTATCGAGGCTGCCGACACCCTCCGCACCCGATACGGCGCAACCGTGCTTGTGGTTCATCACACAGGGCACGGTGACAAAGGCCGAGCGCGCGGCTCCAGCGCGATCCGGGCCGCGTTGGACTCTGAATTCAGCTTGGGGGTCCGGTAGATGGACAACCCCGAGCGTGTGCTGGAAGTCACCAAAATGAAGGACGCCCCCAGTCCGGAGCCGATGGGATTCAAGCTGGCCCAGGTCACGCTGCCGTGGCGGGACGAGGAGGGCAACCCCGAGACATCGGTCGTTCTGGTGCCTACGGGCGCTCCTGTGGCCCCCAAGAAGGACAAAAAGAGCGGGCCAACCGCATTGCAAAAGCTGGGCTTCGAGACCCTGCTGTTGGCCCTGGAGACGAATGGTTCGCCGGCACCATGGGAGCCAGAATCCGGTACACCTAACCCTGAAGCCGTGGTCCACCTGGAGGACTGGAGGCCCGAGTTTTATGCCCGGCACACCGGCAAAAAGCAGGATACAAAGAAAACGGCATTCCAGCGAGTACGCAAGGATCTGACCGAGATACATGTCATAGGGGTGCGTGATGACCACTACTGGCCTACACCCGAGAACGGACCCTGGCCAGGGTTCGGACTCAAGATTGACCCGAGTGCTCCAGTTCAATTCAAGCGCTTAAGCACAACCCAACCGAATAGCGGACCGATGAATGAACCCAAGCGGGACACGGGACAAAGCGGGACATTACCGGGACATGTCCCGCACTGACAGACGGGAGACCGGGACAGACGGGACACACCCCTTTAGGGGTGTCCCGCGTGTCCCGCCCCGTTCTGTGGCCTAGCCTCTGGGCGGTGCCGTTTTCACACCCTGCCCCAAAAGGGGCATTCTTAAACCCTAGCTCTATAGGAGCAGAAATCATGTCTGATACACGCAAACAACCAACCCCAGGCAGCAAAAAAATCGTGCAGATTGCCGCGGCACCCTTTGGCGAGAGCGGCGATTCAGCCGATGTTCTATACGCCCTATGTGAAGACGGCGCCCTCTGGCGTCTAACATGGCACGAAGGAAAGAGGTGGCAGCGGGTAGACACTAGCGCAGTTGAGTCCGCCTAGCCTCGACCGCTGAAGCTCCTAGGTAGGACGCTCTCACCCAACTTCCAGCCCCTGGTGGAGGACAGCTTCATCAGGGGCGGGTGCTGGATGGTTGGAATTGTAGCGTTCAAAAGATGGCAGAATAGGAAACTGGAGTTATAGGCCCGACTGTGTGTTTGATGCGGCTGTGTCGCACACGACCGCATCTGATAGGCCCATCCGAGCCTTTGAAGTGGCAGTTTCGAAGACCGCCACGTCATGAAGTCGGGTACTCCGAAAGGGGTTAGAGGGCGCACTACCGTTCTGAGAACAAGTGGTGCGCTCCCTTCTTTTTCTTCGAGGTGGAGGTGGTGCCTCCCGCATCGCTGAGCGGCAACCGGGGCGAGCCGCTGATGGGTCCCAGTCAACCTGGTTGACACATCCTCATCACGACCTCGATCCGGAGGCAGCTTAATGCCACTACTTGACGTAGAGGTTATTGAGAGACCTACTAAGACACACGAAAGAGCATCCGTGATGCGGAAATGGGCGCATGGATACGGTGTCGACGGGTGGTGCACGTGGTGCACGTGGTGCACGCCACGCCGCCGATCCGGGGGCGCCCGTAGCGCGTCCACATCGCCCGTGTGGCGGCCCGGCGCGTCCACGGGTTACCAAGGGGGACGGACATTCCCACAACGCCGTAGCGGCCCACGCGGGGCGTCTTAACCATGTTGACCGATCGCCGCTCCTCCTTGCATCCTATCCCTGCATGAGCAACCTTCCGGATGTTCGTGCCCTCAACGAACTGGCGGATCAGAAGAAGTCAAGATCACCTGTTTGACGACTTTTGGTCTGGAAGCCACCACGGCCCAGGACTTTGGTGAAGGAAATGCCTGCACGCGACAACTTGATCGATGCGTTCGAATACCTGCAGCATCTCGACAAGCTGCGCGTACAGCCAATCACACAGCTCTCGGCGCACAAGTTACCGATATTTCACGAATCGGCCTTCGTAGCTCTACCCGGAATCGAAACAGATTTGGTGGAAGGAGACACCGAAGTCTGGCTTTCGATTCGCCGGCTCCGCACTGAGCTTCCGCCCGACCCACAGACGAGACTTGTCCCTTGGATAAGCCTTCCCAACGATCCCGCCAAAGAACCGAGTATTACCGACACCATTTTGGTGGAGAGCGAGCAACTTCCTCCGAACGAGGTACACGCCAGTCCTGATCAACCTCCGTCGCACATCGAGCTGCGGCTTGAGGACGAGCCTGAGATCCAGGCGCTTTTCGAGAGCTACGTTACCAACCTTTGGGAGCCATGGTCTAAGCGCGAAAAACCGCGTCGGCAGACAATCCGCCTCTATGATCGCCTGTTTTCCCTCATGCAAGATGCCGAGATCGGTGGCAGTGCCGAGGATGGAATCGAGCTGGCGTGGGGTATCGGCATTGCACTTTGGGACCACAGAGAGTCCGGCAAGACCATCACCTATCCGCTGATCAGCCGAACGGTGGAGATCCACATCGACCAGAAAACGATGTCGATTCTGGTTGCCCCCACGGAACGGGACCCGCTGGTGCACACGGACATCTTTGACGCGCTCGACCTTCCGCACACCGACGATATCCAAACCCGCGCTCGAATGGAGTTCGAGCAATCCGAGAAAACCCTCTCCCCATTCGATCCGGGGACTTTTGAGGGCATTCTCCGCTTTGCGTCCAGCCAATTAGACAGCCATGGGGTGTACTGGCCGGACCAGGTAGACGATAAAACGGACCGGGGTTTGCCTCAGATCAGAGACTTCTTGACGGTTACCGACACCTGGGTCCTGTTCGCACGCAAGCGTTCTACAAGCTTTATCGCCGCCGACATCAAGCGCCTCCAACAAGCCGTTGCCGAGGCCGATGAGCTTCCTCCCGCACCTGCCCTGATCGTTACCGAGCCATCAGACGAGCCAACAACGCGTAAGCACAGCAGGTATCGCGGCCTTTCAACCTGGGGCTTGTTCGGTGGCATGGCAGGTCCGGCGGATAGCGGACAAGACGGCGCCCTGGACCTTTACTTCCCGAAGCCTTTCAATGCCGAGCAGGTCGCCATCATCGACCGTCTCGACCAATCCGACGGGGTAGTGGTACAGGGACCGCCAGGAACGGGCAAGACCCACACAATCGCCAACATCATTTGCCACTATCTTGCCCTCGGTAAGCGGGTGCTCGTCACTTCCCAACACGAGGCCCCCCTTGCAGTCCTGCAGAGCCAGATTCCGAAAGAGCTGCAACCGCTCACCATCGCCTTGCTTACCTCCGAACGCGACGGTCTGAAACAGCTCGAACAGGCAGTGCGAAAAATCGCGGGCGAGATCAGCGTGCTCGACGAACAGCAGCTTGATCGCGAGATCCGGGACGAAACCCAGCGAATCGATGGTCTTCACCAGCGCCTGGCAACGCTGGATCATGAGTTGCGCGAATGGGCGCGAAAGCAGACCGCGACCACACCGTTTCTTGGGGGGAATACCGGCCCAGAGGAACTGGCACGCTACGTTGTCACAAACGAGAAAGAACATGCGTGGTTCCCTGACCGATTGGACGGCGACGAAACGACTCAACTCACCTTGGGAGACGAACAAATCCGTGAGCTGCGTGGGGCAAGACGCCGTTTGGGTGAGGACATCTGTTACTTGGGGAAGGTACTGCCGACAACGAAGCAGCTACCGCTCCCAGACGATATAGCACGCCTTCATGGCGACCTTCTGAGGCTCCGAGAAGTCCGGGTAGACACTATGGAGCCCGGAAAGGTGCCACCCCTTCAGCAGTACACGATACAGAGCCTTAGGGAGCTGGAGGAGCTACGCAAAATCGCCATTGAGGCGCTCGAACTCCTCCGGAAAATCCTCCGGGAGGAGTGGACATGCCAGGTAAGGCCGTTACTAAGCGGGTCTTCCCATAATCCCGTCTCAGAACCATTGCGAACCTGGATCAGGAATGCACTCGACTTGAAGAAAAGTCGTCAATCGTTCTTTGCACGTCCCGTACAAATGCCGGTAGAGGCCGAGCGTAATCCTGAACTCTATGATGCGGTACAACGCGCCGCGTCCGGGCAGCGTCCGTTCCGTATGCTCCGTGGAAGTAAAGAAGTCAAATCGTTGTTCAACCAGGTCCTCGTTGGAGTTGTTTCCCCACAATCCCAAAAAGATTGGAAGTGGGTTGCTGATTACTTGGATGCCGCAAGGAAAGCGGATGAGCTTGTCGTGCAATGGGATCATATCCGTCACGAGTTCGGCGGGCCGGAAATTGAGGGGCAAGGATTCAACGCGATAAGACCACTTGCGGACCATGCGAACGACGCCGGAGCTGCTTGGATGCTCAATTCGGGTATTGCGAGACGGCTCCAAGAAAAAGCCCAGGCGCTATTTGTTGATCCAGGCACTTTTGGTCAATTGACGGCATCGCCGGATGCCCTGGAACGCCTACTTGCTTCAATCGACACCCACCTGGAGCACAACCGCCTCAAGGCATGTGAGAACACGCGAAAGGAGATCGAAGCCAGCATTGCTGAATGCTCGGGAGCTGTCGTTGAATCGATGCGCGATTTTCTCACGTCAAAGATGGGAGCTGATTCGGTGTCTGCCGAGCAAGCAATGGACATATGGCAAGCGCTTCTCGATGAGCTTCGCCGCATTTCCGCTCGGCAAGGTGATCTGGATACCGTCGATGCGGTGACGCAGCAGATAGCAGCAGCCGGGGGTCAAGCTTGGGCTCAGGAGTTGCGAAAAGCCTCACCAGACGCAAACACCGATCCTTGGCTTCCCGAGTCTTGGCTCGAGGCGTGGGAGTGGTCTCGGGCGCGTGGATACTTGGACGCTATCGATGGCCGTAAGGCATTGATGGGGCTTGCCAGGGACCGAACTGACGCCGAATCGCGGTTACGGGATTCCTACTTGCGAATCATCCAGGCACGCACTTGGCGCAAGCTGAAAGAGAACACAACTCCAAAAATAAGCGCAGCCTTGCAAGCTTATCTGATTGCACTCACTCACATCGGTCGGGGAATGGGTGTGCGAGCAACTCGGCATCGAAGGGACGCGCGCAAGGCCATGAATAATGCCTATGGTGCAACGCCCTGTTGGATTATGCCTCATTGGCGCGTTTCAGAAGCGCTCCCAGCACAACTTGGGCTATTCGACTTGGTGATCATCGACGAGGCATCACAAAGCGATGTATGGGCCTTGCCGGCCATTGCTCGGGGAAAGAAACTGTTGATTGTCGGTGACGACAAGCAAGTGAGTCCTTCAGATGTCGGTATTCGGGAAGATGATATCCGTGGACTCCGGCGACGTTTCTTGGCGAACCTGCCTTACGGCCAACATCTTCTTCCGGGCAGTTCAGTCTACGATCTGGGAAGCACGATGTTCTCACAGGATGTCATTCGCTTACGCGAGCACTTTCGCTGTGTCGAGCCAATCATCGCTTTCTCCAACCGCCAGTTTTACAACGACGGGATAAAGCCGCTGCGCGTTCCAACCCCCTCGGAGCGCCTGGACCCGCCGCTCATCGACGTATTCGTAAAGGGCGGATATCGTCAGGACCGAAAAAAGATCAACAAGCCGGAAGCCAATGCCATTGTCGAAGAGATCCAGCGGTTAACCGAAGATCCCAGTACTGATAATCGAACGATTGGGGTGGTCTCTCTGCTCGGTTGGGAACAGGCCAAGTACATTCAAGATCGCATACTCGATACCCTGGGGGAAGACGTGTTTCTGCGTCACAAGATCCGTTGCGGTGACGCCATGCACTTTCAAGGCAAGGAGGCCGATATTGTGATGGTCTCCATGGTCGCTGCCGGATCGATTCGAGCTGACTCGGGTCGTACTTATGAGCAGCGGTACAACGTTGCCTGTTCGCGAGCGCGCGATCGAATGTACGTGTTTCACAGCTTCACGCGAGGAGACGTAAACGACAACGATTTACGAGCCCGTCTACTCGATCATCTCGCGCAACCCCTCGGAGGGGCAAGCGAAGAAGCCCAGGAGCTACAGGAACTTTGTGATTCCGATTTCGAACGAGAGGTGTTTGACGAGTTGGTAACACGTGGATACCGCGTGACCCCCCAGGTAGGTGCCGGCGGATTCCGTATCGACCTCGTTGTAGAGGGTGCCCAAGACCGCCGACTGGCGATAGAGTGTGACGGCGATCAGTATCACGGTGTTGAGCGTTGGATGGAGGATGTCTCTCGCCAGCGGATATTGGAGCGAATGGGTTGGCGGTTCTGGCGCTGCTGGGCATCGAGCTGGATCTCTACTCGCGAGGAATGCCTTGATGATCTCGTAGGCACGCTTACGAAACTGGGAATCGAGCCATGGGAGGGTTCTAGCGATGCCG
>CAYYHR010000194.1:0-3066 GCA_964471705.1 uncultured Chromatiaceae bacterium
CTCGAATCAGAACACCTGCATCAACCAGCGCCCGCTGGTGTCCCCCGGCCACGTCATCGACCGCGGCGACGTGCTGGCGGACGGCCCCTCCACTGATCTGGGCGAGCTGGCACTGGGGCAGAATCTGCGTGTGGCTTTCATGCCCTGGAACGGCTACAACTTCGAAGACTCCATCCTCATCTCCGAGCGTGTCGTCCAGGAGGACAGATTCACCAGCATCCATATCGAGGAGCTCACTTGTCTGGCCCGCGATACCAAGCTGGGTCCGGAAGAGATCTCAGGCGATATTCCCAACGTGGGGGAATCGGCGCTTGCCAAGCTCGACGAGTCCGGGATCGTGTATGTGGGTGCGGTGGTGCGCGATGGGGATATCCTCGTGGGCAAGGTCACACCCAAGGGCGAGACCCAGCTCACACCGGAAGAGAAGCTGTTGCGAGCCATCTTCGGGGAGAAGGCGTCGGATGTGAAGGATACGTCCCTGCGCGTGTCCGCGGGTATGGCGGGCACGGTGGTGGATGTGCAGGTCTTTACTCGCGACGGGGTGGAAAAGGACAAACGCGCTCTGCAGATCGACGAGCTGGAGCTCGAGCGGGTTCGAAAAGACCTGGACGACCAGCTGCGCATCATGGAGAACGACACCTTTCAACGCGTGGAAAAGATGTTGGTCGGAAAGGTGGCGGACGGAGGGCCCAGGGGGCTCGCCGCCGGTGCCAAGATCACCAAGACCTATCTGAACGATTTAGCCAAGCAGGACTCCAGGGAAAAGTGGCTCGAGATTCGTTTGCGCTCCGAGGAATCCGCCAGCCAGCTCGAGGCGGTCACTAATCAGATCGCCCAGCAACGAGAGGACTTTCGCGAGCGCTTCGAGGTGAAGAGGCGCAAGATCACCCAGGGCGACGATCTGGCCCCGGGGGTGCTCAAGATGGTCAAGGTCTATGTGGCGGTAAGGCGCCGCGTCCAGCCCGGGGACAAGATGGCCGGTCGGCACGGCAACAAGGGGGTCATCTCCATGATCGTCCCGGTGGAGGACATGCCCTTCTCCGCCGATGGCGAGCCGGTCGATATCGTCCTCAACCCCCTCGGTGTTCCTTCGCGCATGAATGTGGGTCAGGTCCTGGAGACACACCTGGGCTGGGCCGCTAACGGCATGGGTATACAGATCGGCAAGATGCTGCGCGCACAGGCCGAGGTCGCAAAGATCAGGGCCTTCCTCGAGAAGATTTACAACAGCAGCGGCAAGCAAGAGGATCTGGACAGCCTGAGCGACGAGGAGATTCTCATCCTCGCCAGGGGCCTTACCAAGGGGGTTCCCTTGGCCACGCCCGTGTTCGACGGCGCATCCGAGGATGAAATACTAGAGATGCTCTCTCTGGCCGGTCGAGACAATCGGGATAAGGGTATCCCCTTGGCGCAGACTCAGCTCTACGACGGGCGCACGGGAGATGCCTTCGAGCGACCGGTCACGGTTGGTTACATGTACATGCTCAAGCTCAATCACCTGGTGGACGACAAGATGCATGCCCGCTCCACCGGACCCTACAGCCTGGTTACCCAGCAGCCCCTCGGCGGTAAGGCCCAGTTCGGCGGCCAGCGTTTCGGGGAAATGGAGGTCTGGGCGCTGGAGGCCTATGGTGCCACCTATACCCTTCAAGAGATGCTCACCGTCAAGTCGGACGACGTGAACGGGCGCACCCGCATGTACAAGAACATCGTCGATGGGGATCACCGTATGGAGGCGGGGATGCCGGAGTCGTTCAACGTGCTGGTAAAGGAGATCCGCTCGCTGGGTATCAATGTCGAATTGGAACAGGATTAGCAAGGGTGCAGGCACGGGCGCGAGATCCTGGATACGACTTCAGGCGCGACTCCCTCTCCCTCGGCTCTCCACTCCGGAGGAACTGAATTGAAAGACCTTCTCAAGATTCTCAAGCACCAGGGTCAGGCGTTGGAGTTCGACGCCATCAAGATCGGTCTGGCATCACCCGATATGATTCGGTCCTGGTCCTACGGCGAGGTCAAGAAGCCGGAGACCATCAACTACCGCACCTTCAAGCCGGAGCGCGACGGCCTCTTCTGCGCCAAGATCTTCGGTCCCATCAACGACTACGAGTGCCTGTGCGGAAAGTACAAGCGCCTGAAGCATCGGGGTGTGGTGTGCGAGAAGTGCGGGGTGGAGGTCACCCTGGCCAAGGTGCGGCGCGAGCGTATGGGTCATATCGACCTGGCCAGTCCAGTCGCCCATATCTGGTTCCTCAAGTCCCTCCCTTCGCGTATCGGGCTGTTGCTGGATATGACCCTGCGCGACATCGAGCGCATTCTCTATTTCGAGTCCTTCGTGGTCGTGGACCCGGGACTGGTCCAGAGCCTCGAGCGGGGTCAGCTCCTCACCGACGAGCAATACCTGGAGGCCCTGGAGGAGAACGGCGACGAGTTCGATGCCCGCATGGGGGCCGAGGCCGTTTACGAGCTACTGCGTACCATCGACCTGCCGGCGGAGATCCGGCGCATGCGCGAGGACATGGAGTCCACCAACTCCGAGACCAAGATCAAGAAGCTCACCAAGCGGCTCAAGCTGGTGGAGTCGCTGCAGGACTCGGGGAACCGCCCGGAGTGGATGATCCTCACCGTGCTTCCCGTGCTCCCGCCGGAGCTGCGGCCCCTGGTACCGCTGGACGGCGGGCGGTTCGCTACCTCGGATCTGAACGACTTGTACCGGCGCGTCATCAACCGCAACAATCGCCTGAAGCGGTTGTTGGACTTGGTGGCTCCGGACATCATCGTTCGCAACGAGAAGCGCATGCTGCAGGAGTCGGTGGATGCCCTGTTGGACAACGGCCGGCGGGGCCGTGCCATCACCGGCACCAACAAACGCCCGCTCAAGTCGCTCGCGGACATGATCAAGGGCAAACAGGGGCGCTTTCGTCAGAATCTGTTGGGCAAGCGTGTCGACTACTCCGGCCGCTCGGTCATCGTCGTGGGTCCGACCCTCAAGCTGCACCAGTGCGGCCTGCCCAAGCGCATGGCCCTCGAGCTGTTCAAGCCCTTCATCTTCAGTAAGCTGCAGTT
>CAYYHR010000194.1:3076-6934 GCA_964471705.1 uncultured Chromatiaceae bacterium
GCGGCCTGGCCACCACCATCAAGGCGGCCAAGAAGATGGTCGAGC
Organism: uncultured Chromatiaceae bacterium; assembly: GCA_964471705.1. GTDB lineage: Bacteria > Pseudomonadota > Gammaproteobacteria > Chromatiales > Chromatiaceae > Thiosymbion. Next base: position 3,122 of record CAYYHR010000194.1, read on the forward strand.
GCGGCACGGCGGAGGTCTGGGACATCCTCGAGGAGGTGATCCGCGAGCACCCGGTCATGCTCAACCGTGCGCCGACCCTGCACCGCTTGGGCATCCAGGGCTTCGAGCCCGTCCTCATCGAGGGCAAGGCCATCCAGCTGCACCCCTTGGTCTGCACCGCCTTCAATGCCGATTTCGACGGCGACCAGATGGCGGTTCACGTGCCCCTGTCCCTGGAGGCGCAGCTGGAGGCGCGTGCCCTGATGATGGCCTCCAACAACATCCTCTCGCCGGCAAACGGTGAGCCCATCATCGTGCCGTCCCAGGATGTGGTGCTGGGGCTCTATTTCATGACCCGCGATCGCGTCGGTGCTCGGGGCGAGGGCAGCGTCTTTTCCGGCATTGTCGAGGCTCGGCGCGCCTACGAGACCGGGCATGCGGATCTGCACGCGCGTGTCCGGGTGCGCATACGCGAGGTGCTGACCGAAGAAGACGGCAGCCAACACCAAGTGGTCTCGATCAAGGAGACGGTGCTGGGACGTGCCCTGGTGTTCGAGATCGTGCCCGATGGTCTGCCCTTCGACCTGGTAGACCAACCCCTCGGCAAGAAGGCGATCTCGCGACTGATCAACCGCTGTTACCGGGTCCTGGGCTTGAAGAAGACGGTCGTTTTCGCCGATCAGATCATGTATCTGGGCTTTCGGATGGCTACGCGGGCGGGCATCTCCATCGGCCTCGGTGACATGACGGTACCCGAGGAGAAGGTGGATATCCTGGCGGCGGCCGAGAGTCAGGTCAAGGAGATCGAGGAGCAGTACGCCTCCGGCCTGGTGACCAACGGCGAGCGTTACAACAAGGTCGTGGATATCTGGTCGCACACCAACGATCAGGTTGCAAAGGCCATGATGGGAAAGCTCGGCGGTGAGCTCGCGCAGGTCGACTCCTCTTTCGAGGCCCGGCGTCTGGTGAGCCTGTATCGCCAGGGGGCGCTCAGCGCCGCAGGCGAGGCCGACAGGGATGCCGTGCGGAGCCTTTTTTCCGCCCTGCAATCACAGGTCGATGAGGCCGCTGACAAGCTCGGGTCGGGTGAGATCGAGATCGCGGACTTTCGCGAGCAGGCCGTCTCCGCACTAGCCGATTACCGGGGGCGGATCGAGGCCCAGCTCGATATCGACAATGTCCAAGGAGAAAACCTGAAGAAGAACGTACGGGCGCTACTTTCTGCGCCGGGGGCCTATATCTCCGGGGAGCGCAAACAAGACTCCTTCAACTCCATCTACATGATGGCGGACTCCGGAGCCCGCGGCTCGGCGGCGCAGATTCGACAGCTTGCCGGTATGCGCGGTCTGATGGCCAAGCCGGACGGCTCCATTATCGAGACCCCGATCACCGCCAACTTCCGCGAAGGCTTGAACGTCATCCAGTACTTCATTTCCACCCACGGTGCGCGCAAGGGCCTCGCCGATACCGCATTGAAGACTGCCAACTCCGGGTATCTCACCCGGCGCTTGGTGGACGTGGCGCAGGACATGGTGGTCCTCGAAGAAGATTGCGGGACCGAGGGCGGGTTGCTGATGACACCTATCATCGAGGGTGGGGATGTGGTCGAGGGGCTGCGCGAGCGCATTCTCGGTCGCGTTACCGCTGTGGATGTCTACCGGCCCGGCACCGATGATCTGATCTGCCCTGCCGGTACGCTCCTCGACGAGACCTGGGTCGCTACGCTGGAGACGGTCGGCATCGATCAAGTGATGGTGCGATCCCCGATTACCTGCGAATCGCGTATCGGCGTCTGTGCCCAATGCTATGGTCGGGATCTGGCCCGCGGGCACCGGGTGAACATGGGCGAAGCGGTAGGAGTCATCGCGGCCCAGTCCATCGGCGAGCCCGGTACCCAGCTGACCATGCGCACCTTCCACATCGGGGGGGCCGCATCCCGGGCGGCTGCGGTCAACAACATCGAGATCAAGAGCGCCGGCTCGGTGCGCCTGCACAACATCAAGACGGTCGAGCATCTGAGCGGCAACCTGGTGGCCGTGTCCCGGTCCGGCGAGCTGACGGTGGCCGACGACATGGGCCTGGAGAAGGAACGCTACAAGGTCCCCTACGGAGCCACGTTGCAGGTCGGTGACGGCGATACCGTGCGCGGTGGCCAAGTGGTGGCGATCTGGGACCCCCACACCCACCCGGTCATCACCGAGGTGGCCGGGCGCCTGCATTTCGAGGACTTCATCGATGGTCTCACGGTGCAAAGCGAAACCGACGAGGTGACGGGACTCACCTCTCAGGTGGTCATCGATCCCAAACAGCGTCCGGCTCACGGCAAGGACCTTCGCCCCATGGTGAGACTGCTCGATGAAGATGAGCAGGAGCTCAACATCGCCGGTACCGATATGCCGGCGCGCTATTTCCTGCCGGCGGGGGCCATCGTGAGCGTTGCCGACAACGCGCAGGTAGGTGTTGGTGACGTGTTGGCACGCATCCCGCAGGAGTCGAGCAAGACCCGTGATATCACGGGTGGTCTGCCACGGGTAGCCGACCTCTTCGAGGCGCGCAAGCCCAAGGACCAGGCCCTCCTTGCTGAGGCATCCGGGACCATCAGCTTCGGAAAGGATACCAAGGGCAAGCAGCGGCTCATCATCACCACGGACGATGGGGAGGTGGTGGAAGAGCTGATCCCGAAGTGGCGCCACGTCAATGTCTTCGAGGGTGAGCACGTGGAGAAGGGCGAGGTGATCTCCGACGGGGAGCTCAATCCGCACGATATTCTTCGCTTGAAGGGTGTGACGGCACTGGCCGAGTATCTGGTCAAGGAGATTCAGGACGTCTACCGACTCCAGGGCGTGAAGATCAACGACAAGCACATCGAGGTGATCGTTCGCCAAATGCTGCGCAAGGTTGAGGTTACGAACGCCGGCGATACCAGGCTGCTGCGTGGCGAGCAGGCCGAGCACTCGCTGGTATTGGCAGAGAATACGCGCGTGGCGGAAGAAGGGGGGCATTCGGCTCTCTACCATCCGCTCCTGCTCGGTATCACGAAGGCTTCGCTGGCTACCGAGTCCTTCATCTCCGCGGCCTCGTTTCAGGAGACTACACGGGTCCTGACCGAGGCGGCCGTGCGTGGCTCTACGGATCGCCTCACCGGTCTGAAGGAGAACGTCATCGTCGGGCGTCTGATCCCCGCCGGGACCGGCCTTTCCTACCACAAAGAGCGGCGGCGGCAGCGCCAGGCCGAGCGTGCTCTGGAGGCCGAGACCCAGGGGAAGGTAGAGATGGCGGCAGAGGATATCGAAGAGGCGCTCAAGCAGGAGCTGAACACCTCGGATGCGGGATAGCGGGTCGAGCACCGCTTCCCCATGCGTCGCGGCTACCTGTCCGTGACAAGAGGGGAAGCGGGCGCCGATCAGCCGCTCGCCCCGACGGGATCGGATCCCAGCACCAGGGATTCCACTGTCTATCGGACTGATGCCGAGCCCGTGTATCATCTCTCGGCTCAGATCGGGAGTACGCCTTTTCGCCGCAGCGATCGTCGATCTTGCTGACCGTCACGAAGATGCGAGGGCCTCACGATGACGGCATCTGCGAGGTGCGTCGTCATGCTCCACGCCATCTCTGGCTCGGGGTGCTGTGGCTGACGCTCTTCGCGGTAACGCGAGCCGTTGCCGGTGCTACCGATCCCGATCTACTGACACCGGCGCAACGCGCCTGGCTCGAGGCGCATCCGCGTATCGTCATCGGCGGAGGTGACGACTGGCCCCCCTGGCTGATTCGGGGCAAGGACGGAGGGCTCAGTGGCTTTGCGGCTGATCACCTCGCCCTGCTCAATGCCAAGCT
>CAYYHR010000195.1:0-5452 GCA_964471705.1 uncultured Chromatiaceae bacterium
GTGGGTGCAAGATCCGCATCCGCCCGACGGATCGCTAGGTTAGAATATAAGGTTTTAATTACCCCTCTTTCTCCATGAGTCAGCTCCAAGAGCAGCTTGCCAAGCGCCGCACCTTTGCCATCATCTCCCATCCGGACGCGGGTAAGACCACCCTCACCGAGAAGCTTCTGCTCTTCGGCGGCGCCATCCAGATGGCCGGCACCGTCAAGGGGCGCAAGGCCGCCCGCCACGCCACCTCCGACTGGATGGAGCTGGAAAAGCAGCGCGGCATCTCGGTGACCTCCTCCGTCATGCAGTTCCCCTACGGGGAGGCGATCGTGAACCTGCTGGACACCCCCGGCCACGAGGACTTCTCCGAGGATACCTATCGCACCCTGACGGCCGTGGACTCCGCCCTGATGGTCATCGACGCGGCCAAGGGCGTGGAGGACCGCACCATCAAGCTCATGGACGTGTGCCGGTTGCGGGACACCCCCATCCTCACCTTCGTCAACAAGCTGGATCGGGAGGGGCGGGACGCCATCGAGATCCTGGACGAGATCGAGCAGGTGCTGAAGATCCAGTGCGCCCCGGTTACCTGGCCCATCGGCATGGGCAAGCGGCTCAAGGGCGTCTACGACTTGCGTACCGACCGGACGCACCTGTTCAGCGCCCGTCACGGCGGCAAGATCGCCGATGGCGAGGTCATCGAGGGAATCGACAACCCGCGCATGGACGAGCTGTTGGGGGATCAGGCCGCCGAACTGCGCGAGGAGATGGAGCTGGTCCAGGGTGCCAGTCACCCGTTGGACCTGGAGGCTTACCGCGCCGGCATCCAGACTCCGGTCTTCTTCGGCTCCGCCATCAACAATTTTGGTGTCAAGGAGCTGCTGGATGCCTTCGTCGGCTACGCCCCGCCGCCACGGCCCAGGGAGAGCCTGCAGCGGGAGGTTGCGCCGTCCGAGGAGAAGTTCACCGGTTTCGTGTTCAAGATCCAGGCGAACATGGATCCCGCACACCGGGACCGCATCGCCTTCCTGCGGGTCTGCTCCGGCAGCTACAAGAAGGGGATGAAGATGCGCCACGTGCGGACCGGCAAGTCGGTCCAGGTGGCCAATGCCATCACCTTTCAGGCGGACGAGCGCCGCCACGTGGAGGAGGCCTGGCCGGGGGATATCATCGGCCTGCACAACCACGGGACCATCCAGGTCGGGGATACCTTTACCGAAGGGGAGGACCTCAAGTACGGCGGCATCCCCTTTTTCGCCCCGGAGCTGTTCCGCCGGGTCGTGCTCAAGGATCCCCTGCGGATGAAGGCCCTGAGCAAGGGTGTCGTCCAACTGAGCGAGGAAGGCGCCACCCAGGTATTCCGACCGCTCAAGAACAACGACATGATCCTGGGGGCCGTGGGGATGCTCCAGTTCGACGTGGCCGCCTACCGGCTCAGGGACGAATACGGGGTCGAGGCGATGGTGGAGCCGGTGACTATCCAGACCGCACGATGGGTGGACTGCGAGGACGAGATCCTGCTCTCGCGCTTCCGGGACAAGGCCTACGAGAACCTGGCCGAGGACGGGGATGGCCGCCTCGTCTACCTGGCCCCGACCCGGGTCAATCTGAGCCTGACCGAGGAGCGCTGGCCGGACATCCGGTTCCGAGCGACGCGCGAGCTATGAGGTACCAGTGATGCAGACAGAAGCCGTAGCAAACCTGATCCGGGAGGGCATGCCCGGCGCACAGGTGGATGTGACCGGCGACGGAAGCCATTTCGAGGCGGTGGTCGTCAGCGATCTCTTCACGGGCAAGAGCCCGCTGCAGAGGCAGCGGTTGGTCATGGCGACCGTTAAGCCCCAGATCGAGAGCGGCGAGCTTCATGCCCTCTCCATCAAGACGTTTACCCCCGAGCAGTGGGCCGCACAAGGCAGCTGAAGCCGCTCCTGCCTTGGGCGTCTCGGACAGTTCGATTGCAATCGCCGCCCCGGAAGTCATACTGAAAGGTAAGGATACAATTGCGAATCGAACGAGGAGGTCGACCATGTTCATCAAGCAAAGAGCTACCGGAAAGCTGGTGGAAGTGCTGAGCATGCGGGATCTGTTCAACCCGATGCACGCGACCTTGATAGGCCGTTTCCACGCGGGTGAGGAGGTGCAGGAGCCGGAGGAGCTCGCGAAGGCGGACCTGGTCTTCTGCTCCGGCGAGGACTTGCCCAAGTGCTGGACCGACGTCCATTACCGGGACGAAGAGGCGCACCATCGTTACAGGCTCCATCCCTGACGCATCGGGATAACTGCCACCGAGCGTAGCTTGGCGGCCCGATTGGGGGGAGGTAGGGTCAATGGTTTGCCGCGGTCGGGGCGGGCGAGCAGGGGTACGGCTCGCCCGGCGGCTTCAGCAAGAACTGTAAGAGCGGGCTTTGGTACGAGAAGCGCCCGAGCTGCGTATCAGCTTCAGCGCCGGAGTGGCTTCCGGTCCGCATCCGATGGCCCGGGATGCCGAAAGGCTGCTGAGGTTGGCGGATGCAGCCCTCTACCGGGCAAAGCACAGCGGGCGCAATTGCGTCTGTTCGAGCGGGTGAGCGCAGGCCGGAGTCAGTTCCGCTTCGGTGACTCCAGCACGATCATCGGGCGGCTCTCCGGGCCAGCCCGCAGAAGACCGGGATCCAGGGAGCGAAGTGGCACGGCCGAGTATACCGGGCGTGACAGCAGGGAAAGATCCAGGTACTTCTTCATCAGGCGGCGTCCTTTCCTCGAGCTGCTGATTTTCTTCAGCATGGCGACCTTCTTAAGGGCCTCCTCCGTCGGCCGCTTGCCGCCGTTGCGCCGGTAGTTGCGGATGACCGCGACCGTGTAATCGAGGGTTTCAGCGTAGGTAACATTGCTGTTGGTGCGGTCCACAACGCCCTCGCCTGCATTGTAGGCCATGATGGTCCGACCGTAGTCGTTGCCGTATTTGCGCAACAGGCGCTTGAGGTGGCGCGTCCCCGTGTTGACGTTGATCTTGGGATCGAACAGGGCCGAGGCGTCGGCAATCCCATAATCCGCGGCCGTCGCCGGCATCACCTGCATGAGGCCGATGGCGCCGGCGCTGGACACTGCGTGGGGGTTGTAGGCGGACTCGGCCGCCACGACGGCATGGACCAGAGCGCGCTCCACCCCGTATCGCTTGGCCGTTCGGTCGATCAAGGGTCGCAGCTTCTTCTTGCCCAGCGGAGGGGTGTCGGGAGGCGTGGGAGATGTTCCGGACCGGGTCGGCTCCGTCGCCGAGGATGCGGTCCTGTTGCTCCCGTCCCCCTCTTTCGCGTCTTGTTGCGCCGTCGCCGCCGAAAACGGTAGGACGATGAGGGCGACGAGTAGAAACTTTGCCGTAGATGCCATGGTTCCTCGAGCCTCTGCACGGCTCCCGCATCGAGCTGCAGCTCCGAAGGTACCGACAGTTTATCCTAGGAGCGGGACGAAGCCATAACGGACCACCGATGATGCATGTACCCAGCAACAGAACAGGGCTTGCCCGGATGGGGGTCGCCGGCTTCTGTCTGCTTCTGCTCGCGGCCTTCGCCGGCTGCAGCGACACCGGCGAGGGCCAGCCTCGAGGGGGATCGGCGCCGCCCCGGCCGGTCAAGACCCTCCTCGTGTCCGCATCGGCCTCCGACGACGGCATCGAGCTTCCAGGTCGGGTGCGTCAGGTGCCACCGGTCGACCTCTCTTTCGAGAAGGTGAGTGGGCAGATCGAGGAGCTGCCGATCGCCGGGCATGAAGGGCTGGAGGTGCAGAAAGGGGAGCTGCTGGCACAGATAGAACCCAAGGGATTCACTTCCGCCCTGCATGGCGCCGAGAACAACCTGCGTGAGGCCTACTCCGCCCTGGATCTCGCCCAGGCCGAGGACGAGCGCATGCAGAAGATGAAGGGCATCAATCCGAACCTGGTCAGCGACTCCATGCTGAAGCGCACCGCCGGCAAGCTCGAGGAGGCTCAGATCCACATCGATTCCCTGGAGGTGGAGGTGCAAAAGGCGGAGGATCAGCTCGAGCACACCAGCCTGCGGGCACCCTTCGACGGAATCGTTACCCGTTGCCTGGCCCGACCGAGGCAACGCATTCAGGCAGGCGAGACCATTCTGAGCCTGCAGGATACCGGCCACCTCGAGGTCCTTGCCGATGCCCCGCCGTATCTGATAGCGGCGGTGCAGGAAGCGGGCACGAAGGGGATCTCGGCAACCGCCCGCTTTCCCACTGTATCGGACGAGGACTTTGCCCTGAGCCTGAAGGGAACGGAGCCCGTCGCCGATACCGGCGGCGGAGGCCATCTCCTGGTCCTGGAAATGGAGAAGACGAAGGGCATCGACCTCCCGCCCGATACCATAGGCACTGTGCGCATCAAAGGTGCGGGAGATGCTATTCGCCTGAGCCCCGTCCTGGTACCCGCCATCGCGGTGATGACCGACCCCGACGGCAAGGATTATGTCTGGTTGGTGGAGGGAGAGGAGCCGCGGGCCCACCGCCGGGACATCCGAATCGGCCGGTTTGCGGGATCGGATCAGGTGCAGGTCCAGGACGGACTGGTCGGCGGCGAGCGGGTCGTCGTGGCCGGTGTCATGCAGCTCGCCGAGGGTCGCCGGGTGCGCCTCTGGGATGACCGGGAGGCGGGCAAGGACCAATGACAATCGCCGAGACGGTCACCACCAGGGAGGCCCTCGCCTGGTCCCTGTCCCTTGCGGTCCTGATCCTGGGCTGGCTCGCCTTCTCGGATCTTCCGCGTCAGGGTGATCCTCCGCTCACCGATCGGGAGGTGCGGGTGATCACGCCCTATCCCGGCGCATCCGCCGCGGAGGTCGAGGTGGAGGTCTCGCAGAAGGTCGAGACCGCCGTTCGGCAGCTTGCACAGCTGGGGTGGGTGGAGTCGCGCTCCTCCCGCGGGCTGTCCATCGTCGGGGTCCACGTCCAGGACAAGTACGACGAGCAGGACTTGCCACGGATTTGGGACGAGCTGAGACACAGGATCGACGACCTGCAGAACGAGCTGCCGCCGGGTGCCGGCCCGACCCGCTTCGACGATCGGGTCGGTGTCATCTACGGTTCCTACTATGCGCTGGTCGGCGCGGGATTCACCCCTGCCGAGCTGGCAAGGGAGGCGGAGGTGCTGCGCCTGGCGCTGAGCACCCTGGACGGCGTCGAGAAGGTGGACCTTTTCGGCGAGCAGCAAGAGGCGCTGTACGTCGAGGTCTCCTCGGCCCGGGCCAAGGCCTTGGGTGTCGGTCTGGAGCAGATCATCGAGGCCCTGGGCGACGAGGACCTGCCCGCCGACGCGGGCAGCATCCGGATCGGGCCGGAGCAGGTGGCCATCTCTCCGAGCAAGGTCTATCCATCCGAGCAGGAGCTGGGCGAGCTCATGATCGCTCCCGGCCCCGACCGGTTGGTACGGACGGGAGACGTCGCCGAGATCCACCGCGGTTACCAGGACCCGCCCCCCCGACTC
>CAYYHR010000195.1:5552-6910 GCA_964471705.1 uncultured Chromatiaceae bacterium
CTGCTCGCGGCCACGGCGGTGACCGTCCTCGCCTTCGCCCCCGTCGCTGGGATGGAGGGCACCGCCGGTGGCTACTGCCGACCGCTCATTCAGGTGATCTCGATTGCACTGCCCCTCAGTTGGGTGACGGCGCTGACCCTCGGCCCGCTTCTCGCCGATCGATTCCTCGGGTCCGGGAATCGGCGCGGCGAGTCAAGCCCTCCCCCTGCCAGACTCTTTTCCCACCTCTACACACGGATCCTCGCTGCCACCATCCGCCATCGCTGGATACTTCTCAGCACAACCGTCGTGCTGATCGCCCTGTCGCTCTACGGTTTCGGATTCATCAAGCAGATCTACTTTCCGCCGTCCACCAGCTCCCGTTTTCTGGTGGAGGTCTCTTTTCGAGCCGGCACCTCCATCGAGGAGACCGAGCACTGGATGGACGAGATCCAGGCCTATCTTCACGACCAGGAGGGGATCCGGCAGGTGGCCACCGCCATCGGCGCATGCCACCCGCGCTACCTGCCGGGCTACCACCCGGTGTCGGATGCGGGGAGCCATTACGCGGTGAGCCTCGTCGCGGTGGACGACCCGCACCGGATCGACGCTATCGGTCCTCGCATACAGGCGGACCTGCAGGAGCGCTTCCCAGACGCCGTCGTCGACGTCGAGGCGGAGCCCCGAGCCCTGGACGGCAGCGGCGGGCACATCCTCCTGAGGATCAGCGGTCCGGACCCGGTCGAGCTGCGGCGGATGGCGGAGCAGGTCGAGGAGCTGATGGCAACAGATCCGGACGCCAAGGCGGTACGCGACGACTGGGGCGCCAAGGTGAAGGTCGCGCGCCCCGTCCTGAACGGAGAGCTCATGCGCCGACTGGGCGTGACTCGGGCACAGATCGCCGCCGCCCTGCATGCCACCTATTCGGGTAGCCGCACAGGCCTTTTCCAGGAGGGCACCGAGCCGATTCCGATCCTGGTCCGGGCACCGCAGGACGAGCGCACCAGGATCGAAGACATGGAGAGCATCCAGGTGACCAGCCCCTTGCGCGGCGACAAGATCTCCCTGGACCGCCTGGTGGAACGGCTGGATACGGTGACCGAGGACGCACGGCGCTACCAGCGCAACGGAGTCCGGGTGATCAGCCTCCAAGCGGATACCGATCGCGGCTCGGCGTTCGAGCTCCTCGGGCGCCTCGAGCCGAGGGTGAAGGAGGCGCTGGGCGCAGCCCCGACGGCAAAGGCGAGCCTCGCGGCAGGACCGGACATCGCGATTCCCCTGAGCGGAAGACCCGGCTACTCGATCGCCTGGGGCGGGGAAGCGCAGGGCCTTGCAGCATCCCGTGTCGAGCTGCGGACCTGGGTGCCCCTCTGTGGCGG
>CAYYHR010000196.1:0-6826 GCA_964471705.1 uncultured Chromatiaceae bacterium
AGCGGGAACAGACTGCGCAAATCGTCCTCGGGGCCTTCAACCTGGACCCGTACCGAGTGCGGCGGGCCATCGCTGCAATGGCCATCAGTGTGCCCGATGAAACGGCGTTGTGCGAGGTGGTGGATCGGGCCGTAGGGGCGCTCTATCGCACCGAGCCGCCGAGTCTGCACTGGCTGCTGAATCTGCTCGGAGACGCCATGTTCAAGGCAGGGGTCGGCTTCGGCGAGGACTTGGTGCTCTTTCGCAAGTCCGTGCTGACCCTGGAGGGCGTGGCCGCCGACGTGTCCACCGGGACATCCCTGAGTAAGGTGTTGCCGCTTTCCGGGGGCCTGGAGCTCCTGCGCGAGTGGGCCAGGCGCTGCATCGCGTCTCCCATCTCGCGCGACTTCGGAACCCATGTCTCCAATCTGGATCTGCTGTCTCTCTACTTCGCCGCACCCTCGGCCGCCGGGAGATTCATCAGCGACCTGCTGTTTCGCCCGTCGTTCAAGAAGTGATAAAGTTCCCAGTCTCCTGCGGCGACCTGCCTTGGTCTCCTTGCGAGGTCGTCCTACGCATCAAGAAGAGATCGCCATGACCAAAGGTGAAAAGGGCGCCGGCCCGAGCTCCGGCCGCGAAGTGGCGAACAAGGTATTGAGCGAGCGCATCCGCCAAGCGCGCAAGGGAGAGGTGTTGGAGATCTACGAGGAGCTGTTGCAGACGGTATGGAACCGGATTCTGCCAACCTTGGGACGAGTCACCGTGATGGCCATCATGGAGCGCGCCATCATTTTGACGAAGGAGAGCTTTCCCTTCGTCGAGCGCCTGGAGGTGACATCCGAGGGATTGTCGTTCGACACCCTGCGAAGCTCCATGAACGAGTCGGAGCTGGAGGTGATCCGCGAGGCCCTACGCGAGCTGGTAGCGAACCTGATCGACATCCTTGCGATGCTGACGGGCGACATCCTGGTGCAGCAGCTGATCAAGGAGATCGACGGGAGGCACGGGGCATGATCGAGCTGGAAAAGCTGTCTACCGGTATTCCCAGCCTGGATCGGATCCTCCAGGGTGGCCTGCCGCGCAATTCGGTGAATGTGATCGCCGGTCCGCCGGGAACCGGCAAGTCCATCCTCGCCCAGCAAATTGTGTTCCACAATGCCCGTGCCGACGACCGCGCCCCTTATCTGGTGACCGTCTCCGAGCCGACGGTGAAGATGTTGCGCTATAACCAGCGCTTCAGCTTCTTCGATGCCGAGCGCGTGGGCAAGAACGTCATCTATCTCGATCTCGGCAGCACCTTGCTGCAGGGCGGTCTGGACGAGGTCACCCTTCAAATCGAGGAATACATAGAAAAGTATTCGCCGGTGGTGCTGGCCATCGATTCCTTCAAGGCGCTTCATGAGGTGGCGAAAGACGTCCCGCAGCTGCGCGAGTTCGCCTACCGTCTGGCCATCCGTCTCACCACCTGGGGTACGACGACCCTGATGGTGGGGGAGTACACCTGGGAAAGCATCTACGAGACCCCCATCTTCGCCATTGCCGACGGCATCTTCTACTTGGATCACGCCATGCGCGGGATGCAGACCGAGCGTTACCTGGAGGTGCTCAAGATGCGGGGGGACGGCTATTTCGCCGGCAAGCACCCCTTCTCCGTCGGAAGCGATGGCATTACCGTCTATCCCCGGCTCACGACCCCGGCCGTCCTAGAGCCCTACCCCGTAGGTAAGCGCCGCCTGTCCCTGGGTGTGCCGGGGCTGGACGAAATGACCTACAATGGGGTGCTCTGCGCCACCAGCACCCTGGTCGCCGGCAGCGCCGGCACCGGCAAGACTTTGCTGGGCCTGCATTTCCTGCTGGAGGGCATCCGCCGGGAAGAGTCCGGCTTGCTGATCACATTCCAGGAGACGCCCTCCATGCTGCGCGCCTTCAGCCGCGGCATCGGCTGGGACCTGGAGCAGCTGGAGGCCGAAGGTCAGCTTTTCCTGCTCTACAGCTCGCCGGTGGAGCTGAGTGTCGACCAGCATGCCGAGACGATCCACCAGTGTATCGCCGAGACCGGCGCCCGGCGCATCGTGATGGACAGCCTCAAGGACATCGAGCTGGCCACACCCGACAAGGTGCGCTACAAGGACTACATCTACTCCATGGTCAACGAGTTTCGGCGCCAGGGTATCACCAGCCTGCTGACCGCGGAGATCCCCGAGATATTCGGCCCCTTCACGGTCAGTGAATACGACGTCTCCTTCGTAACCGATAACGTCATCCTGATGCGTTATGTGGAGATCGAGGGACATGTGGCGCGCGCACTGAGCGTGCTCAAGATGCGCGGCTCCGATCACGCCAAGTCGGTGCGCGAGTTCCAAATTAAGCCGCAGACCGGCATCGAAGTGCTGCAGCCCTTCAGCGATTACGATACCGTACTGACCGGTGCCAGCACCAGCAGCGGTCCACCGGGGGCCAGCCTGCTCTCTCCCTATCCCCGGCGGGTGCTGCACAAGCTGATGGGTGGCTCGGGAAAGACCATGGAAGAGCTGAGCCGGGAGTGCGATTTGGATTTGGAGTTTGCCCGGGATGCCGTGGAGACTTTGCTGCAGCTGGGCTACGCGGTGCGCCAAACCCGCGACGGAACGATCCTGTACAAGGCCACGACCGGCTGATTTGCAATCCGTGGGTAACGGAGGGTGACAATGGCCTCAACACCACGGAGATGCGCTACCGGGTGGGTGAAGGGGAAAAGAGGGTAATCCGCCAGGGCTTCGAAGAGCTCATCCTCGATCTGTTCGAGTTGCTGGCGGAGCTCACCGGCGAGGCAATCGTCAACAAGCTGTTTGCCGAGGAGATGCCCGTCTTGGCTGCGCATACGCAATCACAACGGCACTCTTCGGATACCTGAACGGCAACTATTTAGAGCGGCCCTGAAAAGCGCGATTTTCAGGGCCGACCACAGGGGAAAGCTGCGCTTCTCCCCTTTGGAAACCCCAAGCGCGTAACAGCGAAAAGAGAAGATCATGGAGCTTTCCGCAGTCTTGATGCCGGCACCGGAAGGCGGCTACGTTGCCTACAACCCTGAAACCGGAACGACCACGCAAGGGGAAACCGTCGAGGAAGCACTGACCAATCTGCGTGAGGCCACAGAGCTTTATTTGGAAGAGTTTCCACTCACTACGACCGCGCGTCCATTGCTGACCTCGTTCCACGTGCCTGCCGAATCAGAAAAACACTAGCGTGAGCCGCGAGCCAATCAAGACCGCCCCCACCGGCGTGCCCAATCTCGACGCCATCCTGGGGGGTGGCGTTCCCCTCTATTCGGTGAACATCATCACTGGCTCCTCCGGCACCGGAAAAACCATTCTCACCCAGCAGATGATGTACCACAACTGCCGGGACGAGGTCACGGGCATCTTTTTCACCACCCTGTCCGAGCCATCGTTCAAGATGATCCGCTACCAGCAACAGTTCGATTATTTCGATCTGGAGCGGCTGAACGAGAATCTGTTTTACGTGGATCTGGGTCAGGTGCTGCGGGACAAGGGTCTGGACGAAGCCCTCAACGCCATCCAGCACAACGTCGAGGAACGGGGAGCGCGATTTATCGCGGTGGACAGCTTCAAGGTCATCCGAGACCTGGCAGCCGGTCATTCCGAGTTGCGGCGTTTCGGCTACGACCTGGCCGTGAGCTTGGCGGCCTTAACCTGCACCTCTTTCCTGGTGGGCGAATATACCGAAGCCGAGATTCTGGGCGACCCCATCTTCGCGGTGGCCGACGGCATCTTCTATCTCACCAACTCCAAGCAAGGCATGCAGAATGTGCGCCGGCTGAACATCGCCAAGATGCGGGGCATGGACTATTTCACCGGCGATCACCCGTTCCGCATATCCACCGAAGGCATCCACCTTTTCCCTCGTATCAAGACCCCCGCCATTCCTTCCAGCGCGCTCCCTTCCCGGGATGTGGACGGCAGCGGGGTCCAGGGGCTGGACGCCATGACCAAAGGGGGTCTGCCGCAGGGGAGTGTCACCCTGGTCGCCGGTGGTGCGGGCACGGGCAAGACCCTGCTCTCCCTGCACTTCGCGATGGCCGGCATGAGCGCTGGCGAGCCGGCCCTGTACGTGACCTTCCAGGAAACGCCGGAGCATCTCAAGGCAATCGCCGAGGGATTCAGCTGGGACCTGGGGGCGTATGTCGAGCAGGGGATGCTCGAGATCCTCTACACCTCGCCGGTGGAGATGGGCGTGGACGAGCACACCGAGTCGATCAAAGACGCCATCGCAATGGTTGGCGCCCGGCGTGTGGTGATCGACAGCCTGATGGATATCGAGATCGCCACCCCCGACAAGGTGCATTACAAGGACTACGTATACTCCCTAGTCAGCGATTTTCGCGGGCGCGGCATCACCTCCATGTTGACCAACGAGATCCCGGGGTTGTTCGGGCCCCTGGAACTCGGCGCCCACGGCATCTCCTTCATCTCGGACAACGTCATCCTGTTGCGCTACGTGGAGATCGGATCGACACTGCGGCGCGGTATCAGCGTGCTGAAAATGCGCGGCCACCAGCACGACAAGACGGTGTGTGAGTTCGAGATCTCCGAGCAGGGGCTGCGGATCCTGCCGGGGTTCGGCTCCTGGATCAGCATCCTGTCAGGGCAGCCGCAGCCTTTTCGGCCGGGGTTCGACAGCCCTATGCGCTCCTTGAGCGACCTGGAGAATCAGGTGCTCGAGACCCTGGCCCGGCGCGGACCGGCCACCGCGGCCGAGCTCGTCCACGGGTTGTCGGCGCACCAAGACGAGGTGAACGACGTGTTGGAGGCCCTGGAGACACTCGGATTTATCCTGCTGGAGACCAAGGTCGATGGGGACAATCTTTACCGCTGGAAAGGACGAAGGAGCTGACCAATGGCGGATCATACAACTTCACTGATCGAGGCGACGGACGGAATCTCGCCCTGCGACATGACCGGTAGCAAACCGATGGCGGGGACCTTCTGGACGGGTCTGCCGGGTCTGGACGACGTGATTCTGCCAGGCGGCTCTTCGCTACGCTCTCTGAACGTCATCGGCGGGGCGCCCGGCACCGGAAAGACGGTCCTGGCGCTGCAGATGCTCTTCGCCAACGCCACGCCCGAGAATCGTGCCCTGTACTTTACGACCGTATCCGAGCCGACGATCAAGTTTCTGGGATTCCTGCAGGATTTCGAATTCTACGATCCGGAGAAGATGTTTCAGAGCATCGTGGTGCGGGATATCGGTGAGGCCATTCAGAGCCAGCCGCTGCAGCAGGTGATCGAGACTATCAAGCAGGCCATCACGGAGGAAAAGGCCCGTATCGTGGTGATCGACTCCTTCAAGGCCATCAGCGACGTAGTACCACAGGTCGATCAGCTGCGCGTCTTCGCCTACAACCTGGCGGTCAACCTCGCAAGCTCCATGTGCACGGCCTTCCTGGTCGGCGAATACCTGCCGGCTGACGTTTCGACCGTGCCCATCTTCGCGGTTGCCGACGGAATTCTGTTTCTCAGCTTCGAGTCAGAGGGGCTCACCCGCCAACGCTATCTCGAGTGGCACAAGGTTCGCGGCCGGCCCTTCTGCCCAGGGTTTCATCCCTTCACCATAACTGCCGGCGGCATTACCGCTTACCCCCGCATCAGGACCCCGGAGCGTTTCGAGAAGTACGTCGTTCCCACGGGGCATCTGTCCACCGGGCTGCCGCGCCTGGACGAACTGCTCGCCGGCGGTGTCCCGGAAGGCAGCGCCACGCTGGTCGCCGGTGGCACGGGCGTCGGTAAGACCCTGCTGGGTCTGCATTTCATCACCGAGGGTTGTGCTCGGGGCGAGCCCGGCGTCATCGTGACCTTCCAGGAAAATCCGTCGCAGCTGCGCCGGTTGGCCGCTGGCTTCGGTTGGGACCTGGCCGCACTCGAGGACGCTGGTCTGCTGGAGCTGATCTATTCCTCGCCCGTTGAGATCCAGCCGGACATCCACGCCGCCCGGGTCAAGGCGGCCGTTCGGCGAGCCAAGGCCCACCGCGTGCTGATCGACAGTCTCCGAGACCTGGAGATCGCAGCCCGCAACCGGACCCGCTACCGCGACTATGTTTACTCCCTTGTGGACGACTTCAAGCATGAAGGCGTCACGCTGTTGCTGACCCACGAGGTCACCGAGCTCTTCGGTGCCTTCCGCATGAGCGAGGAGGGGATCTCCATCATCGTCGACAACGTCATCCTGTTGCGCTACGTGGAAATGGGCGGGCGTATTGCGCGCGCCATCAGCGTCCTCAAGGTACGCGGCTCGCCCCATGGCAAGGAGATCTCGCGCTTCGAGATCACCGAGCAGGGCATGGAGGTCGGCGCCCCGATCCGAGCGGCCGGAGGCGTACTGACCGGCGCACCCATGCTGAGCGGAGACTGCCTGCTGCAGCACATCTCCCCGCGCGTACGCTACGTCGTCGAGACCCTCCGTGTCAGCGCCGGCACGATGACGATTTCGCTGCTGCAGGAAGCCACGGGTCTGCCCGCCGCACTCCTCGAGTCGATCCTCCAAGACCTGAAGCAGCAGGGGTTGGTCCTTCAGTCCGACGAGCCCGGCGGCCCGCACTTTCGGGCGGCGATCTGAAGCGATCGGGACTTGTCATGTCCCGGGAGATCGATACTGCGCTGCGACAGCACTTTGGCTTCGACCGATTCCGTCCAGGCCAACGCGAGGTCATCGACCATTTGCTGGCGGGACATTCCGCCGCCGCGGTGTTTCCCACCGGTGCCGGCAAATCGCTCTGTTATCAGCTGCCCGCTTTGTTGCTGCCGGGCGTGACCCTGGTGGTGTCGCCGTTGATCGCCCTGATGAAGGACCA
>CAYYHR010000197.1:0-6547 GCA_964471705.1 uncultured Chromatiaceae bacterium
TGCTGTCGGCGGGTCGATCACTGCCGGAATCCTTGCGAATGA
Organism: uncultured Chromatiaceae bacterium; assembly: GCA_964471705.1. GTDB lineage: Bacteria > Pseudomonadota > Gammaproteobacteria > Chromatiales > Chromatiaceae > Thiosymbion. Next base: position 43 of record CAYYHR010000197.1, read on the forward strand.
TGATCCCGGAGGCTTGGGAGAACGACCCCCTTATTGCACCGCAGCGGCGCGCCTTCTACGACTTCCATTCCACCCTCATGGAGCCCTGGGACGGACCGGCCCTGGTGGTGGCGACGGACGGCCGCTACATCGGCGCTGTACTGGATCGCAACGGCTTCCGTCCCTGTCGCTGGTGCCTGACCGCCGACGGGCGCTTGATCCTGGCCAGCGAGTCGGGCGTGCTGGATCTGGACGAACGCACACTGGCAAAGAAGGGCCGCCTGAGACCCGGAGAGCTTCTTCTCGTGGACAGCGAGCAAGGGCATATTGTGCCGGAGTCCGAGGTCTTCACCGAGCTCGCGCGTCCCGAATACGGGAGGTGGCTGCGCGAGCATCGTCTGCAGCTGCCGACGCTCAAACCCGCGCCCACCCTGGCGGCCGCCACCGACCATGCCCACCGCCGGGACAGTCCGACCCGCTATCAACGGGCGTTTGGCTACACCGAAGAACATCTCCAGTACCTCATGGTGCCCATGGCCGAGGCGGGAAAGGATCCCATGGGTGCCATGGGCTCCGATACGCCGCTGGCCGCCCTGTCGGCGCAGCCCAAGCCCTTGTTCGGCTATTTTCGCCAGCTCTTCGCCCAGGTCTCGAATCCGCCGCTGGACTTCATCCGCGAGCGCATCGTCACCTCGCTCCGCACCCACATCGGGCGGCAACGAAACATCCTCGAGCCCGGGCCCGAGCACTGCCATCAGGTGTTGCTGGCCTCTCCGGTCCTGACCGAATGGGAGCTGGCATCTCTGAAGAGCATGGACGCGAAGGGGGTTCGCGCCCAAGAGCTGGACATGACCTTCGGCGCTTCCGAGACGCTGGAAGGGGCTCTCGGACGCTTGTGCGGCGAGGCCGTCGCCGCCATCGACGCGGGCTTCGAGGTGCTGGTCGTCTCCGATCGGCGGGTAGGCCCACGGCGGATACCCATTCCGAGCCTCCTGGCGATCGGCGCCCTGCATAAGTTTCTGGTGGCAAGGGGCTGGCGAACGCGCGCCGGCTTGGTGCTGGATACAGGCGAGCCCTGCGTCGTCCATCATTTCTGCACCTTGTTGGGCTACGGCGCCGACGCCATCCATCCCTGGCTCGCCTACCAGACACTTGACCAGCAGATCGCCCGGGATCTCCTGCAAGGCAAGATCTGGGATGCCCACGAGGGTTACCGCAAGGCGGTGGAGGACGGGCTGCTGAAGGTGATGTCCAAGATGGGGATTTCCACCCTGCAGGGGTACAAAGGAGCCCAGGTCTTCGAGGCGATCGGCCTGGAGGAGGCGCTGGTCGAGCGCTACTTCACCGGGACCCCCGCGCACCTGCCGGGCATCGGCCTGCGCGAGTTGGAGCGGCAGGCAAGAGCGCTGCACGAGCAGGCCTTCGGCTCCGAGCCCGCGGCCAATCTTGCCCTGCCGCAAGGGGACGACTACTACTGGCGGCGCGACGGCGAGCTTCACTTCTGGTCACCGCGGACCATCGGCCTGCTCCAGCACGCCTGCCGCACCGGCCGGGCTGATGTCTACCGCGACTTCGCTGCAGCCATCTACGAGCAGGAAAACGGGGGACAGACGATTCGCGGCCTGCTGGAGTTACGCACCGAGCCGCGGGACCGACTCGACCTCGACGAGGTAGAGCCGGCGGAGGCGATCATGAGACGCTTCTCCACCGGCTCCATGTCCTTCGGAGCACTGAGCCAGGAGGCCCACGAGGCCCTGGCCGTGGCCATGAACCGCATTGGGGGAATCTCGGGCACCGGCGAGGGCGGCGAGCAGGTGGAGCGCTTCGGCACCGAGCGCTCCTGCTCCATGAAGCAGGTCGCGAGCGGCCGTTTCGGCGTAACCATCCAGTACCTAACAAACGCCCGGCAGATCGAGATCAAGATGGCCCAGGGCTCCAAGCCCGGCGAGGGCGGCGAGCTGCCCGGGGCCAAGGTGGACGAGGGCATCGCCGTGGTGCGCTTTTCGACACCCGGCGTGGGCCTGATCTCGCCCCCGCCCCATCACGACATCTACTCTATCGAGGACCTGGCGCAGCTCATCTTCGACCTCAAGTGCGCCAATTCCGACGCCGAGATCCACGTCAAGCTCGTCGCCTGTGCCGGCGTCGGCATCATAGCCGCCGGGGTCGCCAAGGCGCGGGCGGACGCGGTGCTCATCAGCGGCGGCGACGGGGGCACGGGTGCCTCCATGAAGACCTCCATCAAGTCGGCCGGGAGCCCCTGGGAGCTGGGATTGGCGGAGACCCAGCAGGTATTGCTCGCAAACCGGCTGCGCTCGCGCATCCGGGTACGGGTAGACGGCGGCTTGAAGACCGGCCGCGATGTGGTGGTGGCGGCCCTGCTGGGGGCCGAGGAATTCGGCTTCGGCACCGCGCCCCTCATCGCGCTCGGCTGCATCATGCTGCGCAAGTGCCACTGCAACACCTGCTCGGTGGGAGTGGCGACCCAGGATCCGCAGCTGCGCCAGCGCTTCGCCGGGCGCCCCGAGCACGTGGTGAGCTACCTTCGCTTCGTTGCCGATGAGGTACGCGAGCTCATGGCAGCGCTCGGCTTTCGATGCATGGACGAGATGATCGGGCGCGTGGAGCGACTGGAGCCGCGCCCCAGGGTGGGCCTCGATCTCAGTCGGCTCCTCTACCGCCCGCCCTCGGGGGATTCCCCGCGCAAGGTCCGCCCGCAGCGGCATGCGGTGGCTGAGCAGAAGGAAGCGAAGCTTATGCCCCGGCTCGAGCCGCTGATCCGCGCGGCACGGCCGGCGACGGTGAAGCTGGCCCTCACGAACCGCGACCGCACCTTCGGCACCTTGCTCAGCTCCCGGGTTACCAGGTTGCGGGGCGAGGATCCGCTGCCCACCGATACCCTCCAGATCCTCTGCCGAGGACACGCCGGACAGAGCTTCGGCGCCTTTCTCTCCTCCGGACTGACCCTGCACTTGGAGGGAGGCGCCAACGATTACTTGGGTAAGGGACTCTCGGGGGGGCACATCTGCGTCTCCCCGCCGGCGGGTGTCCCCTATTGTGCAGGAGACACCGTCATCATCGGCAACGTGGCCCTGTACGGGGCGACCTGCGGCGAGGTCTACCTCGGAGGTCAGGCCGGAGAGAGGTTCGCTGTACGCAACTCCGGCGCCTACGCCGTGGTGGAGGGCATCGGGGATCACGGCTGCGAGTACATGACAGGGGGTGTCGTGGTCGTTCTCGGCCCCGTGGGCAAGAACTTCGCCGCCGGCATGAGCGGGGGCGAGGCCTTCGTCCTCGACGAGCGTGGCGCTCTCCCCTTGCGCATCAACCCCGAGTCGGTGCGGCTGAGTGCGCTTTCCGATGCCCGCGATGAGGGGCTGGTCCGGCGCCTCTTGGTGAATCATCACACCTTCACGAGGAGCCCCCGAGCCGCGCGGATATTGGCCGACTGGACCCGCTCGCGCGAGCGCTTCGTCAAGGTCATGCCCATCGCCTACGAGCGCGTGATCCGCCAGGCGCTGGGTGCAGGAAGGGATCTCCGCGCCCCGCTTCCGCCACGTGCCCTGAGCCCACAGCACCTCGCGGTCCCATTGCGCCGGATCCTCGAAGCGGGGGCGGCGGCGCGATGAGCGAGCGCCATCCAAACGGGTACCTGCGCATCGCCCGAACGCCCATCGGCTACCGGGAGCCGGCGGTGCGGGTACGAGATTATCAAGAGATCTATGCGCCCACCTGGGAGACGCAGGCCTTGCAACAACAAGGGGAGCGCTGCATGGACTGCGGCGTGCCCACTTGCATGGGAGGCTGTCCGATCGGAAACCGCATCCCGGAATGGAACCATCTCGTTTCCCGGGGCCATTGGCGGGAGGCGCTGCGCCGGCTGCATGCGACCAATAATTTTCCCGAGTTTACCGGCTACACCTGCCCCGCGCCCTGCGAGCCCGCCTGCGTGCTGGCTCTCGGCGGGGCAGCGGTGACCGTCAAGAGCATCGAGCGCGCCATCGTGGACAAGGGCTGGGCGGAGGGCTGGATCGTCCCCGAGCCACCGGCGGAGCGCACCGGCTATCGGGTGGCGCTCGTGGGCAGCGGTCCCGCCGGGCTGGCGGCCGCCCAGCAGTTGAACCGCTCGGGACATCGAGTAACCGTCTTCGAGCGCGACGATGCCGTCGGCGGTCTCATGGTCCACGGGATCCCCGACTTCAAGCTCGCCAAGCACCAGATCCGGCGCCGCGTTCGTCAGCTCCAGGCCGAGGGAATCTCCTTTCGCACCGGAGTCCATGTCGGCGTCGACCTCCCTCTAACCGCCCTGCGGGAAGAGCACGATGCCGTTTGCCTGGCACTCGGTGCTCATGTCCCGCGCGAGCTCACAATCCCGGGCCGAAATCTCGAGGGCGTCGAGCTCGCGATGCCCTATCTCGTCGCCGAGAACAGGCGCCAGGCAGGGCGCGAGGTCGCGTTGTCGATGTCGGCCAAGGATCGCAGAGTGGTTGTCCTCGGCGGCGGCGACACCGGCGCCGACTGTGTGGCAACGGCGCTGCGCCAGGGAGCGGCCCAGGTGGTACAAGTCGACATCAATACGCCGCGGCCTCAAGAGCGCCCCGCGGACAATCCATGGCCTGAGGCGCCGCTCACCTACAGCCAGACTTACGCCCAGGAGGAAGGCAGCAAGGACGAATACGGGTTCGAGGCAATGGCCTTCGAGGCCGATCCCGTCGGACAGCATGTCGTTGCCGTGCGCGGCCAGCGCGTCACCTGGGAGTACAGCGGAAGACGCCGGCGCCTGTCGAAGAGGCTGGTGGAGGCCGATGTGCGTATACCAGCCCACCTGGTGTTGATCGCCTTGGGCTTCCGCGGCCCGGAAACCGGACCCTTTGCCGGCGACAATCTCGCGCTGCGCGAGAACGGCACCGTTGCGGTCGGCCGCGAGGACATAATGACCAACCTCGAAGGGGTCTTCGCCGCAGGGGATGCCAACATGGGGCAATCCCTCGTGGTCTGGGCCATCGGCGAAGGGCGCGATGCGACCAGGGCCATCGACATCTATCTCACCGGCGATTCCCGCCTGCCGCCCAGCATCCGGACCGTCAATGCCGCAACCGAGTGGCGGATGGGCCTATGACGGAGCTGTGGAGCCGCTAACGGGCAATCGTGTTTGTCCGCCGGATCTTGTTCTGAAGCTGAAGGATTCCGTACAGAAGGGCCTCCGCAGTCGGCGGGCACCCGGGCACATACACATCCACGGGCACGATTCGGTCGCAGCCACGCACAACGGAATAGGAGTAGTGGTAATAGCCGCCGCCGTTGGCACAGGAGCCCATGGAGATGACCCAGCGGGGCTCGGCCATCTGGTCATAGACCCGGCGCAGCGCAGGCGCCATCTTGTTGACCAGTGTCCCTGCTACAATCATCACGTCGGATTGGCGGGGGCTAGGCCGAAACACCATGCCGAAGCGATCCAAGTCGTAGCGCGCTGCCCCGGCATGCATCATCTCCACCGCGCAGCAGGCGAGCCCGAACGTCATGGGCCACATGGAGCCGGTACGCGCCCAGTTGATGAGCTTATCGGCGGTCGTCGTCACGAAGCCGGCCTCGAGGATACCTTCTACTCCCATTTCGGCAACGCCTCCGTCGGCGATCTGGATTTCGCGCGTCCGTGTGGGTCAGGTCTCGGCCGCTAATCGATCGCTTACTATGAAAGTACGCGCCGAAGGCGCTCCGACTCCCCCTCTCCCTTTATGGGAGAGGGCCGGGGAGAGGGAACGATCAGGGGCGAGGCGACCTTTCATCCTCGGGGGTGGCTCGCCTCGTCCCATGATCGTTAGCTCAGCTCAGCCCTCCCGGCTTCCCATGCAGGCCGGGTGTCGGAGAATGGCGTCGCGAAATCGACCCGCCGGGAAGTTCCAACGTCGACATGTCTTTTCTGAGTCAATTAGTCAGTTTTATTGGCTACGGGTTTCATGCCGCCATTTGCCTGTACTGCGCTGTGTCGACGACGGATAGGCAAGATTGAGTAGAGATGCCTTGCAGGGTTACGGTTTGCGGTATTGGCAGGTCACTCATCAAACCGTCGCCGGATCCGGTTTCTCCGGATCAATCTGGTACCTCTCGAGCGCTTCGGACATCTTTTCCGCCGGGATCTCCTGTTCATCGGCCAGCGCCTTGAGTGCCGCGACCGCCACGTAATAGCGGTCGACTTCGAAGAACGCACGTAGTCTGCTCCGGGTATCGCTGCGGCCATAACCGTCCGTGCCCAGAACGCTGTAATTTCGGTGGATGAAGGGGCGGATCTGGTCTGCGAAGCTACGCATGTAGTCGGTTGCCGCGACCACCGGGCCGGGGTGTTTGGCGAGGCATTTCTCGACATAACTGCGCCGGGGTGTCGCTTGTGGGTGCAGCATGTTCCAGCGTTGTACCGCCAGGCCCTCACGCCGTAACAGGGTGAAGCTCGGTACGCTCCAAACATCGGCCGCGACGCCGAAGTCCTCCTCGAGCAGCCGGGCGGCCGCGATGACCTCGCGCAGTATCG